>NZ_CP115160.1:2971388-3279444 GCF_027594545.1 Algoriphagus sp. TR-M9 | reverse complement strand
ATCTCAAAAGGAAACCAAATGGCTCCTACCTTATGGGAAACTGTGTGGTCAAAGTTTTCTTTTGTTATAATTCTAACCTGAAATCCGGCCTCTTGCAATAAAATGGCAGTTGTCAATCCTATAATTCCCGAACCTACGACTGTCACCTTTTTCATGTTCAATGGAGCCAATTTGCAGGTTTACTTTTTGGTAGCGGTGAAGGTTCCGTTAGGTTGAATCAGATGCATTTTCAGACCTTCTTCCTGCTCTTCGAATTTCACTTTGAATCCGGAAAGTCCCTTGATGGCGAATTCATTTTCCCCTGTAGGAATCAGCGTGTATTCAGGTTGGCCAGGTACTAAAAGTCTTACCTGTCCTTCCTCCAAGGAAATTTTCAGTTCCGTACCGGATAGATCGTACAAGCCCACGAGGCTGTTTAGTTTTTCTTCAGATACAGCGATCTCCTCTGGGCTTCTAGTGAAAGAAATAGCATCTAGAGTAGGTTCAAGTTTGATTTTTAAGGCAGAAATATCTCCCATGTCATTGGTCTGAAAATTGAAATTCAAGGCCAAGCCTGACTCCGGGTCCACCTTGCCATCTTTGACCGGATGGGGTTTGAAAATATCGTAGTGCGTATGCGCCAGGTGCATTTTTTCCCTTGGGAATTGAGCCCAAAGAGAGTCGTTTTCTAGCTGTACCTTGAAAGTACCATATCCCGGATGCTGGTATTTTCCCGTGTATTCCGCCAGGCTATGAGAAGGCTGCGTATTGGCAACGGTATTTGCTTTCTCCTCTGCTTCAGATTTTTCGTTTTGCTCCTTGGCTTTTGCCAGTTTCTCTAAATAGTAAGCTTCCCAATCTGTTTTCTCCAACTCCAGTAACTCATCAGAAATGGCGTTTCTAGCCAATGAAGGAAGAGAAGAGCCATCCTGATTGGTCAGTACTACGATGCCAAGGCTGTCTGTAGGGAAAAAGGATACGTTTGCAGAAAACCCATCGATATTTCCGCCATGTTCTAGACGATAATGACCTTTGTAGGAGGATAAGAACCAGGCAAATCCGTAGCTGTTCAGGTGCTGGTCAGGAAATTGTTTGTCTCCAATTCCCCCACCTACAAGCATCAATGGGTTGATGGCTTTTTCTACATAAGCCTCCGGGAGAACTTGTGTATCATTAAACTTGCCTTTGTTCAGCCAAACTTTTACCCAGTTGGCCATTTCTATGGCGCTACTATTGATACTTCCCGCCGGACTGATCGCTGCGATATTGTAATATGGGGTCACTTCATTGGTTTCAAAATTTTCCAACACATAGCCTTTTGAAATATTTTCGTGGGTTTGCATCTCCGCTATGCTGGTGTTGGAAGTAGCCATTTTCAAAGGCAGAAAGAACCTCGTTTTGATGTTGTCTTCCCAGCTTTTACCTGTTAGCTTTTCAGTAATCAGCCCTTGAGCGAGATACATGAAGTTGTTATAGTACCATTGCTCCCGGATACCAGTGAAGGGTTCATGATACTTGACTCTAGCCAGTAAACTGTCCTTGTCCTCCGTGGGGAAAAGATACCAGGAAAGATCGTGCCTAGGCAATCCAGTACGGTGGCTGATCATATCCAGAATTGTGACTTGATTATTCAAATCATCATTGTAAAACTCCAGCTCAGGAAGATATTTCTTTGGGCTATCAGTGAATTTCAAGCCTTTTTCGTCCTCCATGATTCCAAGCAAGGCAACAGTAAAGGCTTTGGAGGAAGAGCCAATAGCAAACAGAGTTTTTTCATCTGCTGGGGTTTCATTCTCAAAATCCCTATACCCAAATCCTTTAGAATAGACTACTTCATTCCCTTGGACTATGGCTACAGAAAATCCAACTGTTTGGGTAGCTTTTTGCAGTGCTCTGAGTCTTTCATCGAGTTGTTTTTCATTTATTTTGACCTGGGAGAAAGCCAAAGTATGGAGCAGCAAGAAAAGTAGGGTGAGTAGTCTTATCTTCATGTTTCGGTGGTTAATTAGTTTGAATATATTAAACTGAGCGATAAATAAATACTTTTGATGCGAATTCTATTAGGTAATACCTGGGGGTGGTTTTGGGTCTGCCGAAATCAATTAGTATAAAGTGCATAGCCTCCGGGAAAAACTATGGGAAGCTGTGTGGATTATAGCTGAATTGCCAAGTAAATGCGAATTAGGAAAGCTCAAATTATTGACTCAGAAGTAATTGCTACCCTGTTGATGCAGGCTACCGGGGATGTGATTTATAAATTTATCGGGGATCAAGATTTTGATAAAGCCAAGCGCTTTTTACTTCATTTTGTGGCCGCAGAATACAATCAATATTCATTTCAGAATTGCTATGTTTTGGTTCAGGGGGCAAGGGTTTTGGCCGCTGCCCTGGTCTATGACGGAGCCTGTTTAAATGAATTGAGAAAACCTGTACTGGATTACATTCACTGTCATTTTGATGCAGAATTGGAGGTGGAGGAAGAAACGCAAGCCGGTGAAATATACTTGGATTCGCTAGCGGTAGATCCAGCGCATCAAGGGAAGGGGCTAGGGTCAGAATTGTTGAGGTTTTTAATCGATGAGTTCGTACATAAGGGTGGAAAAAAATTAGGCTTATTAGTAGATCAAACAAATCCAGATGCAAAGAGGCTTTATCTGAGATTGGGTTTTCGGGTGGTAGAGGAAAAAATGCTTCTTGGAATTACTCTGGATCACCTTCAGCTGGGGTAGGTGTTTTAGGTATTTGTGGTACAACCTGAAATATGCATTCCTAATTCTACGCCACAGCCTTAAGGTTGGCAAAGAGGAATCTCCTGGAAAAATCAGCTATTATATTGCTGTTTTCAACCCTGCCTACCGATCCGGCAGGTTTACCATCACATAGGTATGGGATACCTCAGTTTTCAGACAGCCTGATTTTCTTGCAATTAATGCCTTTGCCGATAAGTCGGGAAAACCCAATGCATAATCATGATTCAACTTTTAAGAAGAGAAGTTTTGTTCTCGAAGTCAGTTATTCAAAGCTCATTTCATACCAAAAAGTCATGAAATTGAGTTCGGGCAAATTTGGCTCAAAATACTTACAAAGCAAGCCCATTATTTGAAGGAAGGAGTTGGCTTTGGCAGAAGAATCAGGTATCAATTGATTCCATTACTAGTAATCACTATTGGGATTTCAGAATAATTTTCTCGGGTAAAATACTTGACTACCTTTTGCTGGGGATTCACCAGAAGTGTGGTCGGCATATTTTTGATATGTAACATGTCAAAGAAATTCCTGCAATTGGCTACCAATTTTTCCTTTTTGGATAGGAGTTTTAACGTTTTGATGATTTCTTGCTCATTATCAAGAGAAAAATGTATAGCTGTATATGCGATTTCGGATGGGATATTTTCCAAGCTTTTCAGGTACATCCCATAATCATTCATGTCCATCATTTTGGTGAAAAAACCAAACCTAATAATGATCCATTGTCCTTTTAGATGCGCTATGCTTACTTCTTCGTCATCGACGCTATTGACTATTAAATCGGGAAAAACCTCTCCCACTTGAGGCTTATTCGCAGCTTGATCTGGGCTGAAGTTTGGGGATTCGGGATGATATAAAAATTTTTCTACTACTCCTCGATTGTTGTAAATCCTTTCCAGTTTGATTTCCGGGTTTTCTGCTATCATTTCACTGAATTCCTCAGAGGAAATAGGGTTACCAGTACTGGCATTATATAGTCTTCCGGTTAATTTTTCCTTATGAACAGCTGCAATTTTATGGGTGACAGTGTCTGCATTACTTTGACAAAATGAGCTCAATGGGACTATCAAAAGAAGCAAAAAACATAGGGTAGCTATGGCTTTTTTCATCTTGGAATATTAGGTGTCTGTAGGCTACTAATGTAAGCTTTTCTACTTTATTTGCTACTGGTAAACCTCAAGTTTCGATCTGTGTTTCAAACTCCGCTGGTCCTTGAGATCGCAATTACTGCTCCTCCTGCTTCATTTCTAATTCCTGATGTTTTCGTATTTATCCAGTGCCTTTGAGAGCGTTTTATAGACTTTCTTTGCTTCTGCGTTTAGCTCATCTGGAGCCAAGGGGCTTTCCTCCATCCAGTCTTCTTTGACGTGGTAAAATTCCCCCGTGGAGTACAGCTTGTACTCCTTGCTTCGAGCAAATTCCTTAAGACTTTCCAAATCTCCATTTCGTGTAAACCAACTGTAGATCCAGTCTCTAGGGCTGCCTTTTTTGCCCATTAACTGGGGGTAGAAACTTACTCCATCTATCGGGGTTTCCTTGGGTATTTTCACTTTCGCCAGATCCATTAGGGTGGGCAGAAAATCACTGAAATCTATCAAATCTTCATTTTCCAGACCTGGGAGGATTTTTCCCTTCCACTGGATGAGTAATGGCACATGGATTCCATTGTCGGTGGTGAATTTTTTCCCTCCGGGGTATGCCCTGCCTCGAAAACTGGAGACAACAGGTTGATCGGTTCCGTTGTCGCCGGTGAATATGATGATGGTCTCCTCGCTTAAACCTAGCTCGTCTACTTTGGCGATGATCTTCCCGATGGTTTTGTCCATATAATTCACCATATCTCCAAAGTACCGGGCATCGCCCTTATAAGTAGGCGATCCCGGGCTGCTAGGATCCCAGTCTTCGGAGTCTGGAGTCGGCACAAAAGGGCAATGGGTGATGATCATGGGATAGTAGGCAAAGAAAGGCTGCTCTTGATTCCTTTCTATAAAATCAATCAAAAAGTCGCTCGTCACATCAGTAGAAAACTGACCTTCGTCAAAATGCCGCGGCACCCCATTGATTTCCAAAATAGGATTGGAGTAGCGGGTGTCATTCCCTTCTTCATCTGTAGCTCCGAGCATGTGCTGCCAAAGACAGGATTCCTCAAACCCAAAGTGCTGGGGAGCATCTTTTTCCTTGCCCAGTTGCCACTTGCCGGCTATTGCGGTTTTGTAGCCAGCCTCCTGCAGTAAATTGGCAAAAGTGGTCTGGCTTCGGTCCAGTTGCCCAAAGACAGTGTAATTTCGCACATTGTACTGCCCGGTCATGATTTGCACTCGGGACGGAGTACAAAGTGGCTGCGCAAAACAGTTTTCGAACTTTGCCCCATCCGCTGCCATAGCATCTAGATACGGGGTCTGGTACGAATCGCTGCCGTATGTACCTATAGTTTCCACACCCAGATCATCAGCCATGATCAAGATGATATTCGGAGGTCTATCCTGAGCCAATAAGGAAGAGGAAAGGAGGAGAACGCCTAAAATGCTTGGGATAAACCGTGATAAAAGCCTGAAACTAGTCATTGTTTATGCTTGGGTTGAGGGTCATACTAGGAAGAATTATGAAGGCTAGGTGTGCTAACCTACCAACTTTATTGTTTTAAAGTAGATGTACTTACGCTTTTCTGCCAGTATTGGGACCAAGGCAATATTGGGTTCGGAGAATTTTTATAGGAGAATCCCCACGGCTTTCACTCCGCATTCTACTTTTCCAAAGGGTGAATTTTCAGCAATTCCGCCGGCTGGTAGAAGCCCTCGTGGTCTTTGATTTCTTCACGTATCTTTTTTACCAGGTCAGGAGAAATGGCCGAGGCCTGATTTCCAAATGAGTTTCTCACATAAGTAAGCACTGCGGCAACTTCGGAGTCATCTAGCATGCCTTCGAATGGAGTCATGGGTACCTGTCCAGGGTAATCTTTTCCAAGCACTGTGATGGGGCCCATCACGCCTTTCAGTACGATTTTGATCAATCGCTCTTCATCTCCGGTAACCCATGGGGTGCCTGCTAAAGGCGGGAATCCAGATGCTGTGAGCCCTTTGCCATTTGGCTGATGGCAGGTTTCACAATAGCCCTCTCTGGCATAGATTTCCTTGCCCAGTACAAATAGCTCACGATCTGAGCCAGTGAGTGATGACTTGATATCTTCTTCCTTTTTTTCTTCTACTGAGAGTCCATTGAGGTGGGCTACAGCTGTTTCATATACTGGAGCTAGCCAAGTATCCATTTCGGTACCTTCTGCTGCTTTCAATACTTGATTGCCTTCTACTTGAGGGAGCCAGGATGCCGCTACTATGGCTTCCATCCGTACTCTTCCGTTTTCGTCCTGAGCAGCGGCTGTGAGTAACTCAGTCTGATTGCTCACCTGGTGTCCGGTGTACCGAAGCACCCGGACTGCCGCCGCTCTGGCACGGTAGTCATCGGCTTTTAGCAATTGCTCCAGCAAGTTTTGATTTACTTTATTGATACCCCAGGTTACCCAAAGTGCTTCCAGCAAATGATGTTCATACGCTGGGTCATTTTTATCCAATGATTCGGCCCATTGGCTGGTAGCGTCATAAACTTCCTGCTGGTCCCGACCCCGGAGTTCCCTACGGGTCCTGTAGCGGGTTCTGTATTCTGGGAGTTTTAGGTTTTCCAAAAGCTGTGGGATGCTGGCCCCATCTATTTTGGCAGGTGTGACCAATGGTCTCGATGGGTAAGTGATCCTGTAAATCCTTCCATGCTGATGGTCCCGAAGTGGGTCACGGGCATTGTGCTGCATGTGCCCGATGAGGATATTGTGCCAGTCGACTAGGTACAACGATCCATCGGGAGCGAATTCCATATCCACCGGGCGGAAATTTCTGTCTGTGGAGGAAACCAGATCCTGTCTCCACTTAGTCGAATATCCCGTTCCCTCATCTATCATTTGATGCTGTTTGGTTCCGAGGAAGCCTATGGTGTTATTGATGATCATATCGCCTTGAACCTCGTCTGGGAAGTGTCTGGATGAGATGAACTCCAGGCCTGAGGTGGGTCTGACCATGTGCGCCTGCTCCAGGATATTTGGACCTTTGAAATTCGCATTACCATATCTAGGCAAGACCGAACCAGGTTCCATCCAGTCCACATTTGGGCCGGAAGTTTCGGCAAAGAAGTTTTGGCCCCACTCATCAAAGGCTATGCCCCATGGGTTTGGGATGCTGACCTGGGAAACCCGCTCCAGCTTATGTCTGCTGGGGGTATACCTGTAAAATCCCCCGTTGGTTGCTCTTACAGGGCCATAAGAGGTTTCCACATTGGTATGTAAGAATACACCCTCACCCATGTAGATAGAGCCGGATTCATCTGTGGTGAAGGCAGAAATGGCATGATGGGTGTCGTGGTCGTCAAATCCACTCAAGAGTATTTCTTGTCTGTCATATTTATCGTCCTTATCATCATCATAAAGGATAACCAAGTTATTTCCTTGGGATACATATACCCCTTCAGCTGCCAGTTCAAATCCAATAGGAAGGTGTAGGTCATCGGCAAAGACTGTTTCTTTATCGGCTTTGCCGTCATTGTCCGTGTCTTCGTATATCAATAATTTATCAGCAGGGCGGGAGTCTCCAGGTTTGTAGTGAGGGTAGCTCGGCATCACTGCCACCCATAGTTTTCCTTTATTGTCAAAAGAAAGCTGTACCGGATTGGCCAGGTTTGGCCAGTCTTCTTCAGAAGCAAAAAGTTCAATGTTATAGCCTGGAGCTACTTTTATTTTAGCCAAAGCGTCTTCACCATAGAGGTATTCCAAACTCCCATTCTTGTCAGGGTTATAATTGGTTTTTACTTCCGGAAGCTTTTTGGTTTTTGCGTCAGCAGCAGCAAGGTCCATTTTTTCACCACGATTGGCCATCCAGATCGCTGTATCGCGAATCGCAGTCATTTCCCGGATTTTTTCCAGTTCGAAGGGATAGTTGTCCGGGCCGAATGGGTCATACCTTCTCCCGAAAACGTGTACTCCATTGGGTATTTTATAGTCATTTCTCCAAAACCAGTTTTTCTCCTGAACGGCTTGATGTATAAGTTCCCGGTTTGCCTCTTCAGCTATATTTTGCGCTCCGAAAATCGCATCGGCAAGGAATGTGGCAAATTTCTGATAGCCTGCCTGGTTCAATTGTGAACCATCTATAGTCAGGTCTTCCTCAGCTTCCAGGTACCATTGCTTGCTGGGGGTAAACGCATCCACAAACATCACCTCGTTTTTTTCGGCGATCTCCTGCATAGCTACGGTATAGAGGTTAAGGTTTTCATTTTCTGTTTTGCCGTCAGGCACATCTATTTTGCCAGAGAGGTCCTCAAAAGCAATTGGGGAGACTATGACCAGCTGAGGAGATATAGTGTCGTGGTAGTTTTGACGTAGTGTATGTTTGATAAATGCATCCAGTTCTGCTTTGAAGTTTTCCAGGCCATCCACTCCCTGGAAGGATTCGCTGTAGCCAAAAAATGAAATAAGAATGTCTATTTGATGCCTTTTCAGCCATTCGTCGGGCTTTTCCAGATGGCCTATGCTATTGGAAGGCGTGGCGTATTCATCCTGGAAATCTGCCGCTCCAGGGAATGCCCAGGGGTCATTGGTTCCGGATCTAGGTCTGAATCCTGGGGTGTCTGCAGGATCTGAAAAGTTTCGGATGTACAAATTTTTTTCTGGGTTTCGTAGGTGCAGTTCTGTCTCGAAGCTGCCGTAGTCCATCATTCGCGAGCCTAAATTGTTGCCTATTAGCCCGATCCTGCTATTGGGTTCCAGTTGGATGGGGTCTTTTTGGGCGCATTGAAAAAATAGCAAGGCCAGGGCTAGGGCTAAGAAAGAGTGAAACTTGAGGTGTTTTAGCATTTCGAGGTTGATTTTGAGAAGCTAATAATAGCGATTAAGCTTGAAATAGTCAATTTGCCCTAGAATGAATATTGTACTAAATGGTGTCGAAAGGTAGGATATTTGTTTAGTTTATATAATTAGGTATATAATCGGTATTTGCATCAAACATCTTAATGGTTATATATAATTAATTGTAGTTATCTATCCTGTGCTGTGCTGTTTATATAAACGTATTATAAATTTATTTAAAACGCTAGGATTCAGGATGGTGCAGGATGGGGGTTGTGTGTAAGAAATGTTAATTGGAAGAGATTTTAAATCAATAACAATAAACCCACCTCTATGCTAAACTATTATGAAAAATTGATAAGAGCCTGTAGAAAAGGCTTCTTATTAGTGATGTTTATGGTGTCTGTGAGTGCTTATTCGCAGACAGTAAGTATGACTGGAACCGTAGTCTCAGAAGGCGACGAAGAACCTGTTCCGGGCGCATTGGTTTCTGTTAAAGGAACCCAAAAGGGAACCGTCACCGATATTGACGGTAAGTTTGCTATCCAGGCTTCAGTAGGAGAAACCTTAGTGGTTAGTTTTATAGGATTTACAACTCAGGAAGTTGTAGTTTCTGCTGACGCTACGGATATTTTGGTCACTCTAGGATATGAAACTTCAGACCTATCCGAAGTAGTAGTGGTAGGATATGGTAGCCAAGTAAAGCGGGAAGTAACTGGAGCCGTACAATCAGTAGATGAAGCAGAGCTAAAAGATATGCCTGTTTCGTCAGTTGCTCAAAAATTACAGGGGCGAATGGCAGGCGTACAGATCAATCAAACTACCGGTAAGCCAGGTCAGGGTATGAATGTGCGGATAAGAGGGCAGCTTTCTGTGTCTGGAGGTAGTCAGCCGCTTTATGTGGTTGATGGTTTTCCAATCACGGGTGACATTAATCAGATCAATCCAGACGAGATTCAGGAAATTTCGGTATTGAAGGATGCTGCCTCCACTTCGCTTTATGGTTCACGTGCTGCCAATGGTGTGGTATTGATCACTACCAAGAAAGGGAAGGTGGGGCAGACCAATGTCAATCTCAACGTATATACCGGTTTTCAAACTGTTCCTGAGAACGGGAGACTGGAAATGATGGATGCGGTGGAGTTTGCAACCTTTAAGAAGGAATATTATGAGGCAGCAGGACAGGAAGTCCCGAGCATTTTTCAGAATCCTTCCCAATATAAAGGGCAGACCAATGACTGGTATGACGCCATGCTTCGAAATGCCCCCATTTCTTCTTACAACCTTACGGTGACATCCAATAAGGAGAAGGTCAATACTGCTATAATTGCAGGTGTTTTCGATCAAGAAGGAGTGGTAGTGGGGTCAGATTATACCCGATATTCCTTGAGGATGAATACCGACTATCAGCTTTCTGATAAGGTAAATATTGGGGTAAATGTAGCTCCTAATTATGTGGTAGATAATACACCGCGTACGGACGGAACCAGGGGTACGGGTATTCTTTTCAATGCGCTACATACCTGGCCAATAATGCCTATTTATGATGAGAATGGGGAGTTGACTTCTTTTAACCAACTTCCTGCAAGTACAGGTAATATCTATGCTTATCCAAACTGGGTGAGGGCCGCTGAAGAAATCACTAATCAAACCAAAGAAATGAATGTGCTTTCTAATGCTTATGTGGAATGGAAGCCCATCCAAGGGTTATCACTCAAATCTACCTTCAATGCAGAGGTCAATAATTCCAAATACTTTTGGTTTAATCCTTCTACGGCTACAGCCAATATAAATGTGACCTTACCTACAGTTGCAGTTTCCATTCGGGATCATTACTCAAGTTTGTCCTGGCTAAATGAAAATATCGCAACTTATGCAACCAGTATTGGTGATCATAATTTTGAGATTTTAGGCGGTTTTTCTAATCAGAAATTCAGAGCCGAAAGTACCAGAATCCAGGCTGATACTTACGCGGATGACCGTATTCCTACCATTCAAGGCGCTATTAATATCAATCGCGGAGGTACTAATTCGGGCGTAGGCGAATGGTCATTGACTTCTCTTTTTTCCAGATTAACTTATAACTACAAAGGAAAATATCTCCTGACCGCTTCTGTGAGAGGCGATGGTTCATCTAGGTTTGGTGAAGACAACCGATGGGGGGTCTTTCCATCCGCATCTGCGGGATGGGTGATGTCTGACGAAGGTTTTTTGAATACCAGCTCAACCATCTCTTTTGCTAAGCTGAGGGGTAGCTTTGGTGTGACGGGTAACAATAACATTGGTAACTATACCTCTTATGCTTTGGTCAATAATACAATCAATGCAGTGTTTGGAGACAATGTGGCTCCAGGGGCAGCAGTGACTTCCTTAAACAATACCAATTTGGGATGGGAAACTACCGCACAGCTAGATCTCGGACTGGAATTGGGATTATGGGATGACAGAGTGTTATTCACTTATGATTATTACACCAAAAATACCACCAACTTACTTTACGCAGTACAAATCCCTCAGGAATCTGGATTTACGAACTACAATGATAATATCGGTGAAATCAAGTTCTGGGGACATGAATTCTCAGTGAACACCGTGAATACTACAGGTTCTTTCAGGTGGACTACCAATGCAAACTTATCAGTCAATAGAAATGAGGTGCTGGAATTGGCCGATGGAATTGATAGAGTTTACGGTAGCTATCATATCACTCAGGTAGGGCAGCCTTTTGGGCAGTTTTATGGACTGAAGAAAATCGGAAACTACATGAATGAGGAGGATCTGGCAAGCTCGCCGATTATACCGGGAAGATCCACTGTAGGTAGCATTAAGGTAGAAGATATTAACGGTGATGGGGTAATCACTTACGGAGGAGATAATGATGATCGGACTATCATCGGTAATCCGTTTCCGGATTTTACCTGGGGATTGATTAACAATTTCAATTATAGAGGCTTTGATGCCAGCATAGTATTGAATGGTTCACAAGGGAACCAACTATACATGCGACACCTGTACTCCACAGCAAATCTGGATGGAGTATTTAATATGGTAGAGAAGGTCTCCCGACGATTCAAGTCTCCGGAAGATCCGGGTGATGGGATTTTTGGTACTTCTACAGGGGGAGGAAATGTGACCGGGGTAGAGCGTGATTGGAATAATAGCAATTTCGTTTGGGACGCTTCTTTCTTGACAGTAAGGAATATCACAATTGGATATACTTTCACTAAGCTTCCTAAAACTATCAAGTCTTTGAGACTATATGCTTCAGGTCAAAACATGTGGATTTTCACAAAGTACTGGGGAGGATCTAATCCCGAAGTAAGTATGCAGAATGATGGTAACGGAGATGGTGGAAACCTGAGTCCCGGAGTGGATCTCGCAGCCTATCCAGTACCACGTACGATTACTTTCGGAGTCAATGTCAACTTTTGATTCAGTATGAAAAGGTTTATCTATTCACATCAAACTGTCTAAAACAATGAAAAAATATATAGTTTTATTATTAACAGCAACCCTGGGATTATCTAGCTGCGAGGACTTCCTCACGGTAGTTCCAGAGACTCAATTAAGTTCAGCAACCTTCTTCAAAACAGAAACGGACTTTGAGCAGGCGGTCAATGCGGCCTATGTCCCGCTTCGTAGTATTGTAAATACTTTTGCCTGGAGATTGTCAGAAATGCATTCAGACAACACTTACTATGGTAGAAATGTGCTTTTTGGAGCAGTGGATCCACAGGAGGATTTGGCAGATTTTGCTGTTCCTACCGCAAATGGCGTCACTGCCAATAATAATGTACTACAGCAATACCGCCTGGACTATCAGATCATAGCCAGAGCCAATCAAGTATTAGCACTGATAGATGAAGCAGAGATCAGTCAAGAGGTAAGAGACAATGTCAAAGGACAGGCTTTGTTTCTAAGAGCTTATGCTTATTTCGAATTGGTGAGGTACTTTGGAAGCGTGCCTTTGCATCTAACTCCTGTGGCTACAAGAGAAGCATCAGCGCTACCACTCAGTTCTGAGGACGAAATCTACACTTCTATCATCAATGACCTAGTGGCTGCGGTGCCCATTTTGCCTCCAAAATCCCAGCAGGAGCCAGGACGAGTTACTTCCGGTGCAGCGCGAACCTTACTGGCCAATGTATATATCAATAGAAAGCAATGGTCGGATGCAGAGGCTATTTTGACTCCTGTGGTAACTAGCGGGGAGTACATGCTGATGCCTACTTACGATATGGCTTTCTCTGAAAATGCCTCCAATAAAAACAATGCGGAATCAGTCTTTGAAGTGCAGTTTCTGGAAGGTGCAGCAGGCTTGAACGGTAATTTTATTTACCTCATGCTGCCTAGGCCCTTGCTTGCTGAGGAGCTGGTGGAAATTACTGGTACGATTAACCCACAACCTATAGATGGGGAAGGGAATAACATCCCTACACCGGATATAATTGCTGCTTATGAAGAAGGAGATGAACGGGAAGAAGCGTCCATCGGGTATGTCTTTTTGTCTAATAGTTTTCGTGATGACAAAACTTATCCTTACATAAAGAAATATGCGAAAAAGCACTCTCAGCACAATAACACTGGGACTAATTTTCCGATTTATAGGTACTCAGAAGTACTTCTATTCATGGCGGAGATTCTGAATGAGCAGGGCAAAGATGGTGAAGCCAGAAACTACATCAATCAAGTAAGAGAACGAGCAGGCCTAGGACCTGTCACCAGTAGTGGAGATGAACTGGCTGATGCGATATTTAGAGAAAGAAGAGTGGAGCTGGCTTTTGAAAATAAGCGCTGGTTTGATATTCAGAGAAAGGACTTGATCGAAGAAATTATCATTCCTTATGGTGAAAGGATTGTCGCCAATCCCTTGGATTACTACTACCCACCATTGGAAGGTGCCGTTCCTAGACCAAATGTATTTACCAACCTGGACAAGTTCTATGGACTTCCGGCGGCCGAGTCTGACCTGAGTCCATACTTCTAGCCGCAAATGCAAAACCCCAACACCGATTTTGGAAATATCATGAGGTGTTGGGGATTGCTATTTGTCAATGCCATGAAATTGTAAAACCTGCATTTGCACTCACAATATTTCATGAACGGTTTTATTATAGTTGAATTATTCCGCAACTTATCATTCTAAAAATTGCAATCTATTTACTAACAATACCCCTATGCGCCTAATACATTCATTACGTAACTTATCCCTCTGCTTGGCAGCGCTGATCCTGACTTTGGCCTGCTCCACAGAGGAGAAAAGTGAATACAAAAGAGAGTTAACCGGAAACCCCAAGCTGGATAAACTCAAATTACCAGATGGCTTTGTGGCCGAGCACATTTACAGCCCGGGAGAACATGAGGATGGTTCCTGGGTAGCCATGACCTTTGACGATAAGGATAGGCTGATCACCGCAGATCAGTATGGATTTTTATACAGACTGGAAGTACCTCCTGTAGGTTCTGAGTCCCTGACCCCCAAAGTGGAGCGATTGATTATTGGGGATGTGGCCGAACCTCAGGTAGGCATGGGGTATGCGCAGGGGCTGCTGTATGCATTCAACAGTATCTATGTCATGGTGAATCACCATGGCAATGAGACTTTCGCTGAAAGCACCGGCCTCTACAGAATTCAAGACAATGATGGAGATGACCAATATGAGTCAGTCACTAAAATTAAGGGTTTTACAGGTCAGCCTGGCGAGCACGGGCCGCATAGCATCAAGCTCTCTCCTGATGGACAGTCACTCTACATCGTAGCTGGAAATCATACCGATGTGCCGGAAATGGATGCTTACAGACTTCCCAAAGTTTGGGATGAAGACAATCTTTTCCCGGAAATCAAAGATCCTAGAGGTCATGCCAATAGCAGAATGGCGCCAGGAGGATGGGTAGCTAAAATAGACCCTGAAGGCACAGAATGGGAACTGATCTCGGCTGGCTATAGAAATCCTTTTGATATTGCCTTCAATGAAGTTGGTGATTTGTTTACCTACGATTCTGATATGGAGTGGGACTTTGGAATGCCTTGGTACCGTCCAACTAGAATCTGTCATGTGACTTCGGGTAGTGAATATGGCTGGAGAACAGGAAACCATAAATGGTCACCTAACTACCCCGATAACCTTCCTGCTATTTTGAATATCGGGCAGGGCTCTCCTACTAATGTCATGTTTGGGACCGGGGCTAACTTCCCCGAGAAATACAGGAAATCCCTGTATGCTTTTGACTGGAGCTTCGGGATCATCTATTCCATGACTTTGACCCCAAATGGAGCTACTTATGATGCTAAAGCGGAAGAGTTTATTTCCGGCTCACCGCTACCCTTGACGGATGGAGTGATAGGCCCAGATGGAGCCATGTATTTCATGACTGGCGGTAGAAGGTTGGAATCTGATGTTTACCGTGTCTATTATGAGGGAGAAGTGGACCTTTCGGATAAGAACGCGCTTCAGCTCGCTGATTTGCCAGCCGAAGCCAAACTTAGAAGAGACCTGGAGGCTTTACATACTGAGGATGCACCAGCTGAAGGACTTGATCTAGCTTGGGAAAACCTAAGTCATACCGATCACTTTGTTCAGTATGCAGCTAGGATTGCTGTAGAGCATCAGCCCATTGATTCTTGGCAATCCAAAGCTTTGACGGAAGCAGATCCTGTAAAGAAGACTCAGGCTATGATAGCACTGGCAAGACATGCAGGAAATGGGCAGGGATCGGCTATGCTTCAGGCTTTAATGGAAATAGATTACAGTGGATTGGATGAGACCGGGAAGCAAAACCTTTTACGGGCATTTGAATTAATCATTGCCAGACAAGGCGAACCAAGTGGTGCACTTAAGAATGATCTGGTAGCCTATTTGGATGAAAACTATCCGGCAAACAACAATAACCTAGATCGTGCATTGGCAGTATTGCTTGTGCATCTGGAGGCTCCGAATGCCGTTGAGAAAACTTTGGCTTTGCTGAAATCTTCCAAAGATGATCCAAACTACCAAAAAACCTTCTCTGCTTCTTCTGATTTGATCATGAGAAATCCGCAGTACGGCTTGGACATTGCCAATATGCTGGCCAATGTGCCACCTGCTCAGCAAACCTATCTGGCTACAGTGCTAGGTGGAGCAGAATCCGGGTGGACACCTGAAATGCATGAGGAATACTTCACCTGGATTCAAAATGCATTCAAATACAAAGGCGGTCGGAGCTATGTAGGCTTTATCGATAGAGCCAGAAAAATGGCACTTGAGCATGTTGCAGAAAGCGATTTTGAAAAATACAACGAACTCTCTGGAGCGGCCATGTTGACTGGAAATGGAAATGACCTGGTAAATACAGATGTGCAGCCAGAAGGTCCTGGGCGAAGGTGGACAATGGAAGAGGCAGAACCTCTAATGACAGATTTAAGCGGAAGGGACTTGGCTAAAGGCAAAGCGATGTTTGCCGCAGTTCAATGCCAGTCTTGTCACACTATCCAAGGTGAAGGAGGAATAATCGGGCCCGACCTCACTCAGCTAGGTACTAGATTTTCTCCAAAGGATATCCTGGAGGCCACTATCAATCCTAGTGATGTGATCTCTGAGCAGTATGTGGCTAGTGTGATTGAACTGAAGGATGGAAGCTCCGTGATGGGAAGAATCATAGATGAGGATGAGAATAGCTATTCGGTATCCCAAAATCCATTCTCTCCGGATGTGCTTCGCAAAGTAGATAAGGACAATGTAGTACTGGTGAAAGATTCCAAGGTATCCGTAATGATGCCTGGACTGATCAACAGACTCAATGAGGAGGAATTGAAAGACCTGATGGCCTATCTGGTGTCTGGTGGAAACCCGAACCATGAGGTGTATCAAACTACAAACCAAGCAGAGGAATGAGAAAGCTATTGAAATCTAAACTGTTCAAAATAGAAGTGTTGGGTATAGCTGCTATGCTGATGGTTGGCTTAGTCAATAGTCAGCAGCGAGCAGATGGTTCTTTGCCTGAATTAGAACCTTTCCAGGGAAATCAAGCTGGTTTTAAAGCTATTTTTGATGGGAAAACCTTAAATGGCTGGGAAGGAGATCCTGTCTATTGGTCTGTGAAAGACGGAGCAATCACAGGTGAAATCACACCTGAGACCTTGCTGAAAGCCAATACTTTCCTGATTTGGCAAGGGGGACAGCCAGGGGACTTTGAGCTGAAAGCTGAGTTTAAGATCTCAGAAAGTGGAAACTCAGGGATTAATTATCGAAGTGAACTGGTAGAGGACGTACCACATGCACTTAAAGGCTACCAAGCTGATATTGACGGGAAGAATAATTATACAGGACAAAACTACGAAGAGCGCAAGCGGGCTACCTTGGCCTATAGGGGTCAGGAAACCAAAATCACGCCTCAGCCAGATGGGGTGGGGGTACGAGAATTTGTTGAGCGAAATGCCTGGAAAGGTCTGAATGTAGAAAAGGAAATCGGTGACCGTGCTGAACTTGGTGCCCTGATCAAACCAGGAGCATGGAACAGTATCCATATCGTAGCCAAAGGGAATGTACTCAAGCATTATGTGAATGGACAACTGATGTCAGAAGTTCACGATGAAGATCCTAAAAACAGAATGGATGCAGGCTACCTGGGGGTGCAAGTACACGTAGGTCCTCCGATGAAAGTGCAGTATAAAAATGTGATGTTGAAGCAGTAGGTAGAATGTAATTTTCTTAAATGGCCCTTGTCGAAAGATTTGGGCTATTTTTTTGTATAACTCCACATCTTTTGTCTCGTCATTGCGAGGAGGCACGACGAAGCAATCCGTCATACAAAACAGATTGCTTCGTTGTTCGTTCCTCACTCCTCGCAATGACGTAGCCTTGCCCTCCAAAAATCTCTTCTCATTTTTTTATTAATGGCATCTTTCTCACCTATAAGTTCCATAACTTATTCACCAGCTTTTAGATCCTACCCATATAGGGCAGGACAGTGTCTGAAGGCCTTTTTTTTAGATTACAATCTAGTCTTACAACCCAAGAATGAACCTATCCGATCCATCCAATTGGAAACATAAATTATCCAATTTCCGCCAACTCGGGGGAATAGAAACTTCCATCCTTGACAACGGCGCAGGTCGTGGCACTCGCATCGCTTGGATTAACACCGGAGCGGGTCTTCGATATAAAGTTGTATTAGACAGAGGGATGGATATTCTGGATGCATTTCACAATGAGCATAGTTTGTCCTGGATAAGCAACGCTGGGCATATTGCCTCCCAACCTTTTTCCAACCAAGGAATAGATTGGTTGCGCACCTTCGGTGGAGGTCTTTTGACTACCTGTGGTATTTCTTCTATGGGGCCTCCCAATGAGGATGAAACTGGAAGTCGAGGTTTGCATGGGAATTACAGCAATACTCCTGCAGAATTGCTTTCCATCAAACAACCTGATATTTATTCCGGAGATCTGAGTTTTGAAATCGTGGGTGTCATTCGTGAGACGACGACTTTCGGACCAAGTTTGGAGCTAAAGAGAACTATTTCTGGCACCATCGGATCTGCTGAAATCAACATCAAAGACGAGGTTGTCAATCGCGGAAATTCCCCTGCGCCTCATATGGTACTTTATCATATCAATTGCGGTTGGCCACTGATCAACCAGGACACCAGAATAGTGTGGCGAGGAGAAGTGCAAAAAAGAGATTCAGATCATTTGCTTTCTGACTTTAATAAGGAACACAACTTCACAAAATGTTCGGCTCCCCTTGATGAGCATGCAGCTTTCGGTGAGGATGTAGCTTTTATTGATCCAGGAACCGATGAAAATGACCAGGTCACTTGTGGTTTTATGAATGATGGGTTGGAGTTAGGGCTTAGTATTTCATTTTCCAAAAAGCAACTGCCCTGGCTGATCAACTGGCAGCATTGGGGGAAAAATGAATATGTGACCGCTCTTGAACCCGCTACTAATCCTCCAATCGGCCAAGCAGCTGCAAGGAAAGATGGTACTTTGATTATGCTGAAACCTGGAGAAAGTACGACCTATGAAATTAAGCTAGAAGTACTAAAAGGAGCTAAAGTGAAGGAATTTAAAATTTAAAATGATAACAATTAAAAATTGATCTGGATTTAAGAGTTTTCTAATACTTCAATCATTCAATTTTCCAATCAATATCAAATCTCAAATTAATAAACCCATGAGTTTAGCCAAAAAAGCCCTGGAACAGGGAGAAGGAATTTTAAGATTAACCCCGACTTGGGTGCCTCGCTCATTCTGTGTGCCGGGACGAAGAATCAAATTGCATCCAGACGATTACTATAGTTTAGGCGGTAATCGAGGTGGAATCGACGAGCGCTGGTTTTCTTCCACCACTCCTGCGGAGAACGGCCCGCTGACCAGTAAGAATGAAGGTCTAAGCCATGTCGCTTTTGAAAGTGGCGGCAAGACCGAGTTGTTCCTTTTGAAGGATGCAATTGATGAATTGGGAGGAGAGATCATCGGTGGCCGACTTTGGGACAAATACAAGTCCTGGCCTATGTATTCCAAGTTTTTTGATAACATGGGACCCTTGCCGCATCACATCCACCCTAGTGATGAATTTGGTAAATTGACAGGTCAAAACGGAAAGCCTGAGGCCTATTATTTTCCTCCTCAAGTCAATAATCATGGAGGTGATTTTCCATACACTTTCTTTGGAATCGCACCAGGAACATCCAAAGAAACTATTTTGGAATGTCTGAAGAATTTCAATAAAGGGGACAATAAAATCACCAATTATTCTCAGGCATTTAAGCTTCAGCCCGGTACGGGTTGGAATGTGCCTCCGGGTATGCTTCATGCTCCGGGCAGTTTGTGTACCTATGAGCCACAAAAGGCTTCGGATATTTTTGCCATGTACCAGTCACTGGTGAACGAGGCGATTATTCCGGATGAGCTGCTTTGGAATGCTACGCCAAAAGACCGCTGGGGCGACTATGACTTGCTGGTAGAAATGATTGATTGGGAGCTGAACGTAAATCCAAACATTATGGACAACCATTACATGGAGCCAATTCCAGTAGAAAATAGAACAGAAATGAATGCCAAAGGTTATGACGACAAATGGATTTGCTATCGTTCCCATGACTACAGTGCCAAAGAGTTGACAATTTTCCCTGGTCAAACGGTAACTATCACTGATGCTGCGGCATACGGCATGATCATGATGCAGGGCTATGGCAAAATGAATGATTGGGACATAGAAACACCTGCTTTGATCCGTTTTGGACAGCTGACACATGATGAGTATTTTGTCTCTGAGAAAGCTGCGCAAGCAGGTGTGAAAATCACCAATCACTCCAAAACTGATCCTATCGTAATGCTGAAACACTTTGGACCGGATAATCCGGATTTGGAAGTGAAGGAATGAATTCGGATTTACGATTTACGATCTTCAATCTAGTGTTAACTTTCAAGATAAAATGTAAGTGCTTGGCGGTTTCAATCAAAGAAAATAATGTAGAATGATGAATTTTGAATAATGAAGTTAGATCACCTGTACTTCAATCTTTTAACTAACTAAAAACCCACTTAACAATGAGTCAAAATAATTTCCCAAAACTACATAATGCTACCTGGCCGGGGATCGTCGGGAAAGGGGCAGATTCTGAACCTGTAATTCCATTTGATTCCCTGCTGGCAATGACCGCAGCGGCGGAAGTTGATGGGGTGAAATTTGATGGAGTAGATCTAGGCTTGCTGGAGCCGCATTTCAAACTAGATGATCCAGACGAAACGAAAATACTAGCAGAGAAACTTCAAAAACATAACCTGGTAGCCGGTTCCTTAGTAGCGCCGATATGGGCGGGATCTGCGATGGGAACAGCCGATCAGCGCAAGACTTTTGTTGAAATGGTGCGCAAAGCCTGTGAATTTGGTAAAGAGCTTAGAAACCATGGCGTACGCCCTTACGGTGTGATCAGGATAGATTCGGCAGCTGGAGTAGAAGACTGGGCAAAAGACCCAAAAGGAAACACCAAAATCATTGCAGAAACTTTTCGTGAGGCATGTGATGTGGCGGCAGGGTATGGAGAAAAGTTAGCAACAGAAGGAGAGATTTGCTGGGGAGCGATGCACAGCTGGAAATACATGGTGGAGCTTCTGGAAATGGTGGATAAGCCAAATATTGGTTTCCAGGCGGACATGTCTCATACCTTCCTGTACACCATGGGATACAATGCACCGGAGCATAGAATTCTGGCGCCAGATGCAGACCTAAAAGACAGAGAAGCCGTGAAAGCAGCCTTGAAAACAGTGACCGATGCACTTCGACCATGGACGATTGACTTTCACGTCGCACAAAATGATGGTTCGGTTTTCGGTTCAGGATCTCACGATAAGACCGGAAGACACTGCCAGGCTACTGATCCAAATGGCGTGTTGGATATCGCACATGATGCCGGATACTGGCTGCGCGATGAGAATGGTGAGTTGACCAAAGCTTTCCAGCACATTTGCTGGGATGGATGCATGTTCCCAAATTCAGTCATGAATGACCAGCAAACCTGGAATGACATTCTTGCAGCGCTGGTGAAGGTGAGGAATGCACATGGATGGATGGGATGATCGTCACTGCGAGCGTAGGAACGAGCGAAGCAGTCTGTTAGTTGAGATTGCTTCGCCCTTTTTGGGCTCGCAATGACGCCAGTAATCAATCTTTCAATTTTAAAATTTCCAATTATGAGTAATAAAAAGCAAATAAGAATAGGTCTCATCGGTACCGGACTGATGGGCCGAATCCATACTAACGGTTATAAAAGACTGTCAGACTTTTTTCCAGAATACGAATACGTTCCAGTGCTTCAAGCTTGCTGCTCCAGGCGAAAGGAAAAAGCGCAGGCTTTTGCGGATCAATGGGGGTACAAATCTGTCGAAACTGACTGGAGAGAGCTCCTGAAGCGGGATGATATCGATGCAGTAGATATCTGTACGCCAAATGATACGCATGCGGAAATTGCAATCGCAGCCGCTGAAGCCGGAAAAATGATTCTCTGCGAAAAGCCATTGGCAAGAACGGTGGAAGAAGCCAAAGGAATGGTGGAAGCGGTAGAAAAGGCAGGAGTAAAAAATACGGTTTGGTACAATTACCGTAGGGTGCCTGCGGTGACTTTGGCCAAGAAAATCGTAGCCTCAGGTAAGCTGGGTAAGATTTTCCATTACCGCGCTAATTTCCTTCAGGACTGGACGATCAGCCCTGATTTGCCTCAGGGAGGAGATGCCCTTTGGAGATTGGATGCTGATGCTGCGGGATCTGGGGTGACTGGTGATTTGCTGGCGCACTGTGTAGATACGGCCATGTGGATCAACGGTGGCATCAAGGATGTCTCTGCCATGACGGAGACTTTCATCAAAGAGCGGGTGCATCAGGGCACAGGTGAAAAGAAGGAAGTGACTATAGATGATGCCTGTGTGTTCCATTGCCATTTTGATAACGGTTCTCTGGGCTTATTCGAGGCGACTCGCTATGCCAGAGGACACAAGGCACTTTATACATTTGAGATCAATGGTGAGCATGCCTCCATCCGTTGGGATCTGCATGATTTGACCAGGCTGGAATATTTTGACCATGATGATGAAGGTGAGGTGCGTGGCTGGAGATCTATCCATGTGACAGATGGAGACCATCCTTATATGGACCGCTGGTGGATTCCCGGGACTTCCATTGGTTACGAACATTCATTCATACACCAAGTGGCAGATTTCTTCCATAGCTTAGAAACCGGAGAAGCTTGTCATCCAACCTTCCGCGATGCATTTGAGACGCAGAAAGTTTGTGAAGCAGTTCTGGATTCTGCCAAGTCCAGAGCCTGGAAGGATACGGGAGTGGATTGGATAGAGAAAGTCTGAAAAGCTGAAGTGTAAAATCATAAGTATAAAAGAATCCAGGTCGCAAGGCTTGGATTTTTTTCTGAAAGCCTTTTTTGTGAACCACAATGGACACAGAGTGTGACACAGAGGGCACTGACTTTTTTTTAATAAGTCAGGTTTTACATTAAAACAATTGGTCGGCAGTTAGGAGATTTTTCTACCACAAAGTAACCAAGGTAGCAAAGTGGAAAGTCTTCATGTTTCCTCAACCTAACTTAATCCTCATGCAGTAACTTTGTGGACTTTTGTTCCTTTATGGTAAAAATGTGTGGAGACACTCATTTGGGCGAGAAAAAGTTTGAAAGGCTGAAGTATAGAATCAGAAGTCTAAAAAACCCAAGTCGAGAGGCTTGGATTTTTTGATTAACTCTGGGCTAAGAAATATTTGTCTCTAAAAGGGATGGATACCGACCATCTTCTTGGTTGAATCTATGGTTTCTTTCTGGTAGATTAACAACTCATAAAACACATCCTTCATGAAAATCCTAGGGTTTCTAATTCCTTTGGCAGCAATTTTCTTTTTCTCCTGTCAACCATCTAATCAAACTGAATCAGCCGAATCAACATCAACGCTAGATGCAATTGAGGAAGGTGTCAAAATGATACCTGTCAAAACTCCGAGCGGAGAATTTCAGGTTTTTACACAGCGAGTAGGAGACAATCCTTCCATCAAAGTTTTGCTCCTACATGGCGGTCCAGGGATGACCCATCAGCAATATGCCAACTTCAAGGATTACCTTCCTCAGGAAGGAATTGAGTTTATCTGGTATGATCAGTTGGGATCAGCTCATTCGGATCAGCCTAGCGATTCTACGCTCTGGACGATTGAGCGTTTTGTCAGTGAGGTGGAGCAAGTGCGAGTTGCTCTGGGTCTGAATAAGGATAATTTTTACCTCTACGGACAGTCATGGGGAGGAATGCTAGGAATTGAATATGCGCTGGCTCATCAGGAAAATCTCAAAGGATTGATTATTTCCAATATGATGGCAAGCCTGGATGACTATGAAAAATACGCCAAGGAAGTGCTAGGTCCGCAAATGCCAAGCGAGGTTTTTGAGGAATTGATGGAAATCGAGAAGAATAATGACTTCGAAAATCCACGGTACATGGAATTGCTTGGTGAGCATCATTATCCCTATCATGTACTCAGGAAGCCTGCTGATGAATGGCCAGCTGAAATAAACAAAATGATGGGAGAAGTGAATCCAGAGGTTTATGTTTATATGCAGGGCTATAGTGAATTCGGGATCACCCCAGGTGCCTCACTTGCAGGTTGGGATAGAAAGTCGGATTTACAAAAAATCACGGTTCCCACTTTAGTCATTGCGGGCACACATGATACCATGGATCCTGCACATTTGGAGTGGATGTCCGAGCAGTTACCAAATGGTCAATTTTTACTTTGTCCCAATGGGAGTCACCTCAGCCAATACGATGACCCTGAGCATTTCTTTCCTGGTTTGATTTCTTTTTTGAAGGAAGTGGATAAAAAGTAGCAAACATTTCCCCGAAACCGGAACGGTTTTTTACCACAGAGTTTCAAAATTATCATTTAGGAATAGTATGGCTTTGGTAAAATACTGCCTAAACTATAATTGAGGTGGTTTTTTGGTAGTCGTCTGTATTTAGTGCTATCTACAGGCTGATCGGCAATGCCTTTGTACTAAACTAGGAGAGCCTAGCCATAGGTGATCATTTGAACTACTAAACCAACTATACCATGAACTCAATTAACGAAAACCAAGAAGAACACAATCGCGAAGATCTGATGGGGTCAGAAGCTGTGGAGAAAATCAGGGGACTGATCGATAAATCCGGTTCTTGTTTCTTTGTGACTTCTACCAGCCTAAATAACTCCCATAAATCCAGGCCTATGTCTGTTCAGAAAACAGATGATGCCGGAAATATTTGGTTTCTGAGTGCCAAGGACAGCATGAAAAACATGGAGATCGCTGCTGATACGGATGTTACCCTCTATTTTCAAGGCTCATCTTACTCCGACTTTTTGGAGCTTAATGGACATGCGGTGATCAGCGATGACCGAGCCAAAATCGAAGAACTTTGGGACCCTACCGTCAAGGCTTGGTTTACTGAAGGAAAAGATGATCCTAGAATCTCGGTAATTCAATTTATTCCTGACAGTGGGTATTACTGGGACAATAAGCATGGAAATGCAGTGGCTGGGATCAAGGTATTGATCAGCGCTATTTCAGGAAAAACCATGGATGATTCCATTGAAGGAACTTTGAAAGTGTAGTTGGGGCACTTTGAAGTTCTGAGGTGATCCGGATTATGGATCACCTTTTTTTTAATTTTTCCTATTGAAATAGTAGTTGACTCCCAAGCCTAGCTCCCCAAGGCTGGCTTTAAATTGATCAGAGTCGTAATATGGGTTTTGCTGAGAATTTTTCTCGTAGGATATTTGACCAAAACCTCCTTCAATTCCCCAGTTTTTATGAGGGATAAAAGTTAATGCAGGACTTATACTTATGATAAGTTGACTTGTTTTCGTGTCTGAATCCTCATTCTTGATTCTGCTTCCAGCACCTGCTTTACCGTTTAAGCTAAGCAGGAATTTATCAGAAAGTGGAAAATATTTACGTACAAGTAAGCCATAAATCTGAGAAACAGATTTTTCTGTTTCAAAAAGATTGGTAATTACATTGATCGTTGGATTCTTTTGAGAATAGACTTGTCCCAATACATTTACCGAAACTGTAGGAGAAACAAATACCCCAATAGTGGGACTTAAGGACAGGTAGCTGGAAGCGGGGTAGTCTCCGTCAGTAATATTTTGAGTTTGTGAGGAATATGACATGCTCCCGCCTACTACTACAGTTCCTTTGGAGAATTGGGCCGAAGCGGTGTAAGGTATCAGGAAGAGGATTAAGCCTAAATATTTCATTGGATGAGTAAGGTAGTTGAATTGCGCGCAAATATAGGGATTTATTTGGCTCATCCACACCAAGTCCCCCTAGCGATTTTTATTGTCCACTTTTACCTCCTGAGTGAACTATCAGATCTTAAAGAAGACCTTCTTTTTATAAAGGAAATAGCATAAATACCACATCGCAGTCCAAGTCAGTAGGGCAGTAATGATCTGAATGAAATGCGCTCCAATGCCAATAGGGCTGAGCACCCCAGCACTGAAAATCTCCACAAAACCGAAGAGCCAGCGATGTCCGAGAATTTCTGCAAAGAGATAGATGAAAATGGAATTCATCCCGACGACGATTATCGGAAAAACCCAGGACTGACTTTTGCGCACATCCACTAACCAATAGAAAAACGCAAGCGCTAAAATCGCCCAGCCACCGGATGCAAAGGTGAATGAGCTAGTGGCAATGCGCTTGACGATCGGGGTGATTCCCGACAGATCTAAACCATATCCAATAGCTAAAGCAAGTATTCCGGCTAGGATTAAGGTTTTGATTTTGGCAGAATCAGCTTTGGTAGAAAGCAGCAAATTTCCGCAAATGGCTCCCCAAATGGTGTGCGCAGCCGTTGGGATACAATTAATCGCTACCCAGCCTCCATTATTGATCTGACCCATCAGGATCTGATCCATGTAATTCCCGAAGTTCGTTCCATGCTCATAAGGTACCTCCGGATTATAAAGTCTGTAGATGATTTCAGTCAAGGCAAGTAAACCTAGCGAGACGCCTAACTGTACCTTCCAGGATTGTCTGATCAAAAGGAAAGTCACCAGAATGGTAAAGGAAAGTTGGGTTAAAACATTCCACAGTTCAAAGACTAACTTTCCGGAGTACACACAGTGAAGGCCCGTTCCAAACAGGAATAGTAGCAGACATCGCTTTAAGATATGTTGTGTTACCTTCTTTCGATCTCCCGAGTTTGCCATTCTTTTGTTCAGGGAGAATGGCATAGCCACACCCACTATGAACATGAAAAAGGGTTGGATCAAATCCCAAAACCTCAAGCCATGCCAGGGGTGGTGGGTAAATTGGGTGAAAAAAGCATGCGCTGCACTGCCTTCTCCGCTGGCTTCTAAAAATGCTTCATAAATCCAGGCTGCTTCGGCCACCAAAAGACACATGGTCAGTCCCCGGTACACATCCAGGGAAACTAGTCGGTTTGGTATGGGATTCGGGTTTGTCATTTTATTCCTCCAAATGCCCCGAAGCACATGTTTTTATGTAGAATTTCTACCTTGCTGAAGCCGACTTTTTTCATCAAGTCCAATTGATAATTCATCGATCTAGGGGAGTCCTCCTTTGCTACGTAAGCCAGAACTTTCTCACGATATTCTTTTCCTCCAATCCCTTCCAGGTAATCTCCATAACGCTCCCAGGTATAGGCATTGAGCAAATCGGTGTCCTGCGTGATCAGGTCAGATATCATCAGACATCCTCCCGGTTTCAGTAGGGAATAGAGCTTCGCAAAAGTGCTTTCCCAGTCCTCATCATCTCTCAAATGATGCAAAACCGCCCCTGCCAAAATAATATCAAAAGACGCTGTAGGAAGTAACACTTCCCGAATGTCACTTTGAAAAATGGAAACATTTCCGCTAGTCTCGGCAGAAACACGTTCCATTGCTTTTTCCAGCATTTTGCCGCTGAGATCTACTAAAGCGCAGTCCAGATTCGGGACTTTGCGCAGCATCATCAGGGAATAGTTTCCGGCTCCGCAACCTATATCTAGAATGGACTTCGCATGGGGTACAATTCTTTTAGCTGCTTCTGTGATCAGCTCCAAGGAGATTTTGGCATCTATGGTGGCCACCTGTCCGGTGTCTAGATTTGAAAAACGCTCCACGTCTTTGTCAAACCGTTCCCGGATTTCTGCTGTACTCGATTTGTTCATTAGGTTTGGGTTATTGTAAAAATGGGCAAAAATTACCTGTGCTGATCTACTAAGATCATGTTTCCGTCAGGGTCTTTTAGCATAAAACTAGCTGGCCCTTCTGAGTCTTTATCAGCCGGGTTTATGATTTCTAAGTTTTGGGATTGCAGGTGTTGCTGGATTTTTCGGATGTCATCGAACTGTGGGGTCTCTTGGGCGTTCTCGTCCCATCCAGGGTTAAAGGTCAGGATATTTCCCTCAAACATTCCCTGGAATAGCCCGATCAATGAATTCTCATTTTTCATAATTAGATACTTGCTTTCCATCGCTCCACCAAATACTTCAAAGCCCAATGCCTCATAGAAAGCTTTTGATTCTTCCAGGTTTTGGACGTTTAGACTGACTGAAAATGCTCCAAGTTTCATGTTTTCTACTGGTTTAAGTTCTAGTTGAGATGTATCCTCGGGGATAAAAAAAGAATGTACAAAAAAGCCCAGACTAAAGGAAGCTGAAAGGGCAATGGCGAGGAAGTAAAGCCTGTTCATATGGAAAATATTATTTGATAAACTTCAACAGACTGACCATGGTGCCCAGATGCAGTGCTTCATGATAGTTGTTAAAAGTGATGGCCTCTGCCGCACTGGAGAGATGGAATCCCTTGGAAGTCGTATAGGGGGTGTAATGGTCCAGTTTTCCAGATCCAAAGTCGGCTTTAGTTTCTGCTATGGTTTTGATCAATAGTTCTTTGAAAAGCTCCACAGTTTCTTCAGGTTCCGGGATTTCTGGTTTGGTTCCGGGCTTGTATTTTTGAAAGAGATCATCTGAAATCTTCAAAGGAACATGTGCCAATCCATATACCAAGCGCTGTTGGACTGCGATGACATGTCCTATGTTCCAGAGTAGGTTGTTGTTGAAGCCTTTGGGAACTTTGTTGAGCTCCTCCAGTGAGTTGTGAATGAGAAATTTCAGGTAAATGTTGCGGTTATTTTCCCAGATGTGAAAGTCGTTATTCATGGTTTTATCAGCTTTTTAGGGTGATTAAGGGCGAGTTGAGGAGTATTTTCTTAATATACTGAGATTACGAAAGATTGCCTGAGGAATCCCTGAAAAACACGCTTGTGCTTTTTTGAAAGCTTTCCTTTGATGCAGTTTTAGAACGGATACCCGATGGCAAAATTGAAAATCAGATTGTCTCGACGCCAGGTTTTGCTGCCTATATCAAAGTTGTTTGCCCAGCGCTCACCTTCCTCCAAATAGGGATACCTGAGCGGTGTGGCAAAGTCAAAGCGGATTACAAAGAATTGTATGTCCACCCGCAGTCCTATACCGGTCCCTATGGCGAGCTCCTTGTACCAGTTTTTGGTGAATTTTCCTCCTGGCAATGCCTCGTTTTCATTCATCAGCCAGATGTTTCCCGCATCCATAAATAATGCGCCTTTCAGAAATGAAACAATGGGAAATCTGTATTCGATATTCCCTTCAAACCTGATGTCACCTGATTGGTCAAAGAATGAACTGTTATCGAACCCTTCTGGTCTGTAGGTACCCGGTCCTATGGAGCGGATCCGGAATGCCCGCACGCTATTGGGACCACCGGAAAAATACTGCTTTACATAAGGGAGTGACACTGAATTGCCAAATGGAAAACCGGCGCCCATGTAGAGCCGGGTGGCTATGGTGTGCTGCTCATTGGGCCGAAAATAATACCTGAAATCCAAGTCTGCCTTGGCGTACTGCGCGTACTCCAGCCCGAGAAATTCCCCATTGTCTGACCCGGAAATCGAATTGATCAAGTTAAGGGTGTTTCCTGCCAGGTCTATGGTGGTACCGGCGAATATCGCGTGCTTTCTGTATTTGTCCTGGAGCTTATTGTAGTGAAAGGTGTAGTTAATTCCCGCTATGAAATTTTGCTCAAAGCTTCGTCTCAGAAAGGGATTGGCGTCCAGAATCTCTTCAAATTCAGGAGAGGTTCGAGTCAGGTTCACCACATTCAGGCTGATCGGATTTATCTCATGATAGACGAAGGGATTGGGGTTCCAGAAGTAACCATAGTTTGCCGAAAATGAATTGAGCCTGTATAGTCCACCTCTGCTGAGGTATTCCAGGCCGAGTCCTATTTTGGTTTTAGGCACTGCGTAGCTGAATTTTTCCCGGATTGGAACAAAGAAAATCACTCTAGGGAAAATCAAATCCCCATTCAGACCTACCTCGAAAGACTCCAGACCGGAACGATCACCTCCGGCTACTTGAAACTCATAACCAAACCTAGTGGTAAGGTTGAAGGTTTCCCCTCCTTGAAAAAGATTCCTGTTTCTATAGGTCAAATTCAATGCAGGCCCGGCAAAGTTATTTGATTTGGAAACCCCTAGAAGCTCTGCCCGCACTGATCGCTTAGTCATAGGGGATAGGTAAATATCGGTTTTCAAATGCCCCTGAGTCCCGCTGCTATCCTGCTCTTCATAGCGAACGTTCACAAACTTGTAAGTCCCAATGGAACTGAGGCGATTGCTGGTCAGTCGAGACTTCTGCGGACTGTAGAGTTGGTCTTTCTCTAAAAGAATATATTCATTCAGTAGGGTAGGGCGGAATACCTCATTTCCCTGAATGAAATTCTTTTCGGCGATTACTGTAGTATCTAGTTTTTCTCCATCTTCATTGATGGAGTAATTGGGATAAACATTGATTTCATCGATTTGATAGGGGATGATTCCATTTGCAGGTACATTTTGTTTCAGTCTCAGGTAGAGGTTGAATTTCCGCAGGGAATCAGATAGGTTGGTGTCTGCTTCGAAAATCAAGAAGTCATTGTTGAAATTGAAATATCCTTTTTCCTTCAGCGCGGAATCGAGTCTATTCCGCTCTTGGTTAAGTGTATTCAAATCAAACCTACTGTTTTCTTTAATCAGTGTCTCTTCTAGCAAGCCGGCGATTTCATGCTCGATCTGCAATGAATCTCTTTCTAGTTTAAACTCAGATAGGGTATAGGGTTCACCAAATTCTGCCACATATTGGACTTTGGCGGACTGGTCACTGCGAATCACCTCGGAGCTGGATGTGCTGTAGAAAAAGCCTCTGTTCTCCAGTCTGTTGATGAGCAATTCTTCGGTTCTGCCCGGGTCGACTTGACTGAAATAGACAGGTTCCTGCCCGATTTTCTTGTTCAAAAAACGATTGATAAAGCCCGGGTTTTCTTGGGTGCCTTTATAATGAGCCCAAAGGCCTAGATACATGCCGAGAATCTTGCTGTTTGGCGCAGGTCTGAGCAGTCCTTCCAGTTCTTCTTCTATTGCTTCTAGATCCTCCACCTCAGCCTCAGTTTTCAATTCCAGGTCTGCTCCGGTATAGAGAAATTCATCTTCAGGAATGTACTTCTTAACGCTGCAGCTTACAGCAACAGAAAGCACAAAAGCTATAAAAATGGTATGTAGCTTAATCTTCATTTTCTTCCTGATTTTTAGTTGCCTTTGCTTTTCTTCTCTCTTCTTTTTCCTGTTTCTTCTGCTCTTTTTTACTTTCCTTACTTTCTTTTAGCTCATCTATGGGGTTGCTTTGATCTGAGGTGTCTGCTGGCTTCCACAGGTTTCTGAAGTAATTGAATTCCCGATTGAAGATTAATCCTCCGCCAGTGACAATCAGTTGACCGTCGATGATACTTTCGAACTGGTTTTTACGGAAGGCACGAATTCTCCACCTTCCGTCCTCGGTGAGCATGTATTCAAAACTGATGTTTGCCAAGATGGAGTTTGCGGTATTCTGCTCACTTGCCGGGGCGCCCTCCAGGTCCACTTGACTACCGACCTGCACCACCAGTCTGTCATTGAAGAGTCGCTGCTGGGCGTTGATGTTCAGTTCGGTTCTGTTTTGAGGGCCGTCTCCCTGGTAGCCCTGATAGCTGTCCACATCAAATCCCACAGATAGCCCGGTATCACCGAAAAGTTTACTGGAAAGTGCGTTTAATTGATCGGAAAGAATCTGGCTCACACTGTTTCTAGCTATGGCTTCAGCACCTCCGGATGCACCGTCACTTCCTGTGGATGGGAAAAAACGATTTAGGACCAACAGGGAGAAAACCTGCTTGTTGAGTTCGTCCTGTTGTTCATTGATCTGCATCACTCTAGAGTACACATTGCCCCCAAAGGCTCCTCTTTCATTTTCCGGCATGTCCAGGGTAAATGAGATTTCAGGGCGAAGTAGCTCCCCATCTACATTGAGATAGACGATGAAATCAAGTTTTTGATTGTATTGGGCTCTTGATTCATCGCTGGTGCCTGAGAGCTGTGAAGACATCAACTCCGCCGGAGAAGCATCTACTCGATAGACTGCCTGAAGATCCATAGTGGCATCCATGGGGTCACCGTTCCAGGTGATTCTGCCTCCATTTGCGAGCTCAAATCTCCTGCTTACGAGATTGTAAAGTGACATTTCGTAATGCCCATCATTTACCTCATAGGAACCACTCAGCGTGATCCTACCATTAGGGTCTATATCTAAGGAAAGATTAGAATCACCGGAAATGGCCAAATTGTCTCCAGAGGCTTCATCTATTACAATCGTAAATACCGCTCCGGGATCTGTGCTCAGAATAGCTGAAATGTCATATCCAGAAAAAACGTCCGTAGTTTCCTCTAATTGTCGGGTCAATATATCGTCCGGATTAGCTTTATTAACAAAGACCACCACCCCTTGTCGCTCTACCAAGTCAGCCTGAGATTCCGGGATGATCACAGTGAGGTCAGTATTTTCTTTGACGTTGAGTTTGGCATTTACTATAGGAAGGGTAAGGTCTCCCTGGATACTGACATCTGCATCTATGGTGCCTCTGCCGTAAAACAAATCGGCATCCTCATCGGTGGAATTGATCACCATGAAGTTATCCGCAGTCATTTGCAGGTCAAAAGAAGGATTGATATAGCTTTCCGTGAAAACAGTACCATCTACTATAAATGTATTTCCTTCTTCGTCCCGTACCGTGAAATCGTCCAGGTATATACCGGCGTTATCCAAGGCTATCTCTTCGCTGGAAAGTAGGTATTTGGTGCTGAGCTGAGCTGGGATAAAGGATGCTTCCTGGAACTTGAGCGTGCCTTTGTATTGCGGGTCATTTGTGGTTCCTTTGGCATTGATCGTCCCAGATAGATAACCGCTGGCATCCCGGATTTGATCCCCGGATAAAGCTCCGATTTTATCCATTTCGAATCGGTTTAGCTCTATTTGCAGGTCGAATTCGCCGCCAGTATCCTTGGCTACATAACTGCCATCCAGATCCAGTTCCACTCCGTCATCTCTTAGCTGTAGCTTTAGAATATAATCCCCTAGGTTTTTTGCGGTAGCTTCCAAACTCAAATTACCCAGCGGTACTGCCAAGACTTTCAGGCTGTCCACTTTCAGATCACCCATAATACCTGTGGCGCCGAATGGGTTCTCGACCACTAGCCTTCCGTCCATTCTACCTCCGGCTACCACCTCCTCAGGGTTGAGTAAACTGGTAAAAGTAGAAAGCCGAAAGTTTTCGAAAAGCATGGCAATGTTTTCATCGGTGAAGCCTTCTACATTATTTGCAAATGAAATTTCCTGATTGCCATTGCCAAAGGTGAAATCTTTGAATTCCAGACTTTCTCCAGAATATTTCACGAAGTTATTTTCTGGAATGGTCCACTGCTGTCCTTTTAAAATCAGGTCTATGGAAGAGACATGATAGCTGAGTGTATCTCCATCCAGACCTATGTCAGAGGACAGGTGGTAGTTTCTCTCTGCTCCTTCGTAAGAATGAAAATCAAAGTAAAGTCTTGAATCTGCCAGTTGCCCGGTCAAGAAAGTCTCGTCCATATTCACTGGCCCTGATGTCAATTGCGCAAATCCAAAATAGAGTCTAAAAATGTTCTCATTGGAGCGGATCCTTAATCCCAGACTATCCACTTCTGTACCGGCATAGTTCACATAAGGAAATTCTATAGTAGCCGTGAGCGAATCGATCTCCTGGAAATAGTCTGCTTGAATTTTGGCACTGTCAAACTGTTCAAGACCTTGGAGCAAAACCTCGCTGAGCAAAGGATCGCTGGATACCTTTAGGTCCATATTCATGACAATATCTCCATCTCCGATTTGTGATGCAGAATCCAGTTTATCCAGGTAATGACTGAAATGAGCAGTCAACGCTGCTGTGAGATCGCTTGGATTGGTATTGGTCCGGACAAATCCATTGATCACCTTGCTGGCAATGTCCAGACTGGTAGAATCCTCACGTACACTGGCCTCAGCAGTGATATTTCCCAATGGGTAATTTTTGCCATCATACAGGATGGTCCCTTCATGAAGTAAAGTCTTAAGATCAAATTCTGTGAAGTTGCCCTCAAAATCTGCATCCAATTTTAACCTGGCGCGAGAGCTGTTTGCCGTGAGGCCGAGGGCATAAAAATCCGCTCCTTCCAAATCAAGATTGAGATTGATGATAGAGTTGATTGAATCCAGGTCTAGTTGGGCCAGCATTTTGAAATCCAGAAATTCAGAGTCCAAACCTGCCTCTAAATCTCCCGCTCCATCTACCAGTTTACCTTTCAGCTTCAAACCTGAATAATCAGATCCATACAGGCGAAGTCGCTCAAAAGTGGAGGAGAGTTCTGCGTTCAGGTTATTCAGATCCGAGCCAGAACCTTTAGCGATGATTTCAAAAGTTAAAGTATCGAGTTCAGGTTGCTTGAGAAGGTTGCCAAGCTGAAGTTGGTTGACTTTTAGATCTGCGTCGAAGGCTAGTTGTCCATCGTTTTGGTAGGTGCCAGCTAACAGGATATTACCCATATCGGTCTGTAAATCCAGGTCAGCGAGGAGTTCATCCAGCATTCCACTAGCATTTGCTTGCAGGTCTATTTGTTCAGGAAACTTTACCCCGTAATCCTCTTCTTTTGCGAATTTCAGTAGGGTTTCTCGATTAGTGAGCAAGTTGATTTCCGGAAAGTTAAAAGAAAGTAGGTCAACGTCCATCGGGTTTTTTACCATTCCATTTGCAGAGAAATCACTTTCACCCCAATGGAGGTTTAAACTTGGAATATCAATGTCTTTCAAATCTCCGCGGGCAATCAGATCCAGCAAAATAGGATCCTTGGCCAGTTCTCTGATCAACGTGTCCTGTGCTAATGTGGGATCGAAGAAGTAGCTGTCACGCACATCTAATTTGGATTCATGGACTTCCAAGTCAAACTTCAGGCTTTCGTAATCATCTATCAGTGCTTGAATAGAAGGGTATTCTAATTGGATTTCGGCAACCAGCGTACTTCTGTTAGTGGCGAGTAGTAAGTTGTCCAACTCAGCGGAGTCATTGCCTGCTTCCAGCTCAAATTGAAATTCTTTCAACGCAAATCCGCTGCCTTCCTGGAAATTGAATTCCTGCAGACTTGCTCCCACTTCTTCATCTTTCAGAAACAAATCTTCAGCATCAAATCTCAGGTTGGAGATAACAAATGCTTCAGGATTAAAGCTGCCTTTTTGCACAGCTACATCTGCTGATTTGTATTCGATGTTTGTGGAGTCTATATCAATTTTCTCAGCTTCAACGATCCAATCTGGCCAGGCGAATGGAGCTGATTCGGATGTGCTTTCTGAACTTTCAACTGGAGTATCTGTGGAAAAGTCATGGAAAAGAATCGAAGATTTATTCAAGGCAATAGTGGTAAGCTCAATGCTCTGTGTCCGCAGGTCTGCTTTTCGAAGTTCAACCAATAAATTCCCAATCTGAACCTCCGCTTTCTGTTGATCAGGTTCACTGACATAGTCCGCAGATACATTGCTGAGCGTAAGTTCATCCACGTTCACGATGGGCATTGGAGTCTCTTCTGTAGATTCTTCAGCAGGAGGAAAGGGCTTGGTTTGATGGTATTTGATTTTAGTGTTCTTCAGAGCTACCTCTTTGATGTCAAATTCATATTCCTCCAAATCCAATCCCGGAATAGTGAGGTCCAATTCACCCAGTAAAATGGACGCGTCTATCCCCATGACTTCATCCAAATAAGTGATGTCAAAATCGCGAAGTGAGATGGGAGAAAGTTTGATTGTCATAGGATCGGAAGCGGTAGTATCTGCTGCTACAGTTTGTGTAGAATCCGCAGCTTGGGAAGCGAATGCCTCAATCAAAAAGTCAAAGTTGAATTGCTCAGTTTCTGCGCTTCTGCTCACGCGGGCTACCAAGCCTTCCCAATCTAGCTTGGTGACAGAGATATTTCCAGTGGTCAGTAGTGGGCCAAAAGCCACTCCCGCTTCCAGGTTTTTTGAGTAAACCAAGGTGTCTCCTTTGGTGTCTTCCAGGTATAATTCTTCCAGATAAATATTTCCCGAAAAAGTGATGAAAAGGCGCTCTATGGATACTTCAGTGCCTGTTTTGTCAGAAACGTAGGAGGTCGCTTTGTCCACAATTATCCCCTGACCCCAAGGGCTGCGGATAAATAGAATCAAGGCACCTACGATTACCAAAATTACGGCTATCGTAATACCCAGAATCTTCAAAAATTTACCGAAAAAGCGTTTAATGGGATTGAGCGTTTAAATAATATAAGTAAATGTACTTTTCACTAAGGTAATTATGTGGCAATAAATAAGCCAGATTACCTATTTCTACATTTACTTTCAATCCAATTAAACTATACTTTGTTGAGTTTCCAGAGGCCTTGAACGCTTATCAATTGCCATTTTTGTAGGTACGCATGTATTCAGCCATTTCTTCAGGAGTCATTTTCCTTTCCGAACCTGGAGTGAGTTCGATTGCCTCCTGGATAGCTTTATCAGCGCGATCTATGAATTCCTTTGGCTTTCCTTCTTCTTTTATCAAGTCAAATGCATCGTATAAATCACCTGTGGCGGTGTAGGCACCATAGCGAAGCTGGTTGCCTTCGATAGAAATAATTTGGTACAACTGGGTGTTGGAGGCCGCGCGATCCATCCACTTGTCAAAAGTCAGGTTGTACATTTTAGGCCCACTGACGGAAACCACATATACTGGGCCCTGTGCCTCAGGGTCTTGATTAGCTACCCCAGAAGGAAGGTTTCTTCCTCGGCCATAGGAATGGTCGTGGCCCTGAAGTACGAGGTCAACTTTGTACTTATCAAAAATCGGTTTGAATGCCTCACGGAACTCCTTGTTGTCACGGCCTGTGCCTGAGGAATAAATCGGATGGTGAAACGTGATGATGGTCCATTTCTGTGTGTTTTCAGCAAGGACTTTTTCCAGCCAGACTTTTTGAGTTTCCATGGAAACCTCATTTTGTACGATTTCCTGAGAGTTCAGAGAGATCACTCTCAAATCCGAATAGTCTAGGTAATAAACGGACTCTGAAAACTCACTAGGGCCATTTTCTGGCAGTGTGAATTGCTTTTTCCAATGATAATCCAAAACCAAGGTGCCGTCTTCTTCACTGTCATATTCATGGTTGCCTGGGGTGCTGATACTTGGGATCATGCCGTTGATAAAAGAACCGGCATGGTTCCATTCGCCCCACTCAGAGTCCGATTGCGTTCTGTTGATCAGGTCTCCTGCATGAAGCATGAAAGCTGCTTTTGGCAAATTTGAATAGGCCTGACGGATGATTCTAGACCATTGGGATTTTAGGTTGTTTTGCGCATCTCCGAAGTAAACAAAGGAGAAAGGAGTGCCTTTTTCCGGTGCGGTGGTGAATTGAAACCATTCCGACCAAGTACCTTCATTACCAACTCTATAGGCATAAGTGGTCGCGGGTTCTAAATTTCGAAATGTCACTGAGTGGTAATTTGCCTGCACGCTGTCCACATCCAGCCACTCAGTATCCGCGTCAAAAGTCTCCACGCTATCCAAATAAATAGGTGTGTTCGGTGCCAGGATAAATTGGGCTTTCGAGCTTTTTACCTCAGCAGCTGTTCTCCAGGTCACGGATTGAGTGGTCATGGGGTCATCAGACCAGGTCAAAATAATCCTGTCAGGGAATTCTGTAGGGAGAAATTTCTGGGCGAAAAGAGGAAAGGATGAGACTACTAAAAATAGAAATGTAAATATGAACTTAGGTGCAGTATTCATTAAGCCAGGGTTTTAATAAAATAAGATTGTAAAGAAGGGAATAAATGTGAGGTTCTAGCGATTAGATGCATTAAGTAATTTTTAAATCTGATTTAATTGTAAGTCACCATTTATATCCCTCTCAGACAAAAGACACCTTCAATAAGCAAGTATTGAGGTGTCTCTTAAATCTGTAGGTTTAAGATGGACTAGTTGGTATAAGTCATGTTTTCCCGGATGACAAAGGAGTTATTGTCAGGATCTCTGAAGAAAAAAAAGCGATCTACATATCCTTGATCTGAAGTATTGGATACTATAATTTGACCATCCTGTGAATCAATTTTGATTTTTTCCTTCTGGAAAATCTTAAGGGCAGTCTCAATATCCTCCACGATAAAACTTGGTACTGTGCCATTTTGAGGAGCCGGGTCAAAAGGCTGGCTAATGTCCTTATAAAGCCCAAGTGTCACTATATTTTGACCTCCTTTTGATAGATTTAGTTGCACATAGGATTCGTTGCCGAAATTCCCTCCAGCATTGATTCTGTACCTTTCATCTTCAGTGAATCCCAGAAGGTTTACATAGAAATCCTTGGATTTTTCCATGTTGCTTACCGAAATCTTTGTCACTAGGGAGTTTGCTTTGAAAAACGCCTTTTCCATAAAAGGATTTCCTTCTTTAGGAACTTCCTCATTGGCTACGAACTCAAAGCTGGGGCCGGCTACATACCCTGGGCAATTTGGATATGGGGATGCTAGTAATTTGCCTGCATAAAGTCTGAGCGAAAACATCAGGCCCATTGCATCATCCATTTTTTCAGGTTGACCATTGAAGGCTAAATGCAAACAGTTCAATAAACTGGTGTAAGTAAAGTTGAACAATTTGCTGTATTGATAGGCGAGGGAATTGACAGGGAAATCAGCCATTTTGGGATTGGCTTTCATATTTGGAACAGACGTAGGATCAAATGCCACTGGAGATCCAGAGTAGGAGTATCCTCCTGAGCTATCACGGACCAGGGATTTTCCTTTGACTATTTCCTGAAACCGATAGTAATGCGCTGGCTCTTCAACAGCGGAGTCGTCTGGATTTACAAAAGGATCTGTGCCTGTGCCTTCGCCTTGATCCACTATGATGGTTATGGAGTTCAGCGCATCATCCAATCCTTTGATCGGATATAGTAGCTTTTCAGGGAAAAACTTCGGGTAAATAAGTTGTTTGTCTGGGGCACCAGTAAAGATGGTTTGACCTGATTTCTCGGCTTCTTTTTCAAAAAAGATGAGTTTCTCACTTATTTTATGATAAAACTGCCCAATGGTCATTGAGCCTTCTGCTCCGCTCAATGCATTGATATGAATAGGTTTTTCAGGTTCTTCTATGGACATGAAGACATTGCTGACCAACTCAACGGAGAATTTTTCCAAAGGAACAATTAGACCTGTATCTACACCTCCGGGAAGTGGACCAGGATACTTAGGGATGAATTCCGGTTGATTTAGAATTGGACTTCCTCCTATCGCGTTGAGCAGGTTGCAGGCAATAGATAAATGAAGCATTTCCTCACCGACTACCGAGCTGATCACATTTGAAATAGCATCGTTGCCAGTGTTGCTCAGAGTGAAATTTGCGGTTAGATATGGAGGAATAGTAGAGTGTTCTAGCTCAATAGCTGTCTGTATAGCAGCACGTAGTTCTTCTATGGTATTGATGGAAAATTGCTTAAGAAAAATCATGATTTGGGGGTTATAATTTTTTAAAAGTGACTGAGTCGTTTGGGGCAGCTTGATTCAAGACTGAGTTCAGGTAGTTTAGAATCATAGCAGACTTATCGCGTGAAAGATCTCTGGTAGCTGGCATGTAATTGGGATCAGTTTTATCCTTGCTAAAGACGAACTTTAAAATCTCGGCATTGGCATCTACAACTTCTTTATCAGCCAGATTAAATATTCCCTTCGACATCAGAGGGTAAAGGTTGGCATACTGTTGCATTATAGGCTGAATGTCATCCCAGGTAGGGTTGGCTATCTTATCTTCGGGTACTTTGTCAAATACCAGGATACTGATGAAATTTGAGGGATTGCAGTTTGAAAAAAGATCTGTGGAGAGATTATAAGCGATACCATAAACCTGACCATCAATATATCCACGTGGATTGCCAGGATCGCTAGCAGTGATGGTCACTTTTGCTTTTCCAGCGTCATCCAGCGTTACTCTTTCAGGGAAAGACAGCGCTGATTCAGGCCATCCAACCTGAGGAGGAGTGGGGCCAAACTGGCTAGCATTGAGTTGCAGTTCTATGGTTCTGTTGCCTAGCGGTTTTCCTAGCGAAGTGGCATAGAACTCTACTTCACAGGATTCGCCTGGGTTGAGGTAAAACACAAACTTATCTGCGCATACATATTCTACACTCTCCTCCAAGAGCACGTTATTATTTTGATCTAAGATGATCAAGGGGTTGTTCTCTACAAGCTCCAGTTTATCGGCTAAAGGGAAACTCATAATTCCTGATTTCACAGAATACCAGCCTGGATCTTGGAAATCAATTACGCCGATTTCAATTGTCTTATTGTTGTCAGAACTGTCAAGTACCGCCAGGGATAAATTGGAATTGTTCAATAAGTTCCCATCGGGGTTTACAGGAAAAGAATTAGCAAGGTCCAATACAATTGCACTTTGTTCCAGATCTACGATGGCATTTGCGTAATTTACCTTGCTGGTTTGCGGGAAAAGTGGCCTTCCAATGGTGAAAAAGCTGGGTTCACTATATTGAGGTGCTATTGATCCCGTAATTCTGCCAATGGTAAACTGTGGAGAAGTATGATCCATGTCATAGAGATCCACAGTAAACTGGATAGAAAGTTGATACCTTCCTAGTAGATAAAGTTCTTTGAGAAAGCGTGAATCTGAATTGTCAATATCCCAATGAATGTTTTTTAGGACAGATTGATAGATGGCTGCTGCTGTGGTGTCACCACTGAGAGCCGGAGCTCTACTCATCCAGATATTGGTGAATGAAGCCACCTCATAATCCGCCTTTAGGATTTCTTTTTCGCCAGAAACCAGACGTACGACTAATCCCCACAGTGCGGAGACCATTTGTTGCTGAGTATCCAGATCGACGATTTTACCTGCCACTTTTGTGCCTGAATCCATGATGGACATGCTCAAAACAGGATCATCGGCTTCATTGGTGGTGGATGTACCATCACGATAGGTTACACTTTTTACCTCACAATTCAGAAATCGCCAGTTGCCAGTTCCTTCTGGGTTCCACCAGCCGTTGGCATTTTTGCCTTCTTGCATTTTTTGAAAACTCGGCTTGAAGGTTTCATTGTTGAAATGGGTAGGATCATTGTTGACTGTGGATGGGTCTGCCTGAAACAGTCCCGAAAAAGTCAAGCGGGGAGAATTTAAATAAGACATGAAATAAATGGTTAAAAGTATTCACTAAAAAGAAAGCTATAAGGTATCGGTTTTATGCTGGAATAGCTAATTGAAATACCTGTTTGATGTAATTAAATAGCTATTTATTAACTACTTACGTTTTTATGAGTAGAAAAAGTAAATTGGTGGGTTTCAAAGTTTTTTAGAATAAATTTAACAGGCAAAGAATTTATTTTTGATCTAAAATCGAATGCATTCTATTCACCTTGAAGCTTAGACCGGAAAGTAACAATCCCATCAAAACCACTCCGCAGGCTGCTGGCCAATTCCAATAAGAAACCTGTATGGCGAAAAACTGCAATGCAAGTCCAGCAAGCCATACCAAATGCCCATTTCTAGTCCTGATTTTTCTGGGTTTTATATCAAATCTACTTTTACCCTCATCGATTAGTGGCCTGAAAAAATCCCGGTATTGCCAAAGTAGGATCAAATCAAGTAAAAGCAGGAAGCCAAGCACAAATGGAGTTCCTTTCCATTGCAATGAGATGGTCACCATCAGGATATTGCCAATTAGCGGAAGCATCATGATGCTGCCAAGAAGCTTATAGCGTGTGGTGACCAGCATGTAGCCAATGGTGATCTGACTGAGCGCAATGAATTTTCCATAAAGTCCAAGTCCGTAAGGTTCGAGTTCTTCGATCAACCAAACTGGCCCTATCCATCCAAAAAACTGATGCTCGTAGAAGAGCTTTGCCATGCCGGAGCCCCAGAAGGTGAAGCCCAAAAAAATCGAGATGGCTTGGATGCTTAAGTAGGGAATGCGTTTCATCAGCAAAGAAGTTGTTTAGCTAAAATACCCAAATCTCCTGTAAATCGGGTTGCCAGAGATGCAAAAAGTAAAGGATCAAATCTGTCCAAGGTTTTGATGATAGTCGTGTGGGAAAGGGTATAGATATTCAATCAACATTTTTATTAGATTAATTCTAAATAATGCTTGTTTAGAATTGATCTAAGTAATAGGTTTGCGCTATATTTGAAAATCAAACCAACATGAATCGTAGATTTCTACTCCTCACCAGCCTATTTTTCCTTTGTGTTTTTGGCGCTTTCGGCCAGTCTGCCAGCATCAAAGGATTTGTAACTACTTCGGATGATCAGCCGATGGAATTTGTAAATGTCGGGATCAAAGGCCTTGCAAAAGGGCAGGCGACCGATAGAAATGGTTTTTTTGAAATCAAGAACATTGCGCCAGGTACTTATACCGTGTTTGCTTCTTTTGTTGGAATTGAAACACAGGAGAAAAACATTCAGCTCAACGCAGGAGAAGCCCTTTCCCTTAATTTCATTTTATCGGAAAGCTCCACAGACTTGGCAGAAGTGATAGTCACTGATCTTTCTTCCAATAGATTCTATGCAGACAGCAACTTTACAGTCGGGAAGCTGCCACTTACAGATCTGCAGAATCCTCAGGTTTACAATTCAATTTCCCAAAAACTACTAAAAGATCAAGTAGTAACCAACATGAATGATGCCTTGAAGAACGCCACAGGTATCACCAGACTTTGGGAATCTACAGGACGTGGAGGCGATGGAGCGGAATACTATTCCATGCGTGGCTTTGCAGTGCAGCCAACTATGGTGAACGGAATGCCAAGCTTGAACAACGGTGGTCTGGATCCGGCAAATGTGGAAACTGTGGATGTGATCAAAGGCCCATCCGGGACACTTTTTGGTAGCGCGGTGATTTCTTACGGAGGACTGATCAATATCACGACCAAGCGCCCAACTGATACTTTCAAAGGTGAAGTTGGTTTTATCACAGGAAGCTATGGCCTGAACAGAATCACTGGCGATGTCAATGTGCCGCTGAACGAAAACGCTTCCATGCGTGTGAATACAGCCTATCAGTCCAATAATACTTTCCAGGATGCCGGGGGAAGAAACTCATTTTTCATTGCTCCTTCCTTCAAATTCGAAGCGAGCGAAAGACTGACTTTCCTGATCAATACCGAATTTTTGAATTCCAATTCTGTGAATGCTCCGATGATTTTCCTCAACAGAAATAATCCGCTGACTTTTGACTCCATCGATCCTTTTGAGCGGAACTATGAGAAATCCTTCACAGGAAATGAGCTCAGCATCAATAACTCCTCCTACGCACTTCAGGCGCAGGCTTTTTACAAGCTTTCTAACAATTGGACTTCCCAGACGGTAGTTTCCAGAAGCTCCACCAAAACTGACGGATATTATCATTACCTATTTGATGCAAGTGATGGAGATTCATTTACCAGATTTATCTCTGACCGAAATGCGCAAACCGTCACTACAGATATTCAGCAGAACTTTATCGGTGATTTCAACTTGGGTTCCATGAGAAATAAGATGATCGTTGGTTTGGATTATTACGACGCTGACTTGATCAATAGCAGCACAGGATGGGTAGGAAATGGCGTAGTGACGCTGTCTGATGGAGCGGATACGGGTGTATTGACTCAAGCTGGCGTGGATGATTTGTTGAAGGGGTCTTTCGAAGGGAATTCCACCGGAAATACCCGCATCATGAGTGCCTATGTATCTGACGTGATTGAGTTGCTTCCTCAGCTTTCCGCCATGGCAAGTGTGCGAATTGACAATTTCAAGAATGAAGCTTGGGGAACCGATGCTGAAGAAAATACCCAGACAGCTGTATCTCCAAAATTTGGAATAGTTTATCAGCCAGTGAAGGACAAGGTTTCCATTTTTGGTAACTATATGAATGGCTTCGTGAATATTGCCCCAGTAAATGTAAGCGATGCGGACGGGACCAATAACAGGCTAAGAACTTTTGATCCTGAGAAAGCCAATCAATTGGAATTCGGGGTGAAAACCAATCTTTACAAAGATAAAATTTCAGCCACCGCCAGCTATTACAACATCACCGTTTCCAATCGTGTGATGACTGACCCGACTAATATCAACAACTCCATACAGGGTGGGGAAGTAGTCAGCAAGGGTTTTGAGTTCAGCGTGATCGCCACTCCGGTGGTAGGTTTGAACTTGGTAGCTGGATTCAGTACAAATGACGCTGAAGTGACTAAGGATTATGCGGAAAGTGGCTATTTGGGACTTCGTCCTGAGGAAGCTGGTCCAGAGAATCTGTTCAACTTCTGGGCGAGCTATTCCTTCTCTGCTGGAGCACTGAAAGGCTTCGGAGTAGGATTTGGGGGGAATGCTGCCAGCGAATACCTCACTATGAATAGAGCAAATATCGGGAGCTTTGCGCTTCCTGCTTACCAGGTTTACAATGCTTCGCTTTCCTATACAGGTTCCAGATATTTCCTGGCTTTGAAAGTGAACAATTTGACAGATCAGAAATACTATTCTGGATGGTCAACCGTGACTCCGCAGAACTTGCGTAATGCATCCATCAGCCTTAATTATAGATTTTGATGAATTTTAAAAAGACCATAAATAAACTACACCTCTGGCTCGGACTTTCATCCGGGCTTGTGGTGTTTATAGTGGCAGTGACCGGTTGCATCTACGCTTTTCAGGCAGAGATCAAGGATTTGACCTATTCCTTTTTGCATGTGGAGCCACAGGACAAAGCTGTTTTGCCTCCCAGCGAAATCTCAAAAATTGCAGAAGCGGCCTATCCCGAAGGTCATTTGCATGCGGTGTTGTATCCTACCAAAGAAAAATCCGTTCAGGCAATATTTTTCAGTTATGGAGAGGGAAATGATCATTACCAGATCGCCTACATCAATCCCTATTCTGGAGAGGTGCTGAAGCTCAAGGACGAGTACGCAGACTTTTTCCGAATCGTTTTGGATGGGCACTTTTACCTTTGGCTACCGCCTGAAATTGGTCAGCCTGTAGTAGCGAGTTTCACCCTGATTTTCCTTTTTATGGTCATCTCTGGTCTGATCCTTTGGTGGCCAAAGAAAAAGAAGAACCTCAAGCAAAGTCTGAAGATCAAGTGGTCAGCAAGATGGAGAAGGAAGAATTACGATTTGCATCAGGTGCTGGGCTTTTATGTGATGACTTTTGCCTTGGTTTTCGCGATTACCGGTTTGGTTTGGGGTTTTATTTGGTTTAGAGACGGACTTTACTTTGTGGCTTCCGGTGGAGACCAATTTGTAGAGTATTACAACCCTTTATCCGATTCTACCCAAACCTATCAAGGGGAAATTCCCGCCTTGGATGCGGTGTGGATGAAAATGAATGCGGAATATCCCGATGCTGAATATATAGAAGTTCATCCGCCTGAATTTGAGGGATCTGCTCTTGCTGCTAATGCCAATCCGGATGCATCGACTTATTGGAAATCTGATTATAGATATTTTGATCAGAATACGCTGGAAGAACTTCCAGTAGAGCATTTTTACAACCGATTCGAAGAGGCGACAATCGCCCAGAAAATCATGCGAATGAATTACGATGTGCACGTGGGAGCCATAGCAGGATTGCCGGGTAAGATTTTGGCTTTTTTCCTAAGCGCGATTATCGCCTCACTTCCGGTAACAGGATTTTTGATATGGTGGGGGAGAAGGAATAAAGCGAAAAAAGAACCAGCTGCTCAGAGAAAATCGAATATGGTACTAACGGAAGTTTGATTTGCTTTTTCAAAGCTTGAAATGAAGGAAGGTTGTAAGGGATTGCAGCCTTTTCTTTTTATTTGAAACTTTGGGTATTCCCGGACTATCGACAGTTTAGGTTTTCGCAAAATTGCCTATTTTGGTCTCCTAAATCTTTTTTGAAAATATGGCAGCAGCAAGTGAATTAGCACCGGGAAGCAAACTTTCCCACCCAAAATTCGGCACAGGGATGATCCTTTCTGTGGACGACACTTATTACAAAATCTATTTTTATAACACGGAGGAAGTAAAAACCCTCGCAAGAGATTACGAGGGTTTTACTGTAGAGGAAGCAAAGGTTCCTGATTTTCCGATGCTGACGATGAAGGACGTGGAAAAAGCCATCCGTGAAGCCTTGATTCAGACATCTGAGCGAGCACCCATCGTACCACTCGGTGGAAAATGGATGGGTGGCAACGTGGTTTTCGAGCCCAATGACGAAAGCCTGCAATCCAAGGAAATTCCTATGGCAACTTTCTTTCACAAGATTGTGATGGTGCGGGAAAAGCTGCGGGTTTTGGAGCAAAATATCAACAACCACCCGAAACTGGATGATGAGGATCGCGTGCATCTCCAGCAGTACATCACCAGATGCTACGGTTCCCTGACTACCTTTAATGTGCTTTTTGCCTATAAGGAGGATCAGTTTAAGGGAAGTGGGTCTTGATGTTCTGCTTGGAAAGGGACTTAACTAACAACTCAAAAGCTTTCGTCGATCAAATCTTTGTTGCAGGCGGCTCCTGCCATACTTCCTGAAGAAACGGCAAAGGCTACCGATCGGAACATGTTGATATTGTCGCCGCAGGCAAAAACTCCGGGAACGCTGGTTCGCTGTAGCTGATCCACCTCCAGGTATCCATTTTCCTTTAGTGCACATCCCAATTCAGAAAGGATGGGAGTACTTTGCTCAAAATCCGGTTTTGCGTAGAGTGCAGTTATATTTTCCCGGGATCCGTCCTGAAAAACCAGGGTTTTGATCTTTCCATCCTGATGGATGATTTGACTGATTTTCTTCTCAGAAATAGGAACGTTTTTGGATATCAGTTTCTCTGTTTGTTCAGGTGTTAAAGTGGATTTTCCATTGGTGTATAGCGTCAGCTCTTTGGTCCAGTTGGTGATCATTTTTCCAAATTCAAAAGCGAAATCCCCATTGGCCAAAATCCCGGTTTTTTCGTTTCTGACTTCATAGCCGTGGCAATAGGGGCAATGGATTACCGAAATCCCCCAGCACTCTTGGAGTCCAGGAATGTCTGGAAGTATATCCCGGATGCCCGTGGCAAAGATTAATTTTAGACTTTCAAATGTGTCTCCTTCCTGGGATTTAATTTGGAATCCCTGCTCTGACTTCTTTGCAGAAAGCACATAGTCGGAAAGAAAAGACACTGTTTCATAAGCTTCCACTTGCTGTTTTGCTAGGGATGAAATCTCTAAAGGTGTTTTGCCATCTTGGGTCAAAAAATTGTGTGAATGTGGGGTTTGCCGATTACAGGGTTTGCCGGCGTCAATGACCAGGACTTTCCGCAAAGATCTGCCCAATGCCATGGCTGCTGCTAGTCCTGCATAACTTCCGCCGATGATGATTACTTCGTATTGATTGCTTTCCATAGTTTGAAGGTTTATTAATAGTTAAGCAACCAACACAAATGCAATTAAGTTGCATTAATTAGAATGATTTTCCGGATTTTAAGCATTTATACATAATCATCATTGTATCAATGACAGACTTGTGGGTAATCAGATACCTTTATTGAAACATCGCTATGGTATAATCCAACAAATCTGTACCTCCAATTTCCCCATGACCCGGGATTACAATTTCAGCGTCTGAAAATGCGGATTTAACCTTTTGAACCGTAGTAGGCCATTCCCCTACATTGGCGTCTTCTAGGTTACCACTTCCGGCATCTAGTGCCTTGATCATACAGCCTCCGAAAATGACTTTATCAGAGGGCGCATAGGCCACGAAGTTGTCCTTGGTATGCCCTTCACCAAAGAATTGATTGATGACTTTTAATTGACCTGCTTTGAGGATTATTTTCTTTTTGAATCCGTTTTCAGGAGTTGGATATCCTGCTGATTTCGCTAGTGCTATTGTTTCATCAGAAGCGAAAGAAGGTATTCCCTTGGCATGAAACTCATTTAATCCACCCACACAATCCCAGTGAAAGTGTGTAGCTACGACACCCTTTACCTTTACATTTTGATCTTGCTCCAGCCAGTTTATTAATTCTATACTAGCCTCATTATTTGCAGGTGTGTCAAAAACCAGTGCCTCGCCCTGATTGATAACGATCATGCCATTGCAGGCTACTTTTCCGAAATCATCTGTATTTAGATAGCTAATATGCAGAAATGTATTGGGACTGATTTGCTCGATTTGAAGAGCCTCTGATTGATAAGAATTTCCTTTTTGCTGCCCTTCAGCAATGAAAATAAAGCAGGTGATTAAATATAAAAAACTAGTACTAAAGCAGGTTTTCATGGAAAGCTGGATTGAGATTGAAAGTAAGTTACCAAGTTTCATAAAAATACGTAATGATGCCAGTGCTCATAATTCTTTGCTCAGCTGCTCCATAGACCGAAGTAGCCTTAATGCTAGTGTTGAGCAAAGCTTTAAAGCTTTTGACTCCTTACTGGTATAAAAGCGTATACTCATGATACGTTTTCAACTAAACAAAATCCCAGCCTATTTTCATAAGCTGGGATTAATTTTTCGATACTAGAAATTTTATTTCCTCAATGTCTCCAAATAACTGACCAAATCCACCACCTCAGATTCCGAAAGTGGGAATTTTGGCATGAGTGATTCGTCCTGTTGGGTAACGCTTTCCACATCAGCCAACTTGTAGATTTTCTGCTCGCTACTTCCCACTAGTTTTACCACCAGATCATTCTCTGTTTTGGAATTGACAATGCAGGTAAACTCAGTGCCGTCTTTGAGTTTTACCAGCTGGGTCTCATAGCCAAATCCCATCCCTTCAGAGGGATTGATGATGGCATTGATCAAACCTTCCTTAGAGAGTTTATTGCCGATTTCAGTTAATCCAGGGCCAAAGTCTATGCCCTGATCAGCGATTTGGTGACAAGCCAGGCAATAGGTGTCCGCTAGTGTTTTTCCATTTTCAACCGATCCACTGGCTGCGAGCATTTTCGTTAAGTCATACGCTTGCTTGGCAGAGTCGCCAAAGAAATCATTTGCCTCAGCGCGGATATTTCCATTCCAGGAAGAGAGCAGGATTTTTTGTGCGATAGGAAGTACGTCTGCCGGGATTTTATTGGCTTTGGCAAGTTCCCAAAGGAAAGGCTCCGAATTGTAGCCCTTGGCAGCCTCAGCAGCGGCAGTTCGTATTTCAGTGGACTTGGTTTGGTCTAGGTAAATTTTAGATAGGGCTTCGGCCATCTGTTCATTGTCTATGGTGCCGAATTTTTGGATAGCAAGTATAGCTTGCTCCTGATCTGCAGCATTGAAGTAAGCCTCAATCACAGGCATTCCATACAGGGAAGCAAATATATTTGCCGCCATCTGTGAATGCTGGTTGCTTTCATTTTGGTAAACCAACATCTCAAGTCTGTCTTTTTGCTCGCTGATGCGGTACTTGCTTACGATATCTAAAAAATCCCTGTCATCCGGAATGCTACTGGCGGTTTTTCTGGCGAGGCTTAAAATCTGATTATCCGGATTATTCGGATCAAAGTTGATTTGTCTCAAAATGATCAGTTGGTCTTCCTCGGGGGCATTTGCTAGGAGTGCTTTTAAAGTTTTGTTTTTGGCATCCGATGACTGAAAATCCAGCGCTCGATAAAAGGGTTCATTATTTCTTCCTGGTTGAGAAAGTATGATTTTGCCCAGCAACTCAGCCGTATTGCTGGCTCGGGATCTCCAGACTATATCCTTTGCGGCTTGACTTTCCATCCATCCGCTGCCTACAGTTTCCAGGTATTTCGGCAAGTATTCATCCCAAAAGCCTTCGGCAGCAATGCCCAAAGCTTCCAAATACCAGCGGTCTCCCGGCTCGTAAGCAGCGGCCAGTTTCAGCCAGACTTCATGATTGGAGTGATATCTGAGTGCAAATGCCACCTCTCTTCTAACGGCCGCAGATTCGTCGGAAGCCATATTCATCAGAAATTCTGAATCGTCCATTTTATTGATTCTATAGGCTCGGAGGGCTGCTACGCGGATATTCTCATCTGAATCAGATGCAGCGGTTTTGACGTAATCATTTCCATTGGGAAGTTTGGTCAGTACCCAGAAAGCCCTAGCTCTCATTCTGCTTTCACCTTCGGTATAAAGCTCTTCCAGTGCATCCTTTGCTTCAGCACCTTTATCTACCAAAGCCATAAAGGCTTTGAAATGCGTCGCTCGGTTTGGGTTTTGTAGCAATTTAATCAAAGAGGAAATGGAGGTGTAATCCGGCTTAGCTACCTGATAGCCTGTTTCTTTCGGTGCAACTCTGTAAATTCTCCCTTTATCCAGATCTCCCATCGCATGTCCACCTACACCGGGATCGTACCAGTCTGACACAAATAAGGAACCATCAGGAGCCACGGTCACATCAGAAGGGCGGAACCAATTGTCACGGGAATTTCCATCCAAAATATTGATGATTTCAGCATCGAATCCTGCCCCGTTGGGACTGGTAGGATAGGCTCTTACAATATTAGGTCCTGCGTCTGAATGGATCATTTGTCCCTGATATTCTTCCGGTAAAAGGTCTCCCTCATAGATCAAAATACCCGTAGGAGAGCCGGCGTAGGTTTGTAGTAAATTTGGAACAACTCCAGGGTCATTCAAATGCCAATGTTGCTGGAAAACAGAATCCTCCATATTGATTCTACGCGCTCTCCAATCCTGCCCGGTCATTTCATCTTTGAAGCCATAGTTGCCAAAGTCCATAACATAATTGATGCGCGTACTTCGGTTGCCATCATCGTCATTGTCTGATTGCCACATTCTACCATAGCTGTCTGTGGCTACTTCGAAATTGTTTCGGAAGTTCCATGCCAACACTTCAGTATCCGATCCGTCCGGGTTCATTCGGAAAATCATCCCTTCTCTATAAGGCTGTGTTTGACTATTTACTGGTCGACCTAGTGGGTCAAGTATAGGTGATCCATCGGCATGATGGATTCCTTTACCCTCATTGCCGTAGTTGAAATAGAGCTTGCCGTCGGGGCCAAAAGTAAAAGCATGCATTCCATGGTCATGCTGTACTCCCTGTATTCCCTCAAATAGTATTTCTTTCTTTTCCGGTACATCATCTCCGTCTGCGTCTGTGAAGACGTATACGTATGGACTTACCGATACATATACTTTGTCTCCAAAAACCGCAATGCCCAGGGCAGCATTGATGTCATTTCCCTGATAGAAAACCTTAGACTCATCCGCCACACCATCTCCATCGGTATCTTCCATGATCAGGATCCTGTCACCTTCAGCCCGGGTAGGATTGCGGGGATTGAGGGCTGTTCTGTAATTATAAGCTTCCGCTATCCATACTCTACCTCTGTCGTCAATGTCCATATTGGTGGGATTTGACATCATGGGTTCAGAAGCAAAGAGGGTGAGTTCGAGGCGGTCATCTGCTACTTCTATCCCGTCAACAGCATGTTTGGGCGATCTTTTTTGCTCCTCGGAAAGTTTTGCATATTCCTCGTCCGTCAGTTCAGCGGTTTTCTTTTCACAGGATATGAACAAGAATCCCAGTACACTGAACCATGCAAAATACTTTATCATAGGTTAAAAGGTTTATTGGGGTTTGAAAACTGATTTTCAAATTAAGTAAAAGTCCATAGAATGTATTGACTATGTTGAAAAAAGGCAGAGGTTGTGCTATGGAATTACACTTTTGGGATTTGATCAGGTCGAGCTTCAGTCTATCTCCTTCATTATTTATGTGGAAGCAATACTGCTTAGTGGAAATCACAGAAATAGTCGGAGTGCAATAATCCGCATGTAATTAGAAATGGAGTTTGGTTGGACTTAATTGTAGGTAATTAGGTCGGGGGCTTTTACGAAAACATCTGTTTTTCGGAAGCGTAGGTTTTTGCGGAAGCTCAATGCAAATTTAGCTTCTCCTTCATCATCAGTTGGGATGAATGTTCCTTTTACTTCCATAGTACCAAATATTAGGTTCTCATTTCTGATCCGCATCCCTAGGCTAATTCCAGTATAATTCTGGTAATTGTTTGCACAGGTAGGACATTTTAATTTTGCCCAATAGAAAGAGGAAAAGGGCGCAATTCGGAACCCGATCAAGGACCAGGGCGTGAGTACGCTTGATTCAAAACCCATAGAGATTCTTTGTGTGGCATCTACCTCTTCCACCCGTAAGCCTGGGATGATAGCTCCACGAATCGTGAGCCAATCGTTAGTCAACCATTTATAAAGTCTGGTGTAAGAGAAAGTAGCGGAGTTTCTGACTTTATATTTACCAAAGGAAAAAGCCTTGGAGTAATAGGTGCCACCGGACTGAAAAACCAGATCCTCAGGTCCCCCACGGAAATAGCTGGAGGCATTCAGCATCACTTCATAAAAACTCCCGTTTTTGCCAGCTCCTTTGTAATTCAGATTGATACTACCATAAGGACGCTGGTAGCCCATGGTTTTGGTGAGGCCTAGCGTGGTAGATAGCAGGTATCCAAAAGGAATGTCCTCGGTCCGCCCAAAGCCATAGACATATTGGGTTTTGAAAAAGTCTTGCTCGTACACCGTAAATTCGGCCAGAGCACCTTGACTGTTTCTGTACTGACTTTTGTCAGTGGCGTGTTCCTGGTCTGGTTCCTTGATGAAGTATCCGTCAAATACGCGTAAAGCCAGGAACTTTCGCTGACGGTCTTGAAGGGTTTTTTCCGAACCGAAATTATACCCGCCCCAAAGATTCAAAACATTATATCTGTAATCAAGAAAAGTAGAGTCTGGCCGGGAATATACGTTTTTTGACCAGTTTTGGCTCCAGCCTGCACCACCTGCAAACTTCGAATAGGGAGAGATGAGCGGTCTTTCCAGACTGAAACCAGTGGCAAACTCCTCTTCTTCCCCAGCACTGATGCCGGAGTTTAATTGAGTGTAGTATGCCAAAAAATCAGCAAAACTCCCCAGTAAACTACTTTTGGAATAGGCAAGGGCTATTCCCGTCTTCGGAGTTCGGTCCACATCAAAAAGTATATCAAACTCAAAGCCTTGGGCTCTTCCGTCCACATTGGCATCATAAACCTTAAATAAAGGGGCAGTGGGAAAGCTTCCGCCTACAGATCCTCCTATACTGAAAATATCCCGAGTGACGACCGTCAGATCTACCGAATCTGTGTCTTGAACGGGGGATACTATGATTCTGCTTTCCAAAATGAAATTCTGGTCCCTCAGGTACCGCTCATTGTCACCCAGCTTGTATGGGTTGACCTGCTGATGAGGTTTGATAAATAGATGTTGGCGGATTGTTTTTTCTCTGGTATTGGTGTGCAGCCTGTTGGCTAGGCGAGCTACCTTCTGTACTATGGGTTTTTCTTCTCCATAGATAGAAAATTCAAAGCCCACGGTCTCTACATAGATATTCCGGATGATCTTGCCTTCAAACTCCATAAACTTTTCCTCAGCTTTCTCCACCAAAACTGTATCTCGGTTTGACCTGGTGATCAAATCTATCCCTTTTTCAATGGCTTTTTTTGTGATAGAGTTATTCGTGGAATCTCGCTCAGACTGGGCAAAAATTTCCCTGCTCACACCGCATAAGGTAAGCAGTATAAAAAGAGCTCTCAATGATCTGTATGGCACTAGCGGTAGTAAAAGTGAATATATTGTACCTGGTCTTTAGGAAGCTGTTAAGCCAGGGTTAAATCAACTGCATTTTTATTGCCAAAAATTTGAGTCTAGCCTGATTTTTAGAAAAATAGCTCTTGTAGGTTTCAAGTTGTTGTGCATTAAGTGACTAGTGGGTAAGAAGTTTGTATGTTTTTATTGTTAATTAATTGAGATAAAAATAAGCTATTTATTAATGGTAGTGTCACTTTTAGTTTGTTTTTGTAGGTTTATGTTAATGCTGATTTATGATTTCTTTTATGCGGTTTTAATAGACTGGTTTTAATTATGTTAATTCATTGATAATCAAGATTATAACAGTTTGTTATAGATGTTAAAATATTGTTATTTTAAAAGGTTTTTTCTAATAACTTAAATCTAAAATTTGCTTAACATTACTCTCTTTTTTTAAATCTAATTTTGTGGACGAATTAAAGGATAAGACTGCATGTAGATGCTGTTTTATTTATTTATCTGTTTGAATCACTCTTTATTTTATCCAATACTTAAATTTTATGAATTCAAATTTACGATTATCTAAAATTCTCGTTGCATCAGCCTGTTTTGCGATGTGGTCTGGGATAGGAGGACCGGCTGTGCTGGCCGCCAATTCCCTTAAGACGGAAGTGCATCTAAGGACTAGTTTGCAAGCGGAGATCTCTGTGTCAGGTATTGTAACTGACGAGACTGGAATGGCCCTGCCAGGAGCTACAGTACGGGTGAAAGGTACCACCATCGGAACCGTAACAGATATTGACGGGAAGTTCACTTTAGATGTGGAGGAGTCTTCCATTCTTCAGGTTTCGTATGTAGGTTATATTTTACAGGAAATCCCAGTGGGAGGACAGTCAACTTTCGAAGTACAATTACTTCCTGATGCCACCCAATTGGATGAGTTGGTAGTAATCGGTTATGGAACCCAAAAGCGCTCTGATGTGACCGGTGCGATTGGTTCGGTTAAAACTGAAGACTTTAACAAAGGGGTGATTTCAAACCCTGTGGACCTTTTGCAAGGCAAGGTAGCCGGGGTCAATATCACTTCCACCAGTGGTGAGCCAGGAGCAAACCAAAATGTGATCATCAGGGGTATCGGTAGTCTAAGGTCAGGGACTCAGCCATTATATGTACTAGATGGATTTTTACTGGACAACTCGAGTACCGGGATCGCCTCAAATCCCTTGAATTTTCTTAATCCGAACGATATCGAGAGCATAGATGTGCTGAAAGATGCCAGTGCAACTGCATTGTATGGTTCCAGAGCATCCAATGGTGTGATTGTAATCACCACTAAAAAAGGAAAATCCGGGACTACTCAAATTAACTTCTCAGCTTCTACGGCATGGTCATCCATGGCAAAGAAAATCGATGTGTTTAGCGCAGATGAGTTTCGCGAGCAAGTAGTGGCTGCGGGTGGAGCGCTGGAGGATTTCGGAGGCAACACGGATTGGCAGGATGAACTGACTCAGGTAGGTTTTTCTCAGGACTATAGCTTGTCCATGAGTGGAGCCAAAACGGGTGACTTTTCCTATTTTGCTTCTATAGGTTATCAGGATCAGGAAGGTATCCTGAAAAACTCTGAGTTGAAGCGCTATTCTGGCAAATTGAATATGAATCAGAAGGCTTTCAACGGGAGGTTGACCATAGATTATAACTTGACGGCCTCGCATACACAGAATTTGCGCCCGAGCATCACTTCTACTATCAGTGATATGCTTAGCCTTAATCCTACAGTTCCTGCCTATACAGACGGTGAGCCTACTTTGCTCAATACCAATGCACTGAATCCTATCAAAAGATATGAGTTGTACAGTGATGATGCAGCCAATAACCGGATTTTAGCTACGATCTCCCCGTCTTTTGAAATTTTCGACGGGCTGACCTATAAGTTAAATCTAGGTGTAGATTACTCTTCCACCAATAGATATCAGCAGTACAAGCCTTATTCTGGTGTAATCAACGAATCCAATATTTCTGATGGGACTTTGGATGAAGGCATAAGCTCTAACACCAATCAGCTGGTAGAAAATACCCTGACCTATAACTGGAACAATTACTTGCACAATTTCACTGTTTTGGCCGGGCATTCTTACCAGACCTTTTTGGATGAGTATAGGGGGATATCTTACAGAGGATTTGCGGATAACAATATAGATCCTATCTATCAGGACCATAACAGTACCAGTGAATTTCCTACTACAGTGAGTTCCTCGGCGATCAGAAATGAACTTCAGTCCTTCTTTGGAAGGGTGAACTACACCTACGCTGATAAGTACTTGTTTACCGCGACCTTTCGTGCGGATGGTTCTTCCAAGTTTGGACAAAACAATAAGTACGGCTACTTTCCTTCTTTTGCCCTAGGCTGGAATGTGACCAAGGAAGACTTTATGTCAAACTCCTTCTTCAATAATCTAAAAGTTCGTGCCAGCTGGGGACAAACCGGTAATCAGGAAATCCCATCCAAGATTACCAAAGCGAGTTATTCAGAGGATAGATTGTCCAATGGTGGAGGTAGTTTGAATACTTATCCTATCGACACGGACGGAACTACTTTGGATAGTTATCCATACGGCATTGTCTTTACCCGTCTAGCCAATCCGGATTTGCAATGGGAGGTGTCTACTCAGGTAGATTTCGGGGTGGATTTTGCCCTTTTGGACTATAGATTAACAGGTACTTTGGACTATTTCAATAAGGTGTCTTCCAATATCCTACTGGAGGTGGTTCCTGCAGATCCGGTACAGCCGACTTCCACTTATTGGGACAATATTGAGAACATGAAAATCCACAACAGTGGAATTGAACTTGGCTTGGATTACAACAGCAGAGAAGGACAGGCATTCTCCTATAACATTGGCGGTAATGTCACCTTTATCCAGAATGAAGTGAAGGATTCCCCGTATTCTGTGTTGACCACAGGAGCAGCGCAGGGTGCAGGACAAACTGGAGCTACCATCAACGGATACATCAATAATCAACCGATCGGTGCTTTCTACATGCTGGAATTTGATGGCATTACTGAAGACGGTGTCAATAGATTTAAGGACATCAATGGAGATGGTGAAGTGCTGGACAATGACCGAAGCGTGGTTGGAAGTGCCATTCCTAAGGTGATCTATGGCTTCCATACCAATTTCAATTACAAGGGTTTTGACCTAGGCTTGAATTTTAATGGCACTGCGGGTAGCAAAATCTATAACCATACTGCAATGTCCTTATTCACCAAAGCACAACTGTCCAGATCTAATAATACTACAGATTTTGCGGTGCAATACCCTGAAGAGTCATTCAATAACTCCAACACTGTTTCTACCCGATTCCTGGAGAGCGGATCATTTTTCAGGTTGAACAATGCTACCCTAGGTTATAATCTGAATACAGACGCCATGGGCTGGGGAGAGGCATTTCAGAACATCCGACTATCTGTAACTGGCCAAAACCTATTCGTGATCAGCGATTACACAGGCTTTGACCCAGAGGTAAATACAGGATCCACTTCTGGCGGAATTCAGACTTTCGGTATAGACCGGTTTACTTATCCTAGAGCTAGAACCTTCTCGATCAACTTGAATTTAACTTTCTAAAAAGTAAATGATCTGTCAATCATTCAGAAAAAAATATCATCATGAAAAATATCAAATTATATAAAATACTCCCTATCGCTGCATTTATGTTTGCTTTTCTAGGCTGTACTGATCTGGATGAAGAAATCCTAGATGAGTCACTTACGGGAACTGGCGAAGCTGAAGTAGTGAGTGGCTCCATCGCTCCAGTATACGGAATGCTCCGTCAGGTATGGATGCACACAGTCAATTTTGGACTTCAGGAAGTGGCTTCAGACGAGGGGATTTTGCCTTACCGTGGCGGTACCGACTGGTTCGACGGTGGTAAATTCATCGCAGTTCACCAGCACCTGATGACACCTACCAATGGTTTGGTGAGCGATGCGTGGACATACATCACCCTGACTTTGTCAAGAGCAGTATTGGCTGAGGAAAGATTGAGACTGGAAGTTGAAAATGGGAATTCTAACGCACAGGATGCCTTGTACGAAATGGTGGCTATGAAAGCTTACCTGAATATGCTTGCTTTGGACAACTGGGGACTGGTATTCAAGAAAGACGGTTCAGATCAGCTTTCGGAAATCCTTAGAGGTCAGGAGGCCATCAGCTATATCGAGACTGAGTTGCTTTCAGTTGTGGATGGGATTAACAGCAACAAAGGCCCTGGAAGGATGAACAAGCATGCAGTAGAGGCTTTATTGGCAAGGTTATACCTTAATGCAGCGGTATATAGAGATCCTTATGGTACTCCTGAGTTCAGAGATTCAGACCTGGATAAGGTGATCCAATACACCACTAATATTATCAACGGTCCTTATGCTCTGTCTCCGGAATATTTCGATTTGTTCAACGACGATAACAATACAAACCCTGAGTTGATCTTTGCCTTGGATCAGCGAGGCGTACTTCAGACTGAGCATAGTAGATGGCAATATTGGTCTATTTCAGGAGATCAGGTGCCAAGACCTGAGTCACCGAGCACAAGGGGAACAGATGCCGTGGCTATGACTCCTAGCTTCTATCAGACTTGGGTGAATGCTTATGGAGATGTGGATCCCGCTGATGCAGATGCCAGATTTTTCAAGGAAAATACTATGGTTCCTGAGGAGTTGAGAGACCTGACAGGGGTGAATCCTACCAATGATGCCAATCATTTTTATACGGTAGAAGCAACTGAGTTTGAGATGGACAGAGGAATACTAAGAAACATCATTTGGGGGCCTAGAAAGGATGAGAATGGTAACATTATTACTGACGAAAATGGGAAAGTGAAAATCTATCCGGTGATCAACCGAAGAAGTAGCGGAGCGGACATTAGATATGTTGACCATACCTTGAAAGTGGATTTCACTACTGAAGGAAGCCTTCACAATGCCGGATTTAGATTCTCTAAATATCAGTTTAGCCGCACCGCACCTAACTGCTGTAGCAATAGCAGCGTGGATATTGTATTGATCCGATTGGGTGAGATTTATCTGATGCGTGCTGAAGCCAAATTGAGAAAAGGCGACAATGCAGGAGCTTTGGCTGATGTAAATACGCTAAGAACCTCTAGAAATGCCCGTCCAGCCCAGACACCTGCTCCTTTGAGTGCTATAGATTTGGATATCCTATTCCGTGAGTCAGGGTTTGAATTGTACTGGGAAGGTCTTCGCAGAGTGTACCAAATCCGTTTCGGGAAATATGAGGATAGTTGGACGGAGAAAACGGATTCGGACGTGAACAAAAGACTGTTCCCGATTCCTCAAAAAGCAATGGATGGAGCTTCCAGTGAAGCAGGATTCTTGGTTCAAAATCCGGGTTACTAAAACTTATTAAACTTTTGATCTTAAAATGCCGATGGGATTTTGTCCCATCGGCTTTTGTGTTTTCTGACAACTGGAGGGGATGAGAAAGGAAGCTTATCACTCATCGTGCCTTTGGCACTCTTGTGTTCTTTTTTGCTGTATGTTCCCGAATTTCGCTTCGCTGTATTCGGGGTTGCTACGTTGAATGTCGTTGGCATTCTTGGTTTTATGACAGGCAGGTTGGGAATAGATTAAAAATCCCAATAGGATGATGCTATGAGCCTATTCTTGCCAAAGGCAAGACCAGTAAATGCCCAGAATGAAATTCTGGGTTAGTGGTTAATTGCGAGGACCTGAAGGCCAAAGGCAGGACTGGTATTGAAATGAAAAAAGTGGCGTATGGATACTGATCGTGCCTTTGGCACTCTTGTGTTTTCTGTTGCTGTATGTCCCCGAATTTCGCTTCGCTGTATTCGGGGTTGCTACGTTGAATGCCGTTGGCATTCTTGGTTTTATGACAGGCAGATTGGGAATAGATTAAAAATCCCAATAGTAGGATGCTATGAGCCTATTCTTGCCAAAGGCAAGACCAGTACATGCCCAGAATGTAATTCTGGGCCATGTAGGATTTAGAATTCGCAAGAGTGCCAAGGGCACGATTGGTATTGAAATTTTATGGATATCCGCTACTATCCAGCCACATTCTTTAACTACTGGCATCATTGCGGATAATCAGAAAAATTTTACAAGTAAAAGTCTTAGCCACCATCAATCCTCTATTTTCTTGATCGTATTTTTCTTCAGATCGATGGCAAAATGATCTGAAGGATTGGAATGATAAAGCTTTTCGAAAATCCCGAAAAACTGGATCAATTCACTGTTCAAACTCTTCTCTTTGCTAGCTGTCTTTTGGCTAAGGGAAGATATCAACTCCTCATAAAAACTAATTCTCTTCTCGGGAATCAGCTTTTTTCCAAGTTCATCCCCGTTTTTCAAAAGGTAAAAATCATCGATGATGGCATGATCAGGTTGTGTTCTTTTGGAACTCACTTTTAGCTTTCTCATTTTCTCCTGTAGGAAACTTTCACTTTCGGTTTCCTCCATTTTACTCCATTTTAATAGCTCCTCAGGCGAGAGGTTCTGAAGGAGAATGGCAAGATTCTCCGGCCAATCGGAAGGAATAAACCTGGATTTGGTCAATTCCCGCAAATGGTTTCTGGTGTACTCCAGATAGTCTTTTGACGCTAAAATGCTGCTATCCCAGATCCCCGGATCCTGCTTTTCCAACAACCAGCGATGCTCCATTCGGTAGAGATCAAAGAACTCATTCATGTGATCTACCTCGGCTAGGGAAATCGTTTCAATTTCCACTGTGGAGGACTTGGATGTTGTCAGCTTTTTGTAGGCCGGTGGGTAGGCCGCTAGAGAAGGTACTTGAATATTATACATGGTATGGGTGGTTGTTTGGTCTTGATAAATTCCAGTATCATTAATATGCATGTGTCCCGCAAAGTGGATTTTAATTCCCGCCTTCGCGTAGAGACTTGTGGTTTCTGTGCTAGGAACTCTCGCCAACTGAAACTTCTGGGCTCCGAAAAGCGCACTCATTTCATCGGAGGCTCCGTCGTGAAATTCCGCCAGTGGGTAATGGCTAAAGGAAATCAGTGTTTTTCCTCTTTTTTCAGCTTCGGAAGCTACTTTTTTGATCCAGTCTAGTTGGTGTTTTTTGTGGAGAGCAGCTTGGTTAAAGCCTACGGATGATCCTCTCCACTCAGTTCCTGTATAAGTATAAACATTTCCATCCAAAGCTAAAAGCCAAATTCCATCGACGGGCTCAACTACATAGCTGGCGTCGGGTAGCGTTAGTCCTGAATCCCCAGCTTTATAGACCCGATCTTCCAAAGATGAACTGGCTATTGCCTGTTGAAAATCGTAATTATCCACATCCAATTCCTGAAAGGGATGCGCCCAAAAAAGATCTTTTTCACTGGGAAAAAACCCAAAATCACCCAAGGCATTGGTGATTTCAGGATAGCCCCAGTAATTGATTTGATCTGAAATAGCGACCTGCTCGGTAGAAAAGACATCTTTTGAACCGGCAATGGCTTGCTCCGAACCATCAGCTCCAAGGAAATCCCGCTTTCCGGCTTTACCTCCAAAGGGTTTTACAGGATCATGGTTTCCAGTGGTGAGGAAAAAACGCATCCCGGATTCTACCGAATATTGATCCAGAATTTTCTTCAGTGCCAACACATTCATAGGTTGCCCGTCATCGGTAAAATCCCCTGGAAGCATCACGAGTTGGATTCCTCTGTGCTTTAGATCCTCTAGGGCTGCGATAAAGGCAAAGTAGTTTTCGTTGAAAAGCCGGGTAGAGTTGATCTGGCTTTTCATGGTGCGAATGGTGGCGAATTTGCCGGTTCTCGGGTTTAGCACACCCTTGAAATCCTCTGAATTCAGCTCCGCATAGACATCCTGCAAATGAATATCGGAAAGAAAGGCAATTTGATTGGTGTCCCCTTGTGCCAGGATACCATGGGAGCTAGCCAGCTGTATCGCCGTCCCGAGTATCCCTGCCAATAAATGTTTTTTGTTCAAAATCAATCCAAGTCAATTAGTTATTATTCAAAACCGGGTTGGGTCTTTCGTACCTGTTTCCTTCGAAATTAACCTTGTAATTCGATTTGAAGAAGGTGGATGGCTGATAATAATCTGTGGAAATGACCTGCGCTCCCGATGCTTTGGCCTTTTCGAAAGTGGAATAATCTTCCGCCCTGGCTTCTTTGGTGTCAGAATCTGCGCGGGTGCGGATCATGTACCCCTTTTGCACCAAGTCTTTGATATAGTCCTCATCTCTCACAGCGTTATTGATGATTCTAAATCCTGCGGTGGAGTTTCCTTCTTTTTTGTTGACAAAAAGCACCGCGTTTTTCAGGTCGGGCTTAGCACTTAAATAGCGGTCGATTTTCTCCTCACTTTCATCCAGTACAAAAAGAAATTTACCTCTCACCTCATCTAGCTTTGGCCAGTTTCCGGCTAAAACTGCAGATTCCAGATCAGCATAATCCCCTCTGACCTGGTCAGGTGTAATCAGATTTTCCATTCCCAAATGCGTTCGGATCTCTAAATCTATGCTGTCCAGTGCAGTTGCGGTAAAGGGCAAAACAGGTCGGGTGCCGGGGATATTTCCATCCTTAGCATTGATCAAAATAAAGATAGGCGTATGATCGGGGTTGTTTTCACTCCAGGCTTTCAATGCTTTCAAGGCATCTGCGAAAAGCAGGTAATGTGACTGGAAATCCAGATCCTGCACGTGAAATAGTTTCAGCCCCGGTTTGGAAAGTGCGTCATTCGGATCATAGTCGGGAATTTCTCCACCGGCGCTTTTGATGATTTCCAAACCTTTGGGATTGGAATATCTTCCGCCTTCAGGGTCGTGAAAAACATCCAGTTCCAGATTTCTCAGTCCCAAATCCAATTGTTCTTCCAATGGAATATGTGCATATCCGAGACTTTGCGAAGCGGAAGGATTCACCTTGGATAAATACTCCAAAAGCTCAGGTGCCATTTGGCTTTTGTAACTGTTATGACTTCCGATGACCTGGATTTCATTGAGTTTTTGGGCAGAAAGCTGCGAGGAAAAGAATAGGCAAAAAGCGCTAAAAGCGTAAGAAAATAGGGTTTTCATAGAATTGATTTTAAACGGCAATTTCCTGATTTTTTGCCTGGTAATCCCGTAATGTCTTTCATCGTTTTGTTATGATTTTGCGAAGCTACTTGCGCATGGAATGGGAATTAAGTTATTAAAAAATGATGATTTAGAGAGAATTAGGTTTTGCTGGTGATTTGAAAAGTTGCAAGCTATTTTACCTATGTGTTAAGCCTCTGCTAATTCACGGATTTACATGATTATTTTCTGTTGAATGGGCTATTTTTGGCCATGCTTAAAATCTTTTCACTTTCTCTTTGCCTGCTGCTCAGCATTTTCCAACTGGCAGCCCAGGATTCCAAAACCTTCCAACTTCATTCTCATAACGATTACCTGCAGACTGTGCCTTTTTGGACGGCTTATTCTGCGGGAGCCACTTCGATTGAAGTGGATGTGATTTTGCAGGATGGGAAACTCATGGCTGCACATGAGGTAGAAAGTATCAATCCGAAACGCACGATTGAGAGTTTGTACCTGGACCCCATCGCTGAAGGCTTGAAAAGCGGCGTGATTTCGAAGATTGATTTTCACCTCCTGGTAGATCTGAAAACTTCAGCTTACCCAACTTTGGAAGTTTTGCTGGAAAGCATGAAAGACTATTCAGACATTTTGTTCAGCCAGGAAAATCCTGAAGGACTGAAATTGATTATTTCCGGAAATAGACCAAAGCCGGAGGATTATGAAAAGTATCCGGCTTGGATGTTTTTTGATTACCAAAGTAAGGTGTTAAGTGAGGATTTGCCGTGGGAGAAAATAGGGATGGTGAGTTTGAGTTTTCGCCAGTTTTCTATCTGGAATGGCAAGGGAAGAATGGTGGAGGATCAGCGAAAAGCCGTGCAGGATTTCATTGATTTAGTGCACAGTTTCGACAAGCCAGTTCGCTTCTGGGGTTCGCCGGACAGCAAGTCAGCCTGGAAGGCATTTTATAACATGGGCGAGGATTACATCAATACCGACCATCCCATCGCCGCTGCTGAATACCTGAGTAAGTTGAACGAAAACGTCTATCAAAATCCAGCACTTCAGGATGTTTATCAACCCAAATTTGAGGTGGACGGGGCGAAAACTCCGGTTGAGAATGTGATTTTGCTGATCGGTGACGGAAATGGTTTGGCGCAGATTTCTTCAGCCTTATTTTCCAATGGCAATCAGCTGAATCTTACTCAACTGAAAAATATGGGATTGGTAAAAACTCAGGCTGCGGATGATTTTACCACAGATTCTGCTGCCGGAGCCACGGCTTACGCTACTGGGGAGAAAACGAACAATAGAGCCTTGGGTGTGGATCCAGCAGGAAAAGCGCTGAAAAATCTGCCAGATGTTTTGGATGGCTACGGTTTTTCCAGCGGCATTATTACCACGGATCAGTTGACAGGCGCTACACCGGCATCCTTTTATGCGCATCATCCTGAGCGCGATGATTCGGATCAGATTGCTGCGTATTTACCTAAGAGTAAACTGGATTTGTTCATCGGTGGTGGAGGAGCTAAATTTTCCTCAGAGTCGGAAAATCTCCAAGATGCTGGATTCACCATGGTGGAGAATCTGGGCGAAACATCGGCGGAAAGATTAGGGTATTTTGTTGCAAATGATGCTTTGCCTAAAAAGCTGGAAGGAAGAGGAGACTATTTGCTAGAAAGCACCGCCTTTGCTCTTGATTTTTTCGGCCAGAAAAAAACTCCTTTTTTCCTCATGGTAGAAGCTGCAAATATTGATTCCGGCGGGCATGAGAATAGCAGTTCAATGATTGTATCGGAGATGCTGGATTTTGATCAGGTGATCGGCGAAGTGATCCGTTATGCAGATGCGCATCCCGGCACTTTGGTGATCATCACAGCAGATCATGAGACGGGCGGAGTTTCCATACCGCAGGGGGATATTGCATCTTCTACCGTAGAGTTAGCTTATCACTCCGATGATCACACGGGCATTATGGTCCCGATTTTCGCTTATGGCGCTCATGCGGATGAATTTAGAGGGGTGTATGAAAATACAGAGGTGTTTCATAAAATCATGAAGTTGGTTCAGCAATTTCACGCCAAGTAAGCTGCTTTCTATCGCCTGCCTACCAGAGTAAATGGCAGCATAAAGATATTTCGGACCAGGTCAAAGGAAAGATCAACAGCAAACCCCAAAAGTCTAAAAGGAAGTAATAACAGCCATACAATAGGGTAAAGGAAAAGTGCGATAATGGCTAAAGGCCAGCAAAGGATAAATAGGATGCACCAAAGAAGAAAGCTTAGCATGTAGTTGGATGTATTTTGAGGAGCAAATCGCAAAATATGTTCCAGCTTATAAAAATGCCTTCTCCATCTCGGAAAAGGCATTTTTATATTTTATATGTTCATTTTTTGAACAGTACGTCCTAATGAAATCGGGCATTTATAGCTTTTCTTAATCCTGCCTTTCTACCCCTTCAAAATACCTCTTTAAGGTATATTCCGGCTGCCAGCGATCTGGCTTTCTAGTAAGAGTAGCAGGATCATATTCCAGAGGCTTGATCACTTTGGCAGTCAAAGCAGCAGTATCGCCTGAGCTCTTTTGCCAACCTTTCAGCATAGTCATCAATTCATTTTTGGTCTGAGATAATTGCTGATTTTCCGCCAGGTTATTCAATTCCAAGGGGTCATTTGTAAGGTTGAACAATTGCGTGTAATCTCGCTCTGGGTATCTGATCAACTTCCATTCCGGTGTTCTGACTGCTCGCACGGTATGTCGGTAAGCAGTAAATAAACTGTTCCTTACTTCAGCGCTTTTTCCAGCAAGAATAGGAGCCAAGCTCTTTCCATCGACCGACGTTGGTTTTGGTAATCCTGCCAAATCTGAAAGTGTAGGATATAAATCATACAAGTAAACCATCGCATCGAATGTCTCATTTTGAGGAACGCCAGGGCCTTTGATGATCATCGGCACTTTTGTGCTATGCTCATAGAGGCTTTGTTTCCCAAGTAGGCCATGACTTCCTGCTGCCAAACCATTATCAGCAGCGTAAACGATGATGGTATTGTCATAAAGCCCATTGTCTTTCAAAGTCTGTATGATTTTGCCTATTTGCGTATCCAAATGTGTGACTAAAGCATAATAATCAGAAAGTATCATTTGGATCACCTCTGGCTTTCTAGGCCAGTCAGTAAGCAACTCGTCCCGAACCATCAAGTTGTCAAACTCAAAAGGATGATATGGCTTGAAATTACCTGGAAGAGGTAAAGTACCATCTGGATAATGCTTGATGTAGTTTGCTTCAGGAGAATATGGGTCGTGCGGGGCTGTAAAGGCTACATAGGCGAAAAAAGGCTGCTCGCTTCCAGAGGCTACATGATTTTCTATAAAATCTATAGTCCCCTGGGCAAAGATATCCGTCGAATAGCCTTTATAGCTCCCTTCTCCTAACTTGCCCTCCTGATCATAGTCCCGCAATAAAATAGTGTAATGATCGGCCATTCCGCCCAGATAGACATTTTGCGCCTGCTGGAAACTCGCTTCGAAAGCTTCTTTTTCATTATGCCACTTGCCTGTTCCGAAGGTGGTATACCCAGCTTGCGCAAAGTCCATTGGGAAGGTACGCTCGTCCTTTAGCTTATCATAGACATGGAAGAGACTTTTGCCACTGAGTAGCATCGCACGGCTAGCGGCACAGACTGCTCCATGATTGCCGCCCATTACATAGGCATTTGCGAAGCGGCTTCCTTCGCTGGCTAGCTGATCTAGATTTGGTGTTTGGATATAGGGATTGCCTGCTGCCCCTAGTGCATCTGCTCGCTGATCATCGGCGAATAGGAAAAGTACATTTGGTTTAGGCTTGTTTTGCAGCGCAAAAGTGGGAAGACAGCAAGTGAATAAAGCAAAAAGAAGGGATGTATTCAGGGATAAACTTCTGAAGTACCTGATTAATTTCATGTGTTTATAATTTTTTTTAAGGTCACAGGGAATCTTCGCATGAATTATAATCATCCCTCTGTGTGTCGCTTCGGGTCATGCTTGATTTCATCTGTTTATAATTTGTTTTTAAATGGTCACAACCTGTCCCATGACATAGGAAACGGGATGGAATCTTTGCATGCATTATAATCATCCCTCTGTGTGTCGCTACGGGGCATGCCTGTCTGCCTCAGGCAGGCTCGATTTCATACCGGTTTTATAGTTGGGTAAATCCATGTTTTTCTATCACTCTCTGGTATTCATCCTTGGCAGATTCAGTCAGGTAAGGAGTGAGGATGGTCCAGATGGTTTTGACCATTTCACCTTTTTCGGTGAAATGATAGAAGGGGAGGACTTCACGTTGAGAAAGCCAGAAAGAAATGGTCATACGAATGATATGCTGGACTCTGTCTGCAACTCCACCGTATTCTTCGGTGAGGTAACCTTCCTGCTTAAATTTTTCAAAAAGCTCTTCCGTCTGTGCCTTTCTGATTTCCAAGGTTTCTCGGATCAGCTTGCTCACTTTAGGGAAAGAGCGGGTGATCTCCAGTACATCCAGGTTGAAAAACCTAAATTTATATTGGAACTCTTCAAACTGAATGAGCAGCAGATGTAAATTTTCAACTGCGGAACAGTCTTCTTGCTGATTATCATAGAGAGCAGTCATTTCTTCCCGCATTTTACCATGTATAGCCACAAGTAGGTCTTCCTTGGTCTTGTAGTGATAATCCAGGTTACCGTGGCTGATCCCAATTCCGCCAGCGATATGGCGGCTGGTAATCCCCTGGACACCGTGTTCATTGTATTGGGCTATTGCCTCTAAGATGATCTTGTCTTTGGTTTTGAGTTTGGTGGGTTTTTCCATTGCTAATACGGTGGTTAAAAAAAGAATATTCCATGAAGTTAAGGTTGATTTAAAAAAAAAGGGGATAAACTATCCCCTTTTTTTTAATAATAAACCAATCTACTTCTAACTATTTAAGATTTTATTCCCAACCTGGATTTTGTTTAAGGTTAGGGTTTAGTACAATTTCATCTGAAGGAATAGAGGTCAAGTAGTCCTGATCAGGTCTGAACCCATAACCATTCGGTAGTTGAGTTTGGAAGTAATCAGTCTGACCATTTTCGTCAAGTAGCGGGGTGAAGCCCGGGAATTCATCTTGTGCAAATGGATAGCCTTTTGGTCTTTTGCCTACTACCAAGCTGTGTGCAGCCCATCTTCTGAAGTCATCTGGACGCTGTCCTTCTAGCGCTAGCTCTACTCTTCTTTCATTTCTGATGGCATATAATGCATCGTCCACAGGATAGCCATAATCGATCAGGTTATCACCATACTCAGACTGAGGAATAGCTTCGAAAGCTGGCATACCCACGCGATCTCTAAGCATGTTCAGTGCCTCATAGGCGATGGTTCCATCTAGTTCGTATTTGGCCTCTGCATAGTTTAGCAATACTTCGCCATATCGGAAATAGATTCTACCCGTCTGGCTGAGTCCTCCAAAGTCAGCTCCTGCTGCAGTAGAGAAAGGGTTTGAGAATTTTTTCACCTGAAAACCAGTAGCGCAAAGTTCCTCAGATCCACCCGTCAAGAATGGCTTGTCAAAGACTTGTGCTGAGCTTGCTACTCTCAAATCGCCAGGAATCCATACAGTAGCATGAAGTCTTGGGTCGGCAGCTTCAGCTATTTGAGTAAGGAATTCGTTTCCTTTAGCAGTTTCTGCAAGTCCATCGTAATCAATAGGATTTCCGTCTTTACCTAGGTAGGAATTAATCAATGACCAAGTCAAAGACATATCTCGGGTACGTCTGGTCGTATAAAACTGTAGCTCGTGTCCCAGCTGCTCCGAAGTACTGGCAATGCGGTAAAACAATACCTCATTGATATCGGACATATTGTCCAGCCCAAACAAGTTGTAATAGTCAGACTCGGGGTTTCCTGTGCTGTATAAATCTACCGCATACTCACCGCTCATAAGCTTTTCAGCTGCTACTACAGCTTCTTGGAAGTATTTGCTAGGGTCTGCTCCATCGGTACCGAAGACGGTTCCTGCATGGTACTTTTGCCAAGATCCTTCATACAGGGCCACTTGGGTCTTGAAAGCCAAAGCAGTCTCTTTGTTGAGCCTGGCGTTTCCTACTTCTGATTTGGTGCCCAGGTGCTGAAATGCCAAATCAAGTTCTGAAAGGATAAAATCTGCAACTGCGGTTCTTGGATCCTGACCTTTGTATAGCCCCTCATCACCTGGTAGCAACTGACTGGTATAAATAGGTACATCTCCGTAGGCCTGCAGCTTTTCGTAATAAAACCAAGCTCTGAAGAAATGTGCTTCTCCTAGAAACTGTGCATAGGAGCTTAAGTCATCCTGAACATTCCCAATGTTGTCAAAAAGAATATTGATGCTGCGAATGTCTGACCACTCATTAGTCCATTGGCCATTTCTAGGAGCTCTTGAACCTTGGATCACTGAATTTGGTACCGCTACGATCAGATTGTCGGAGCTGGTTTCAGATAATGGAAGGTTTGCAGAGCCATGCGTAGGGAGGCCTGCATAGTATTTCTTTACGTAGTTCTCTACATCATTGCTGGTTTTGAAGTAATCGTCAACCGCAATTTGATCTTCCGGAGCATTGTCAATAAAGGATTCGCATCCTATAGCGCCGACCAGAAGAATCAATAGTCCGAATATATTTATTGATTTTTTCATTGTCTTAGTCATGATTAATAGGAAACTTGAATACCAGCAGAAATCATTCTATCCGCGCCGTAGGTCTTTCCTGCTCCCCATGAGCTGCCTGTAGCTACTGGATCTATACCAACTGGAAGTTTGGTGAATGTCAGCAGGTTTTCCCCTGACATATATATTCTGAAGTTACTCAGGCTCATTTTGTCCAACACATGATCAGGTAGGGTATAGCCTACTTGCAGATTCTGCAGTCTCAGGTAAGACCCGTTCTGTAGGTATCTGGTGCTGGTCAGTCTGTTCTTATTGTTTTGACCATTGTTAATGTATGGTCTTGGGAAATAGGAGTCTAAGTTGATATTAGCTTCCCCTTCATATAAGCCTGTGTACATGTCTCCAGGAGTGTCTCTGAAGTAATCCAGATGCTCAGGGAATAGGGTGGATTGGTTACCCGTTCTGAAACCCCAGAAGATATTGTCATTGGAGCCAAATGCTACATCACGCTTGCCCACGCCTCTCCAGATCATAGATAGGTCAAAACCTTTGTATGATGCATTAAGGTTAATGCCATACTGCCATCTCGGCGTGCTGTTACCGATGATGCTCAAATCACCAGGATTGTCCAGGGTGTTGTCGCCATTGTCTACTCTGCCATCTCCATTGATGTCCATGTACTTCACATCACCAGGGTTCCAGGCTAGTCCTGTAATGTCTGATAAGTCAACCTGTGAAGTGTAAGCATCGATTTCTTCTTGGTTTTGATAAAGAGAGTTTGCCGTGTAACCCCAGATCTCTCCTTGCTCTCTACCAGCGTACCAGCTGGAAAGAACTCCGTTTGGATTGAGGTATTCTGTGACAAATGTTCTGCTGTCAAAGATGTTGAATCCAACATTGAAGGTCAGGCCGTTAGAAAGGGTCTGCCCATAATTGATGGTAGATTCCCAACCTCTTGTTCTTAGCGTTGCGTTGTTGGATTGAGGTACGGTAGATCCTAGTACTCCTGGAGCAGGATCTACAGGGCCGATCATGTCGAATGTAGTTCGCTCAAACCAATCAAATGTAAAGCTCAGACGGTTTTCCAAAAAGCTCATGTCTGCGCCTATGTCTATGGATCTGGCTGTTTCCCAAGTCAGGTCTGGGCTGATCAAAGAAGGTGTCCCTGCAAAACCAATTGGTCTTGTTCCCCCTTGGGAGAAGATCCAGTTGACTGCATTTCCGGAAAGTGGAATAAGCTGCAAATCCTGATAAGGAGTTACATTTTGGTTACCAAGTTCACCCCATGAGCCACGAAGTTTGAAAGTGTTCACAGTTTGGCTGATAGGCTCCCAGAAGGATTCCTTGTCCACATTCCATCCTGCAGAGAATGAAGGGAAAAAGCCCCATCTGTTGCCTTCTCTAAATCTAGATGTACCGTCATATCTTGCATTCAATTCTAACAGGTACTTCTCATTGTAATTGTAATTGAACCTACCGAAATAACCTTGAGTGCTTACCGTAAGCAGGTTTTCAGTCATTTGAATCTCACCGTCTGCTGTATTCAAAGAAGGTACATCTGGTACCAAAAGGTTGGTTCTAAATCCGGAAAGGTTTCTGTTTTGAGTCTTTTCGAACTGTGTACCCACCATAGCTTTGAAGTTGTGTACCTCATTTAGCTGCAGCTCGTAGGAGGTGTAAACGTTGGATGTCCAGTACAGATTGCTGTAGTGTGTTCTTCTGGTGTTACTTGGTACCGTGTTTCCACTTGGGATCACGGAGCCATCTACCAAATTGTCATAGACAGTCAGCTCATTGCTTCTGAAAAAGATATCTGTATTTCTCATGGCAAAGTCGCCGTGGATAGTCCAGCCTTCAGCAGGTCTCAAATCGGTAGCGAAAGTGTGCCAGTTTTCTGTGGTCTCTGTGATATCTGTACCTGCGTCATTCACCCAAGGAATCTTAGATTGGATCATGACATTGCCAAAGCCATCATACATGGCGTTGGTAGGCATCGTTCTGGCGATCTGATGGAAAATCAAATCGTAACTACCTTGCCTGTCCATATTAGGGATTTCTCTGATCTGCTTGGAGAATCTTGGCTGGTAAGTGAAATCCCAGTTCTTCGTGATGGAAGTGGTGATTTTACCCATGATGTTATATCGATCAAAGGTATCCGTACCGTAGTTCAAAACGCCAGACTGCCCATAAAGCCCCGCTGAGAAATAATAGGAAGTTTTATCGCTTCCTCCAGATAGGCTCAGGTCATGCTTTTGGATCATTCCTTTTCCAAAATACTCGTCAAACCAATCTCTGTTTGCGTTACCAAATTGGTTGAAACCCCACTGATTTACATTGTTGGGGTTTGGTGTGGTTTCAAAGAAAGTTGCGTCAGCAGGGAAGTTGGCATTTGATCTTAGAAAGTCAAAGTCACCTCTCTGGAAAGCAAGGATGTTATCAATAGTTCTGTCTGGGAAGAATCTTCCACCGGCTCCGAAAACACCCGCTTCATTGATTGCTTTGGCATGATCGTAGGAATTGATCATGGAAGGCAAATTGGTAGGAGAAGCTACGCCCACGCTACCATTATAGCTTGCTTTCAGCTTGCCTCTACCGGACTTAGTAGTAATTACAATTACCCCGTATGGAGCTCTTGCTCCGAAAATAGCCGAGGCAGCAGCATCCTTCAATACTGAGATTGATTCGATGTCATTTGGGTTCAATCTATCCATGTCACCCGGGATACCATCGATCACCACATAAGGAGAGCCTCCATTAAGTGACCCTAAGCCTCTAATCTGTATGTTCATTTCAGCACCAGGCTGAAAACCGAAATTACCTGTGCTGAAAGTTAAGCCTGGAGAGGTTCCCTGAAGTAATTGGGATACAGAAGGTGAGGGGCGGTCTGCCAAAGTCTTACCTTCTACCACATCCACTGCACCGGTTAGGTTGGTCACTTTCTGCGTGCCATATCCTACTACCACTACTTCATTCAGAGATGAAATATCCTCTTCCATAGTGACATTGATCACCGTCCGGCTTCCTACAGTAATCTCCTGTGCCTGGTACCCTATGTAGCTAAAAGCCAACACTGCATCAGATCCGGGCACTTGGATGGAATAATTCCCGTCTCCATCAGTGACAGTACCAGAAGTCGTCCCTTTAACTAAAATAGTCAATCCTGGCAATGGAAGCCCATCAGGATCAATCACAGTACCTGTTACGGTCACCTGTGATGATTGCTGAGCCATACCTACCTCTGGGGCTCCCAGAAATAGTAACAGAAAGCAACAAAAAGTCACAATGCCAGCAGTAGACTGGGGATTGCGAATTTCGCAGATTCTGTGTAGAAAATTTGTAATACTTTTTTTCATACACGTTAAGTTTTAAGAAAATGGTAATTATGGGTAGTTTTTTTTCTGAAATTCGCCATACTTAATCGACTTATTTCAAGAAACTTGTGTAAGTTAAAACAAAATAGTGCATAAGTCCTAATAAACCTATGAAAAAATAGGTCTAATGGACTAATTAATATGAAATCTCAGTTTAAGGTTTGGGAAATACTACTTAATTCCGCATTAGCGGGCGCTTCACATAAAAATCAAAAATTAATCCTTTGGTTTATTGAGGATTACCTTGGCTCCTTAGCTGTTGAAAAAAGTGATTGACCATGATTTCCGGTAAACTGAAAAGTTTTCACCAACCATTTGGGTTTACTCATCCCTTAACGGGTGGAAGATGACAAAGGAATCATCTCCTTGTTTGGCTGATACACCTAGGGTCAGAAGATTTCCCTTTTCTTCATACACAAATGGACGCTCCAGGCGATCTGGCCTGAGTATAGTGCCATCCTGCATCTTAATTTCCTTTGGCATAACTCTGTACTCAGAAGCCTTCAGCCATTTCAATCCATCTACTGAGCTTACTAGCCCAATGAAACCCTCAGGAGCATGAAAAATTCCGTAATAAAGCTCCCGCTGTTGGTCATACCAGAGCGACATGTCTTCTGTGTCCAGGTAATCGATCACTGGATCAGGTTGAATCTCATAGGGGCCATCAGGATGTTGACTGATAGCAATAGCCTGATTTCTGATAAATCTGGTTTCCCCGGGTTTGTCTCCTTTGACAATCATATAATAAAGCCCATCCTTTCCCTGGGTTACTGCTGGATTTACTGTCAAGGTGGTGATGGGTCCCGAAGGCTGGATAAGTGGTTGGGACTGTCTTTGCCAAGGACCGTTCAGGGAGTTGCTCACAGCTACACCTGTTCGTTGATTTGATCGGAGTGCAAATCTCAGGGGGTCTTGGAGAGTGGCGCTGCTTGCAGCATCAAGCTCTTCTGCTGTATAGTCTTGGGTTGTACCCAGGTTAGTAGAAATGTAATACAGGTAATACTTTCCTTCAAAAAATTTGATTTTTGGATTATGAGCGGTTATAGCGTCCCAGTGTCCTTTTCCATTTCCCTGTAATACAGTTTCCCGAAATGTCCATGGCCCAGTGGGCTTTTCCGACGTGGCATGGGCAATTTCAGAATATACCAACCATCCCTTAAAACCTACGGACTTAGGCCATCTGGAATAAAAAAGGTGATACATACCATCAGTTCCTTTGACAATCGACCCTCCCCAATTATAATAGCCCTCGGTTCGAAAAATATGCTCCTGATTGACTGGCTCCATGAATTTGGAGATTTGCAGGTCATCCTGTGCCAAAGTAGAATTCTGCAATGCCAGCACCACCAGTAAAACTAGTACATACTTTTTTCTAATTGCTTTGGTGAAAAGATCGCTCATTTCATTGACTAATTTGGGATTCTCAGGACGTCCGTAGGACATGGAATTATCTCAATTATTCCACAGTACGTTTAAGCGGTCTGACCATATTGAAAATATTTCCTTCAGGATTCCTCGCAGCAAAATATACGTGAGTTGGCTGGCCATTCTGCACCAGAACTTGCGGCCGTTCCAGTTTTGGAAAGACCTGCGTTTCCCCATTTGATAAAGTCAAAGTTCTTCCATATGCAGCTGGCTCCTCAGCCGTGTACCATACCAGTCCATCTTCAGACCTAGCTAAAAAGCCTGCGCCACTTTCGCCGGTAATTTCCTTATTCATGCATTTGGCTAGCATATTATACTGATTGCCGTCATACCAGATGTAGGGGTCTTCTACGTCTGAGCTGATCGGTAATAGCTCGATTTGGTTATCTTCTCCGGCTCTTTCATAAGGTCCCCAGTAATGCTTGGCTTTGGCTACTCCAAAGGTCATTTTTCTATTTTGATTTCTGGCAGGATAGGGGACAGGCGCACTTTTATAAACCAGCAATACACTTCCGTCTTCATGAACTACCGGAGCTGGATTGCTGATGATGGCTCCATCCCATTTGCCTGGACGTGGTTGAAGGATAGGCTGATCCATTCTTTTCCAGGGGCCTGTAGGAGAATCTGCAACAGCTACCCCAATTCGTTTATGATTCCATGCTGCCTCATAAAGTTCACGGCTTGGACTTACATCTACAGGTTTTTCGAAATCATAATTGATCCCTATGTAAAACAGTACATATTTTCCGTCATGATACTGGATCGTAGGATTGTGGGTCATCATCCCATCCCAATATGCTTTGCCTCTAGCTTGCAAAACTACCTGTTTGAATTTGAAAGGGCCTTCTGGCCGATCGGACACGGCCAGCACGATTTCACTATTTGTCACCCAGGCACTCATTCCCAGGTGCTTCGGCCATCTACTGGCAAACATATAATATAGGTCATCCTCGCCTTGGATTACCGAACCACCCCAGACTATGTAATTCTCCATTTGAAAAGCTCCTTCTACAGGGGAATCTTCCCAATTATTTTGAAAGGGATTACTTTGAGAATAAGCTGCGCCAAAGCTGATAAATAAGCTAAAGCAAAGTAGGTATAGTAATTTCATTTTAGACTAGGTCAAAGTGGAGGTTTTAATTGAATGTGTGTAGCCGCTTTACTTCCAGTAAGGATGCAAAAGCAATTTAGGATATGTTAACCTTAAGAATTGTGGCCACTTCGGTCATTGGTCATCGTTCTCCCGATAGCTATCGGGACGACCAGATAAGCAAAGAAATAATGGTTACTGGCATCATTGCGGAGAATCATGTTCCTTTAAAAGGAATATTCGTGTTTCAAAAGATCTGCACTCATGCCCGGCTCCATTGGAGTGAGGTATTTTCCGTCTTTTACCAAAGCGGGAGATTGGAAATGCTCTTTTAAGTGAGGAATGTATTCCAGTAGCAAAGCAGGATGTCCTAAGCTAATATGATTGAACAGGACCAAATGCTGATGAATCTGCCCCATGTCCCCTACATGTGGGACAACCGGTATTTTGAATTTCCTGGAGAGTAAGCTGATCAAAATAAACTCTGAAACACCGCCTACACGCACTGCATCTACCTGGTTGAAGGACATGCAGCCGGACTGAATGAAATTTTTGAAAATCACTTTATTCGGCACATGCTCGCCCAGAGCTATAGGTATATCTACTGTTTTGGCCAGTTGCATGTGTGCAAAAACATCATCCGGGTGGGTGGGTTCCTCTACCCAAAATGGATTCAGGTTTTTGAGTTCCTTGCAGATGTCTATAGCCTGTGGAAGGTTCCACTGTTGATTGGCGTCGAACATAATGGTGGCCTGATCTCCGGCTATTTTTCTGACCAATTCAGCTCTACGGATGTCATGACTGGGGTTTTTTGCACCTACTTTCAGCTTCATGGCGGTGAAGCCATTTGCTAGGGCCAGTTCCACATTTTTTATGATTTTTTCATCTGAATAGTTAAACCAGCCTACAGAGGTGTCATAACCTGGATATCCGTCCGAGAGTATGCTTTCGCGCTCCTTTCTTCCGGTTTTCTGCTCGTTGATCAAATCAACAGCCTGTTGTTTGGTGAGCACATCTTCGTAATACGAAAAGTCTAGCGTGTTGACCAGTTGCTCTGCGGGTAGATCAATCAGGAGTTTCCACAAAGGAACCCCTTCCGCTTTTGCCCAAAGATCATAGCAAGCGTTAACTACTGCCGCAAGGGCAAGTTGCACCACGCCTTTGTGCGGACCTAGCCAGCGCAAACTCGGGTCATCTGCCATTTGCTTATAAGTGGTCCCAAAGTCTGCCATCAACTCATAGATCTCCTTGCCAACTATGTGTTTGGACAGGTATTCTATCGCTTGGCACACCATTTTATTTCCCGCTCCCAGGGTAAAAGCCAAACCGACTCCTTCATGCTTGGAATCTGTTTCCAACTTGCACACTGCGTAGGCATACACAGGGTTTACATGGATCGCATCAGATCCGGCTCCGTCCTGGAGTTCAAAACGCATGTCATCGGCTTGACATCTTTTTATTACGATAGGTTTCTTCATAGGTATTTTGAAAAGAAGGTTGATTGAATGGTTGATGAAAGAGTAGAAGTAATTGGATATTTAATGGTCTGGATTTATGCCCAGCGGAATTTGAAGGTTAAAAGAACTGCCGTCATTTTTTTGGTTCACAGGATCTACAGCTGCTACTTGGCTTGATCCAAATAGCAACATGCAAAAAACTGCGATTGGTAATAGGATAGGTTTCATTGAGCTCTGTTATAATTCTTGTTTAAATCATTCTCGCGAACTTCCGCCAGCTTCTTCGCTAGCTTAGCTTGCATCTCCTTGAGCGGCTTTGCGTATGCTGGATCCTCTGCGAGATTATTGAATTGCTTAGGATCATTTTCCATGTCGAATAGCTCCATTCCCGCAGATGCATCCTCATTGTATTGGATGTATGCCCACTTTTCAGTTCGGATCAAAAATGATTTTCCGCCCTGACTTACCGAGAAGGCCATATCTCTCACCTTCTTTTTCGGATTGTCTAAAAGTGGTTTCAAGCTCTTGCCCTGAATGGCTGTTGGATAATCCAATCCAGCCAAATCGGCCAAAGTAGGGTAGAGGTCAATCAGTTCGGTAAAGGAATCGACTACTGCGGGTTCCTTGCCTGGGACTTTAATCATCATAGGCACTTGGACAGATTCCTCGTGGAGGCTGACTTTCATCCAGAATTCATGTTCACCGAGGTGAAAACCATGATCTGAAGTGAAGATCACAATGGTATTGTCTTCCAAACCTTCTTCTTTTAAGGTATTCAGTACTTTGCCGACCTGAGCATCCATGTAAGAAACCGAAGCATAATAGGCAGCAATTGCCTTTTGCTTTTGCTCCTGGTTCATCTCGGCATTTACACTGGTGACGTAGTTGATCCCACGCTCAGGAATGTCATTCCAGTCATTCGGTGCTTGCTCGGGAGTTTTGATCTTGGCAAAAGGAAAGGGATCAAAATAGCCTGCCGGAGCCACAAATGGCACATGTGGTCTCACAAATCCAACTGCCAAAAAGAATGGTTTGTCTTTATGTTGACGGATCAATTCGGATGCTTTTTTTGCAGTTTTTCCGTCCGAATGGACCAGGTCATCTCCGTCGGCCTGCACGATGGTCATCACATTTCCGCCTTTTCGCTCTATACTTCCATCCGGATTATTTTGTACCAATTCAGCCTTGCCTTCAGCAGTCCACTCCGGGCCCTGGGAGTTAAATTTTTCGGTCCAGGAAGCAGGGTCGTCTTTCCCGTCTGAGCCTTTCTCTATATCACCGGGAACGCCCATGTGGTAGATTTTGCTGACCCGCGCGGTATAATAACCGTTTTGCTTAAATAGCTCTGTCATAGAAGGGCGATCTGGCCCCACATTTTCTCTGCCGCTGACATACCCGTAAGTCTCAGTGGCATTCGGGTAATACCCAAACATCATGGATGCCCGAGAAGGACCGCACACAGGATATTGGGAATAGGCATGGGTGAAAAGGGTGCTTTCCTTCGCCAACTGATCGATGACTGGGGTTTTTGGAACCGGATTTCCGTATGCTCCGAGGGCTGTCGTAGTCAGATCATCAGAGATGATAAACAACACATTTGGCTTGTTCTTTTCTTGGGAAAAAGCTGTAAGTGATAGAAGACAACAGGTGATGTAAAGTAGTTTTTTCATGAGGATCAACTTATTTTACCGAAAGGTGTACCACCTGATTCGGATGCTTTGTAAACTGTTTCGACGAGTTTCATGGTCTGAAGAGCGTCTGCTGTACTGTTTGATAAATGAGTTCCAGGATTTTCGCAGGTTACCTGCAAGGCCGCCATGGAACCTATGAATGCTTGGGGAAACCAGCCACCTTTCAGCGGAATTTCCTGCCAGCCTTTTGGATTGTCCAAAAGACAGTACTCCATCTTTGGAGCTTGGCCTTTTGGGTAGTCCAGGGAAAGCCCTATGGTGATTTTTATAGCACCTTTGGTCCCTTCGATTTTGAAATAGGATTCTTGGTTTTTAGATCCGAAATCATGTCCATGATTGGTGAGAATTCTAGCTTGTGTGACTTCATCATAATCCAATATGATGCTGCTTCTGGCATCTGCCAGATCAGGAGATTTGGGGCTTTTCAGGACACTTGCATGGATTCGGGTAGGATTTCCCATAAATGAGCGAATCAAGTCCAAGTAGTGAACACTATGGTAGAGCACTTCCATACGAGGCTTTTCTTTCAGAAATCCCCAAAGATGCCAGGGCGTATAGACGCAGACCTTCAGTTCCAGATCATAGATTTTCCCCAGCAGCCCTTTTTGGATCATATCTTTCGAGGCAAGCATGTAAGGAGCAAACTTGAGCTGGAAATTCACTGCTGATAGCAGGTTTTTGAGTTCACAAAGCTCCAGGATGACTTCTGCTTCAGCGCTAGTTTCACCCATGGGTTTCTGGATCAAAACTGCTGATCCGTCTGGTAATTGCTTAAGAATCGGGATAATCTGATCTGCTGGGACGGCTAGGTCAAAAACAGCATTTTGATCAGCCGCAGCTTTAATTAATTCGGATAAGTCGGAATATGTCCGAGAAACAATGGAGAACTTGTTTTTCGCAACTTCAGCTTTGGCAAAATCCAAATCATAAATCCCCATCACTTGCCAACCTGCCAGTGTGTAGGCAGGCAAATGGGCATCCGTGACGATCCCGCCTGCTCCTATGATGGCTATCGGTCTAGGTGTTTTTGGAAGCATGGGAAATTGATTGACTTGCATTTTAGTTGATTCAAAAGAAAATTAAATATAAGCAGAGCATAATAGCCACCAGTGCAGCGCTGAGTAGCTTGACTAGGGTGCTGGACTTTTCTACATTGAGGTAAAACGCAGTGGAAATATTGGATTTTTCCTTATCTAACCAACTTACACTCCAGTATATCAAACTGGAAATGAGGAAGAAATAGATGGTTTGTCTCAGCCAATTGATGGCAAGGCCATTTTCACTGGAAATGAAGTTTTCAATACCAGCAATGGGAATGTATTTCTCTACTATAAAGACTATTCCTGCGAATAAACTACCTAGCAGTAAAGTAAGAAAGGAAGCTTTTGCAGTGCCTTTCGGAGATAGAATACCAAACAGGAAAACTGCAACTATAGAAGGAGCAAAGATGGAAAACATCTGATTGATCAACTCAAAAATAGCTCCTAAATCACCTAGAAAGGGTGACCAGATCACCGCCGAAATCAGCACTACCACTGCAGATATTCTGCCGATTCTGATCATTGCCACTTCGCTCAGGTCAGGTTTGATTCTTTTAAACACATCAAACACCAAGAGCGTGGAGCAGCTGTTCAATGCCGCCGCTACCGAACTCATCACCGCTGCGAGCAGTGCTGCCACCATGAGTCCTTTCAGCCCAACAGGCATCAGGTTCATGATCATGACCGGAAGTACCGACTTGGTGTCTTCGCCGATTTCATCGCGGAATAAGGCAAAGGCCAAAATTCCCGGAACCACCATGATAAAAACCGGCAATATCTTCAGAAATCCTGCGAAAATAGCTCCCAACTTGGCCTCATTTTCTGATTTCGCTCCCAATACACGCTGTACTATAGTCTGATCTGTGCACCAATACCAAATGCCCAAAATTAGGTGGCTAAAGAGCATATCAGGAAATGTGAACCCTTTATCAGCTGTATTAAATGCCACCGCGCGAAATCGGTCTTCACTCACTACTGCTTTTAATTCATCCATAGAATGAATTCCTACCTCAGACAGCGACAGAATCGCCAAAACGGTGATGGTCAATGATCCTAGAATCAGGATAACCGTCTGCACGGTTTCCGTGACTACTACTGAGGTAAGGCCCCCTATGATCGTATAAAGTCCCGTGGCCGCAGCTATGATCAGAATGGATAAAACTATATCCAGTCCGAAAACTTTTTCGAAGACTACCGCTCCGGCATAGAAGCTCACGCCTATATGCATAAATAGGGCAGCCAGGATGCTAAATATGGCTAAAATCACCCGAGAGCGATGGTCGTATCGCTTTTCCAGAAATTCGGGAAGTGTGGTGATTTTGGTGCGCAGGTAGAATGGGATAAAAAGAAATGCCAATACCAATAGCTCAAAGGAAGAAAACCATTCGAAATTCCCCCAGACTATGCCGTCGATAAAACCGGACTCTGCCAGCCCTACCAGGTGCACGGTGGAGATATTGGATGCAAAAAGAGAGGCACCTATTACCGACCAGGTAAGCGTTTTTCCGGCCAGGAAGTATCCTTCACTGCTTTGTCTTTTCTTGCGGGAATACCACAATCCTATGACAATTATCCCGATCAGATAAAGGGCAATGACAGAAATGTCGATGGCGCTGAGGCTGTACATGGGTTGGTACCGGGTAGTTTATTTTGGGAAAGTAAAACCCTAAAATAGTCTAATTAGGGCATTGGCACTAATTATTTAGCATAATTTTTTTTATTCCCTTAAAAATAGTGTCTATGGGTTGAATCTAACCGCTTAGAACAAGCCTGTTGTTTGCCCTGCTGAAGTTGGTTAATTTTGGAAAACATTTTCTATTATTGGGCTAATGCACTAATTTGCCTCGTAGTTACATTTAATATTATACCGAAATGGATAAATATACTCCTTTAGTAGTGGTGATGCTTCTGGCACTGGGCTTTACAAGCTGTGGTCAAAGTGGGGAAGCGCAAAAGAGCTCCGAGCGGCCCAATATCGTCTTCATCATGTCTGATGATCATGCCTACCAGGCGATTTCAGCATACGATAACACACTCATAGAGACCCCAAATATTGACAGAATCGCAGAAATGGGGATGTTGTTTACCAATGCTTCTGTGACTAACTCCATATGTGCTCCTAGCCGAGCGACTATTTTGACCGGTAAGCATTCACATATCAACGGCAAGGTGGACAATCATTTTCCTTTTGATACCACCAATGTTACCTTCCCTCAGATCCTTCAAGATGCGGGGTATCAGACAGCCATGTTCGGGAAATTACATTTCGGAAACAATCCAAAGGGCTTTGATCAATTTAAGATTTTACCTGGGCAAGGAGCCTATTATAACCCGGATTTTATCACAAAAAATGAGGGCAAAATTCAGGTAGAAGGATATGTGACCGACATCGTGACCGATATGACACTGGATTGGCTTCAGAATGAAAGAAAAGCAGATCAGCCATTTATGTTGATGTATTTGCATAAGGCTCCGCACAGAGAGTGGCTGCCGGCTGAGCGCCATGTGGATGAGTTTACGCAAAGGACATTCAAGGAACCGGCGACCTTATTTGATGACTATTCGGGGAGAGGAAGGGCAGCGAGAGAAGCAGAAATGAATCTGTTGACAGATATGCACTGGGCTGGAGACTCCAAGATATATCCAGAAGTAATGGATGAGTTGGGGATAGAGGGCACCTCAAATTGGGACAAAGGAGCTTTTGAACGTGAAGTGGGGAGATTGAATGAATCACAGCGCGCCAACTGGGACAAGGCTTACATGAAAGTGAACGAGGACTTCAAAAAAGCTTACCCTACTATGACCGAGGAGGATAAGATGAGATGGAGATATCAGCGTTATATGCAGGATTATTTGGGAACTATTAAAGCCGTGGATGAAAACGTAGGAAGAGTTCTGGATTACCTGGAGGAAAATGGACTGATGGAAAATACCATTATCGTTTACACCTCTGATCAAGGCTTTTACCTAGGCGAGCACGGTTGGTTTGATAAGCGATTTGTTTACAATGAATCCTTCAAAACACCCTTGTTGATGGCTTGGCCGGGCAGAGTGAAGGCAGGGACACAATCCACAGAGATGGTTCAAAACCTGGATTTTGCCCAGACATTTTTGGAAGCGGCGGGAGTAGAAGCTCCTTCTGATATGCAGGGAGAAAGCCTTTTACCACTCTTGACAGGAGAAGGTGAATGGACCAGAGAGTCAGTTTATTACCATTATTACGAATATCCATCGGTGCATATGGTGAAGCGTCACTATAGTATTGTGACGCAGGATTACAAGTTGACTCATTACTATTTCGATACCGACGAGTGGGAATTGATCGATAGAAAAAATGATCCCATGGAACTGAAAAATGTGTACGATGATCCTGCCTATGCTGAGATTCAGGCGGAATTGCACGAGCAACTCGATGGTCTACGAGAGCAATACGGGGATAATTCTCAGATCAGTCAGGAATACCTAGATGAGTATTTGGATTACCTTCAGCAAAACCAAGCTTATGCAGGAGCTAAAAACAAGGAGCTTTTGGATAAAATATTTGAAGGGAGAGAATTGACAAATAAAGAATAACATACGATTAGGGAATGATGCCAGGAAGCAAAAAGCCCTTGCTTACCTGGTCAGAAAACCTATGCTTCGGCTTCGCTCAGCACGAGTGACGCTTTACCCAATCGGCCTGACTACTAGCGTTAAGTAAATCCTATAGTGCTTTTGGCTCCTTATTGGTATAAAAGCGGTGATACATAAATCAAAAAGAATAATTAAAGTAACCAAACACGGATTTATCCATATCCAACTTATGAAATCAAGCATGACCCGAAGCGACACACAGAGGGATGATTATAATTCATGCGAAGATTCCATGTGACCTTAAAAAAATTTATAAACACATGAAATATACCCAATCGGCATTTTTGCTATTATTTGGAACCTGGCTTTTTTCGGCTTGCCAGCAAACTACAGAAGAGAACAAACCGGAGCGCCCGAATATCATTTTCATCATGTCTGATGATCATGCTTACCAGGCGATTTCGGCCTATGACAATAGTCTGATCGAAACCCCAAACATAGATCGAATCGCTGACATGGGGATTCTATTTACGGAGGCTTCTGTGACCAACTCCATTTGTGCTCCCTCGAGAGCTACCATTCTCACCGGTTTGCACTCGCACCTGAATGGCAAAGTGGACAATCACTATCCTTTTGACACGACCAATGTGACTTTCCCCCAGCTTTTGCAAAATGCAGGGTATCAAACAGCCATGTTTGGAAAACTTCACTTTGGCAATAACCCTAAGGGATTTGATGAATTTAAAATCCTTCCCGGACAAGGAGATTACTACAATCCTGCTTTTATCACCAAGAATGAAGGCCGAATCCAAACTGAAGGCTATGTCACGGATGTCATTACAGACATGACTTTAGATTGGCTGGAAAAGGACAGAAAAAAGGAAGATCCATTTTTGCTGATGTACCTGCATAAGGCCCCACATCGTGCCTGGTATATGGCGGAGCGTCACATGGAGGAGTTTACCCAAAAGTCCTTTCCTGAGCCAGAGACATTATTTGATGATTACTCGGGAAGAACCAGCGCAGCTGCCGAGGCTGAAATGAATATTCTTGATCACATGGGTTGGTCGGGCGACAACAAGGTGTTTCCTGAGGTCATGGATAAATTGGGGATTTCCGAGATTGGCCCGGACAAGGTTCGATTCGAAAATGAAATGAAGCGAATGACCGATTCCCAGCGGGCAAACTTCATGAAATATTACACTCCCATCAACGAGGAGTTTGAAAAAGCCTATCCAGCTATGAGTGAGGAGGATAAAATGAAGTGGAAATATCAGCGATACATGCAGGATTACCTGGGCACTATCAAAGCTGTGGATGAGAATGTAGGACGACTTTTGGATTATTTGGAAGCCAATGATTTGATGGAGAATACCATCATAGTCTATACTTCAGATCAAGGGTTTTACCTGGGAGAACATGGCTGGTATGACAAGAGATTTGTTTACGATGAGTCCTTTAAAACTCCATTGCTAGTAGCCTGGCCGGGCAAAACTAAACCGGGCACCCAGTCTGATGAATTGGTGCAAAACCTGGACTTTGCGCAGACATTCCTAGATGCGGCAGGAGTAGAAGCACCGGCTAAAATGCAGGGGGAAAGTATGATTCCTTTGCTCACCGGAAATGAGGATAAATGGACTCGTGATGCAGTTTACTACCACTATTATGAATATCCGGCAGAGCATATGGTCAATAGACACTATGCGCTGGTGACCAAAGATTACAAGTTGATCCATTACTATTTTGTGGAAGATGAGTGGGAGCTGATAGACCGGAAAAAGGATCCTAAGGAGCTGAAAAACGTGTACGATGATCCTGCCTACGCAGCTATACGGGCAGACCTTCATGGCAGACTGGAAAAACTCCGCGAGCAATATCAAGATAGCACAGCCCTGAGTCAGCAGTACATTGATAGGCTGGTGGATGATTATGAAAACGGCAAAGCCTATGGAGTAGGACGCGAGCGTGTGGGCAAAGTTCTGGAAAGATGGGAGAAGTAATCCTGGAAAGGGCTGCGACTTGATTCTTTCTAATGCTAGTAGAGTAAAATTTTAGCCTATTAGAATCAGGAATCCATTCTCAACCTAGAATAAATTTAAGATTTCACCAGTAAGCAAAGAGCCAACCGATTTCCGGTTGGCTCTTTATTGTTCATGGACAAAGGATGTTACTCTCTGACAAAGCCTTTAACTTCCTTCATGGCAAACTCCAATTCGGTATAGCCAAGTACATAGGGGCCGATTTCATAAGGGATATAGCTGAGGATAAATTTGCCTTTTCTATAACCTATGGCATTCGGCAGGAAAAAGCCGGTTTCGGGAATAAAAAATCTTCCATCCTCTTCCAATGTGATGCTGTCTTCCACCTGATGGAATTTGCGAAACTCCATCTGCGCGAGCATAAGCATTTTATCCCGATCAAATATGACCTGATCTCTGCTAAGTAGTTCACCGGTAGTTTTATCAAAATTCAGAAAATATTGACTGGAATTGGGGTGGGCTCCTCCGGAAAAGTTGAATTCATCTATTTGAATGCTGAGGGTGTTTTCTGATTCATAGCTTACCTGCGCTTCAATTTCCTCAGTCCAAGCGCCCGGGGCATCTGGGAATTCTGCTTTGAACTCCTGGTATGAGTTCAGGTACCTTGTCGCATTTTGCTCCAGATCTCCACCCACAGAATCTGCCGTAAAATACCTCAATATTTGTTTCTCAATTTCCGAGTTAATATTTTCTGAAGCTGTACTTCCACTCGCCCAAGGGTACGAAACGGACACTTTGCTGCAATCCTCCTCTACACAAACTTCCTTTTCATAAGTTTTGGTGGAAAATTCCAGGGCTTTTTCCTCTACGGTTTTAGGCTGGGTACAAGCGCCAAGTGCCAGAATACCAATCAGGATATATCTCATAGTGAGTTTTTTAGAAATAATTCAGTCGCTTTCTTTGCCAGGCTCATCGGGCTTGCTTCCCCGGATTTTACTTTTTCTTTGCCTTCTTCTAGCAAGCTGCTTACCTCAGGATGACTGAAAAATGCTCGCTCAAGTAAGTTCTGGATATTTTCGTGCAGCCAATTTAAGCGTTGATTTGCTCTGTTTTGTTCAAAAAAACCATTGGCTATCATTTTTTCTTGAAATGCGAGTATCAGCTCCCAGACTTCAGGCAATCCCTCATGTGTAATTGAAGACCCGGTGAGCACCTTGGGAGACCAGCCGTTTTCGCCCGGTGGGAATAAATGCAAAGCCTGGGTATAAGTGGTTTTTGCTTTTTTGGCCTGAGAAAGATTCTCTTCATCAGCTTTATGAATCAGCAATCCATCTGCCATTTCCATAATACCTTTTTTGATTCCTTGCAGCTCGTCGCCTGCTCCTGCCAGCATCAGCAAGAGAAAAAAATCCACCATTCCTTTTACGGCGGTTTCCGATTGCCCCACACCCACTGTTTCCACCAGTATTACATCAAATCCTGCCGCTTCGCAAAGCAACATGACTTCTCTGGATTTTGCGCTTACCCCGCCTAGCGTATTGCCGGTAGGGCTGGGGCGGATAAATGCATTCGGATTACCGGCGAGTTGTTCCATGCGGGTTTTGTCTCCCAGGATACTGCCCTTACTTTTCTGACTGGAAGGGTCTACTGCAAGTACCGCTACTCGTTTTCCTTGGCTGATGAGATGCCTGCCAAATGCTTCTATGAAGGTGCTTTTTCCCACTCCAGGAACTCCTGTGATTCCTACACGGATCGAATTTCCGGTACTTGGCAGGATCTCTTGTACGAGTTGGGAGGCTAAAGTCAAGTCACTTTCAAGCGAGCTCTCCACCAGGGTGATGGCCTGGCTCAACTTTGTCCTATCACCCGACAAAACGCCTGATTTATACGATTGAAGTGTAAGTCGTTTTCTCATTTCGGATTAGCTTCTGCGAAACTTACGTCACCCATAGGTTTTTTATAATAAGTCGCTATGAGAAAAGGTGTAAATTCTTGGGGGAAATGTGGCTCATTTGCTTGCAGTGCTATATCCTGATTGATCTCCTCAGAAAAAAAGTAAACGATGGTTTTCCCGTATTTGGTGTGAGGTAGTGCATCACCATATTCCCGCATCCATTGGGTATCCTTGTCCAGGGCTTTTACTGCGTAAAGCCGCAGTATAGGTCCTGTATTGTTTTCGTTTCTGTAACTGCCCAGTTCTTCGTATTTGCCATCGAATCGCTCCATTCCCGGCTGAAAAAAGGATTCCTTTGCGATCATCATCACCAAAGCGGCCACTACTACGACGATTATATAGAAAATGAACTTTGAGCTTTTCAAAATTTAAGTGGGGTTGTCAAGTTTAGGCCTTAATTTAGCCGAAAATTCCGAGAATGACTTTCGAGTACCTCAAAGCACTTCATATCATTTTTGTAGTCACCTGGTTTGCAGGGCTATTCTATATCGTCCGGCTATTTATCTATCAGACTGAGGCTATGGAGCGCCCCGAAGCTGAGCGCAAAATCCTGAAACCCCAGTTGGATCTGATGGCTTCCCGACTTTGGTATATCATCACCTGGCCTTCTGCTGTGCTTACCCTGATCTTCGGTACCTGGGTTCTGAGTGAGCGCATGGAGTTTTTACAGCTAGGCTTTATGCACGCCAAATTAGGTTTCGTCTTTCTCTTGTACTGTTATCATGCTTGGTGTCACAAGCTTTTCAAAGAACTTCAAGTTGGGCGAACTCGCTGGACATCCACGCAGTTGAGGATTTGGAATGAGGCCTCTACGCTGCTACTATTTGCCATCGTGTTTTTGATTGTATTGAAAAGCACCCTCAGTATGGTATGGGGTCTGGCAGGTTTGATTACGCTTGGGGTTACCCTGATGATCGCAATCAGGATTTATAAAAAATTTAGAAATAAATAATATGGTTATCCGCAATGATGCAGGCATCCTTTTTTTCGTTGATTTGGCAGACGGGAGACCTAAGACGGGTTACCGAAGTAGCCTCATCGCCAGGAATTGCCAGAAACTTACTGCTTTTATCACCCTATTGGTAAAACAGCTTAATTACTTAATAAATTGTATTTAATATGAAAACGAGGTTTTCTATTCTTTCTTTACTCCTGATTCCAATTCTATTTTCTCAATGCAAACCTGCTGGAGAAAGTAATACGCCTCTTCCAAAACTTGGAAATTGGCATGTGGATGAAAAAACTGTCGATGGAGAGGCAGTTCAAGACACTGTGTATCATACCATAGCCGATTTTTCCTTTACCAACCAAAAGGGGCAGACCATCACCAATGAGTCTGTAAAAGGAAAGGTGTACGTGGCGGATTTCTTTTTCACCACTTGCCCTACGATCTGCCCGATCATGAAAAAAGAAATGATTCGGGTCTATGAGAAATATAGTGCTAATCCGAATTTCAAAATCCTGAGCCATACCATAGATCCTGAATATGATACCCGGGAGGTGCTGGAGGATTATGCCGAAAAACTGGGTGTGATGGATGCAAAAACCTGGAATTTCCTTACTGGAGACGCAGAGAAAATATATGAAATAGGCCAAACCAGCTACCTAACCACTGCTCAGGAAGACCAAGCAGCAGCGGGAGGGTTTTTGCATTCCGGGGCTTTTATTCTGGTGGATCAGGAAGGCCATATCCGTGGCGTGTACGATGGCACCAAAACTGATCAGGTGGATCAGTTGATTGCAGACATCCCCAAGATTTTAGAGGAATGAAGAGGTTTTTGACGCTATTGCTTCTTGCGGCTGCTTGTGCCCCAAAATCAAGCAGTGAGGACAATACCCTGGCGCAAATCAGTGATTCTGAGGTGATGAAATATGCCGTGGAAGGCAAGCATATCTACGAAAATCAATGTGGCAACTGCCACCAAAATGATGGGACTGGGCTTGGGCAACTGATTCCACCGCTGAAGGATGCTGATTATTTCCAAGAGAGCGTACACCGTAGTATTTGGATAATGAAGTATGGTCAGCAGGGGGAAATCACTGTCAACGGGCAAGTTTACGATCATCCCATGCCTGCCAATCCTCAACTCACCCCACTGGAAATCTCTCAGATCAGTACCTATTTGTTCAATATCTGGGGAATGAACGAAGGGAAAATCACGGCTAGCGATGTGGAAAAATACCTGAGGGAAAAGCCTGAAATGTAATTACTGAAGTTTCTCTTTTGCCTCATCCAGCACGCCGTTGATCTGATCCCGGACTTCCTTAACTGTAATCATTTGCTCGTCTAAAAAAGTCATGGTCTCCTCCTCCGTCATTTCTTGATCTGTACCTTCTGTGTAGGTACGCATCCAGGCAAACATTTGATCATAAGCTTGATCCAGGTCATAGGCCAGAGCTTTTAACTCTTCTATCTTAGCCTCATCGGGGTTTTCTGAAGTTTCCAGGCTTTCGGCCTTATGAAGTGCTTCCTTTTCAAACGACTTCAGCTGGCCCATTTTCGGCATCACTTCGTCATGTATGGCAATGACCTGCTCGCGGAGCGTAGCTTCTTCGGACTTTCCGCCTGAACCACAAGAACTTAAAAGTGTAAATATGGCAAAAGTCAAAAATAGAATGGTTCTTTTCATGATATAAGGGTTTACTGTGGCAAAGGTACTATTTTATCTTAATTTAATCTTAAAAATTAAGCTAGTATTCCAGTGCAATTTATTCAAAATCAGCTATTACTTTTATGATGCTTAAAAACCTCGCCTATGAAACCATTTTGCTTTGCAGACGGACAGATCATCTCCACAGAAAAAGCCAGTATCCACCCTATGGACGTAGGGTTGATTAGAGGATACGGGATTTTTGATTTTCTGAGAACGGTTAATTTCCAGCCTTTATTTCTTGAACACTACCTGGATAGGTTTATCGCCTCTGCGGAAAAAACCTTTATTCCATTGGAATACTCAAGGGCTGAGCTCAAAGCAATTATTCAGGAGTTGATAGAAAAAAACCACCTGAAGGAAGGCGGTATCCGCATGGTATTAAGTGGGGGAGTGTCTAAAAACCACTTTTCTCCCGCTAAAGGAAAGCTATTCATCTTTGCGGAGACACTGCTTTTCCCCCCTATGGAAAAATATGAAAAGGGCATCAAACTCCTGACTCTTGAGTATGTCAGACCCATCGCCGAAATCAAAACTACCAATTATGCCTTGCCGGTTTGGGACAGCATGAGGTGGAAAGATGCCGAGGCAGAAGATGTACTCTATCACCTCAATGGTATGGTGAGTGAGAGCTCAAGGAGTAATTTTTTCATCGTCAAAGATGGTCAAATCAGTACTCCAGACTCGCACATATTGATGGGGATTACGCGTAAACACATCATGAAACTTGCCTGCAAGGTACTAATCCGGCCCATAAGTCTGGCCGAAACGCTCAATGCAGACGAGGCTTTCATCACCAGTACCACTAAGAAACTGCTGCCAGTCACTCAGATTGATGATCGTGAAATCGGAAATGGAAAGCCGGGCCCGGTTGCCTTGGATTTGTTGGAAAAGTTCAAGCTTCTGGAGAAAGAGCTCTGCTTTTAAGCCCAGGTCAGGCCTATTCCACTAATGTTCCATTGGTCAGGATATACATCAGCTTATCCGGGTCCTTTTTGTTCAAGGTCAAGGTGCCGCGGACTCTCACCCGCTTGGAGGTGTATTTGATAGGACTGGCCATATCCACTTCCATCACTGTCTCCGGGCCTCCGGATCCGCAAAAGAAACATTCCGCCAATGGTAAGCTGGAGAGGATGATGTGGTCTGGTTTGAACATGCCGTCGAAAGGGATAATGTATCCGTCTGCCTCTACGACCTTCCCTTCCATTTTGGTGATGTTTTCAGAAAATACCGGTACATAAAGCTCTCCATATTCATCTTCAGAGATGGTATAAGTGACCTCAGAGAGGTTTTTCCAAACGTTTTGATCCTGCGCAAAAAGAGCAAAATTCACCAAAATCATCATCCCACACAGCAATATGCCTTTCTTCAATAGCTTCATTTTAATAGTCCTGTTTAAATTTTTCGCTAGTTAAGCCTTTGTCAATTGCTTTGCAATACTTGTTTGATAAGCTGCGAAAGCCGGTATTACAGAGGCTAGAATTCCCACTGCTAACGCGTAAGCCACTACCCAAAGTTCTTCTTTCAAGAAAATCCAAGGCTGTAGGCTGCCAACCACCCCTTGCTCGTTCAAGGAAATAATGACCGAGAGAAAACTGTGTCCTAGGAAAATGCCGATGATTGCACCTAAAAAGGTGAGCATTATTCCTTCCAGAAAAATCAAAAACAGCAATTGTAAGCGAGAAGCGCCTATGGCACGTAAAATCGCCAAATCATACTTTCTTTCCTTCAGGGAATTGTACAAAGCGATGAAAATACCCAGCCCCGAAATCCCTATGATTACTATCGCCAAACCCTGAAGCAGGGAAATGCCTACTCCTAGCAATTCGAAGAGCCTATTCATTTCAAAGGAAGGGGAAGCAGCCTGCATGGATGTCCCGGAATTAATCATACGCGGAAGCTGAATGGCTGCCATGGGATTTCTATATTGGACCAAAAGAGTGGTGATCTCCTTGGCCTCATCCGTTTTTGGAAAACCTTTGAGAGCTACCTCCCTGGTCAAATCAGCTGCATGATGCTGATGCGCTACTGTGGCGCTGGAGTCTGACTCTGTCTCCTCCTCATGCGTCAGCCAAACGGACTCAATGCTCGTCAAAATCAACCTGTCCAGCACATTGCTTTGCAGATCCAGTACCCCAACGACTTTGAATTCATTGGCATCATGATCATGACTTCCTGCACTGATTCCATGACTTCCCACGAAGGTATCGCCCACTTGGTAACCTGTCTTGGCGGCTACCTCAGCTCCTAAGACCACCTCAAAAGGCAGGGTCCAAAGTTCGCCCTGAGCTAATTTTCCTTCATAGAGTGAGGGGTAATCATGGTTGGTCCCTACGATCCTAAATCCTTGGTAATTGTCTCCCATGGCCAGGGGAATGGTGTTCTTAACCAATCGGTTTCTGGAGAGTTTCTGAGCTTCTGCCAGCGGGATATTTCCCGTAGGAAAGTCCACATGGTACACGCCAGCGAGGATCAGCTGTAGGGGGCTGCCTTTGGCGCCTACCACTAGGTCAATTCCGGCAGCATCCTTGGTCATCTTTTTTTCAAACTGATCTTGGATCAAAAGCAGAACCGTGATAATCGCCAGCCCCAGGGCAAGCAGCAATACGTTCAGTCCGGTAGAGAGCGGTCTGAAGGTGAGGTATTTCCAGCTTAGTTTTAATAGATTCATAGTACAGGAACTTCTACAAAATTCTCCACATGCTTTTTCACTCGCTGGTCATGTGTCACTATGATCAGCACAGCTCCTATTTTCAAGGCTTGATTTTTTAATAACTGAATGACTGCTTCTGCATTTTCGTCATCCAAACTGGCCGTAGGTTCATCTGCCAAAATTAATTTGGGATGATTGGCCAGGGCTCTGGCTATAGAAACCCGCTGGGCTTCACCCTCGCTGAGGGTACTCACTGCAGCAGAAATTTTGGCACCCAGGCCTAATTCCCCCAGAAGGGAGGAGATGTCCTGTGTTTTTTTCACTGAGAAATATTGGGCCATTTGCAGGTTTTCTTTCACATTCAAAGCAGCTAGCAGATGTGGCTTCTGGAAGACTATCCCGATTTCTTCACCTCTATACTTATCCAGCTGCTGGGCAGAGAGGCTGCCGTAAGTTTTTTCTCCCAGCTGAATGCTGCCTGTAGCAGGGCTGAGCAGACCTGCCAGAAGATTGAGGAAGGTAGTTTTTCCACTACCGCTTTTCCCTAATACCAGCAGGGCTTCACCTCCATCCAGCGCTAGATCAGGGAATTTCATGGTAGCTTGCCCGGGGTGGGCAAAACTTATATTTTCGGATTGAAAAAGCATATCATTTAACCGGAATAGTGACGGTGAAGGTTGTCCCTTTTTTAGGTTTACTTACAAATTTGATTTCCCCCTTGAGCACGTCAATACACTTTTTTACTATGCTCAGTCCAAGTCCAGAACCTTCGACTATACCCACGTTTTTGGCACGGAAAAACCGGTCAAATAGCTGGCTCTGTTCTTCTTCTGGGATGCCGATGCCATAGTCCTTTACCGTCCCTATCAGGTGGTTGTTTTCATATTTCAGACTGAATTCCACTTGCTGACCGTCCTTGGAATATTTCACGCCATTGGAGAGTAGGTTTTCGAAAATCTGGTAAAGCAACTCACTATCGGAGGTGATTACCTTGGGTAAATTTTCCAGCTCTACATTGATGGTCACACCATTCTCCACGCCAGCCCGCACGGTGTCTAGTAGTTCTTTTACAAAAGCACCGGTAAACATTTTCTTCGGGTGAAAATCAATCTTGTCCGCATCAGCTTTTCCAAAAAACAATACGCTGGTCAGCAGATTGTTCAGCGCTCTTACGGAGTTCTCGATTTTAAAGGAGTGTTTGGCGATTTTTGCTTTAAAGGGATGCTCTTTTTGAGCATAGATCTGTAGGAGCTGGGCCGAACTCAGAATGGAGGTGAGTGGGGTTTTAAATCCATGAGACACATTCAGGACTATTCTGGATTTCAGTTCATTGATCTCTCGTTCCTTTTCTAGGGCTTTGGTGAGTTCCTTGTTGGCATTGTAGAGCTCTTCGGTCCGCTGCTTGACCTTTTCCTCCAGCTCATTGTTCAGCTTTTGGAGTTCCTTTTCCTTTCTGTCCTTGAATATGGCCAGTTCGATCACCATGTTCAGTTCCCGGATATTGAAGGGTTTGATCACGTAAGCACTAGGGTTGGTGCCTACTACCTTGTTCATGGTCTCCGCATCCGAGCTTGCACTGAGGTACACTACAGGGATGTCAAACTTCTCGTTGATAATCTCTGTGGTGGTGATGCCATCTAGTTCTCCAGCTAGATTGATATCCATCATGACGATGTCTGCCTGGTGCACTTCTAAAAGTTCCAGCGCCTTTTCCCCTGAATCGGCGACGCCCAGGATTTCATGCCGGTTTTTTTCTAATGCTCTTTGCAGCAAAAGAGCCGATACCGCATCATCTTCGACGATGAGGATTTTCAAACTAAACATAGGTCATGGCTAAGTGTAAAGGATTAATTCAACTCCGAAAATATAAAAATTATTCAAGCTCAGGAATTAAAAATCCATTCTGCATGCATCAGGGGATGGATTGGAAGAAGAGATGTTTTTTCCTAGGATATTAATCGGGTTTTCTTTTGTCAGCGTGCTGATTCTTTTATTTTTGTGCCAAACTTTAGAAATCGCATCATGAGTGTACTAGTAAATAAAAATTCCAAGGTGATCGTACAAGGGTTCACCGGGTCAGAGGGTTCTTTTCACGCACAGCAAATGATCGAGTACGGAACTAACGTAGTCGGTGGTGTTACGCCAGGAAAAGGAGGCTCAACTCATTTGGAAAAACCTGTTTTCAACTCTGTAGAAGAAGCCGTTCAAAAGACTGGTGCAGATACTTCTATTATTTTCGTACCGCCGGCTTTCGCAGCTGATGCGATCATGGAAGCTGCAGATGCAGGTATCAAAGTGATCATCGCTATTACAGAAGGGATTCCTGTGGCAGATATGATGAAGGCTAAGCCTTACATTACTGAGAGAGACGCAACCTTGATCGGTCCAAACTGCCCGGGTGTAATCACTCCAGGTGAAGCAAAAGTAGGCATCATGCCAGGTTTTGTTTTTAAATCCGGCAGAATCGGTATAGTATCCAAGTCAGGAACTTTGACTTACGAAGCTGCAGATCAGGTAGCCAAAACTGGCTTAGGCGTGTCTACTGCCATCGGTATCGGTGGTGATCCTATCATTGGAACTTCTACCAAGCAAGCTGTACAATTGCTAATGGATGATCCTGAGACTGACGCGATCGTGATGATCGGTGAGATCGGAGGAAACTACGAAGCAGAGGCTGCCAAGTGGATCAAAGAAACCGGAAATAAAAAGCCAGTAGTAGGTTTCATCGCGGGACAAACTGCTCCAGCTGGACGTAGAATGGGCCATGCAGGTGCGATCATAGGTGGAGCTGACGATACTGCTGCTGCCAAAATGAGAATCATGAGAGAAAATGGAATTCACGTAGTAGATTCTCCGGCTGAGATCGGAGCTACCATGGCTAAGGCCTTGGGCGTAAAAGCATAAATGATTGTCGGGTGTTTGGTGACGGATACCCGATGATAAAAAACCGCTTCGATTAAGTTCGGGGCGGTTTTTTCTTTTTTAGTAGCTAGATGTAAGACCTGAGTATCAAGACTGGAGCACTTGAGATCAAGTTAAAAATTCAATCGGATGTTTTCTGAAAGTAACTTCTACTTCTTGCAATTTGGCCATCTGGAAAAATAAATCTCATCGATAATTCATCATTAGATTTTTTCTCAATCACAAAGGGATAAGGTTCTATTTTCCCTGTCTTAAAAACATAAAGGGTGTCTCCCTTTAGTAGCCAACGTCCTTTAAGGTGAACTACCTTTTCTTCTCTCTGATTCACATCTGACCAAAAAACAGAATCTTTAGTAAATTTATAATATGCGCTATCCAAGACAATTTGATTAAGCCGATGTATCTTTTCTTGCCCCTCCTTATCCAAATTTTTATATCCACTAGACAAAACTAGATTCTCTAAACTTTGAGATTTAGTAATTTTCCAAGAACCCAGCAGGTATTCTGGATCAATGTTGAGTAAACTGAAAAGTATAACTATAGGATAGATGAGTTTCAGCATAAAAATGAAGTAATGAGATTTTAAATCACTAGTTAATCTATGAAATTAAAGTTGAATTGACAATTGCCTAATCTCAAATTTTCAATTAAAAATTTCAAATCCTAAACCTTACCTTTGCCGCTTCAATTCCCATACTTATGATTTCAGTAGATAATGTAGCCGTCATTCATAGCGGTTCCACCCTTTTTAGCAATGTTTCCTTTGCCATCAACGAAACCGACAAGATCGCCTTGATGGGGAAAAACGGTGCCGGGAAATCCACACTTTTAAAGATCATTGCTGGTCAGACTGTCCCTAGCTCCGGTGCTGTGTCTGCACCCAAAGACTTTGTGGTAGCTTACCTTCCGCAGCATTTGCTCACTTCAGATGATTGCACAGTGATGGAGGAGACCTCCAAAGCTTTCGCAAGCTACCTGAGTATGAAAACTGAAATCGATCGAATCAATGAGGAATTGACTGCCAGAACGGATTACGAATCGGAGGAATATTACAAGCTGATCGAGCAGGTTTCGGAATTAAGTGAGAAATTCTATGCCATAGAGGAAGTGAATTACGAGGCTGAAGTTGAGAAAGTCCTGCTTGGATTAGGGTTCGAGAGAGCTGATTTGACAAGAGCTACCTCAGAGTTTTCCGGAGGATGGAGAATGCGGATTGAGTTGGCAAAAATCCTTTTGCAAAAGCCTGATTTGATCCTACTGGATGAGCCTACCAACCATTTGGATATTGAATCCATTCAGTGGCTGGAGGATTTTCTTTTGAATAAAGCCAAAGCAGTGGTGGTAATTTCCCACGATAGGGCTTTTGTGGACAATATTACCACCCGGACCATAGAGGTGGCCATGGGGCGCATTTACGATTACAAAGCAAAATACAGCCATTACCTAGAGCTTCGCAAGGAAAGACGCGAGCAGCAGCAGAAGCAGTATGAAGAGCAGCAAGCAACGATTGCAGACATTCAGGGATTTATCGATCGCTTTAAAGGGACTTATTCCAAAACACTCCAAGTGCAGTCCCGGGTGAAAATGCTTGAGAAGATGGAGATCATAGAAGTGGATGAAGTCGATACCTCTGCATTGAAACTGCGTTTTCCGCCATCTCCTAGATCAGGAAATTATCCGGTAATCGTGGAAGATATGAGCAAAAGTTATGATGATCATGTGGTATTCAAAAATGCCTCCATGACTATAGAACGAGGTCAGAAGGTTTCTTTTGTGGGGAAAAATGGAGAAGGTAAATCCACCATGATCAAGGCCATCATGGGAGAGATAGACTTTCAGGGGAAATGCGAACTGGGTCACAATGCCATGGTGGGGTATTTTGCGCAAAACCAAGCTTCCTTGCTGGATGAAAGCCTGACCATATTTGAAACCATAGATCACATTGCCGTAGGTGAAATGCGTACCAAGGTGAAGGACATTTTGGGAGCATTTATGTTCAAAGGGGATGATATCAACAAGAAGGTAAAAGTACTATCAGGTGGAGAAAAAACCCGTCTGGCCATGATCAAACTCCTACTGGAACCGGTCAATCTGCTGATTCTCGATGAACCTACCAACCATTTGGACATGAAGACCAAGGATATTATCAAAGACGCACTCAAGGCCTTTGACGGGACGTTGATAGTGGTTTCTCATGATAGGGATTTCCTGGATGGTCTGGTGACCAAAGTTTTTGAATTTGGAAATAAGCGCGTGAAAGAGCACTTCGAGGATATCAATGGTTTCTTGAGAAATAAGAAAATCGAAAACCTGAAAGAAGTAGAGCGCTAGAGAAATTACATTCCCGCAATTACCTAAAGCTCACTGCCCCTAATCCGTCTTTACTTTCCCGCCAGGGTAAAGGGAAGCATAAATAAATTCCTGATTAAGGAAAAGGAAAGGTCTACTGCAAAACCCAGCAACCTGAAGGGCAGCAGTAACAGCCATACGATAGGGTATAGGACAAGGGCAATAATGGCCAATGGCCAGCAAAGGACGAAAAGTATGCACCAAATAAGGAAGCTAAGCATAGTTGATTGTGTTTTGAAGATAAAAATCAATTCCTGAGCCAAACCTGAAAATCGCTCCTGAGGGCATGTTTGAAGGATTTTTATGCTAACCCTTGTATTGATTTCGGACAGTGAAGGCGCTTGTACCGCACAGGTTTTGGGGAATTAGGGTGTTGTTTTATGGGTGACAGTACAGGATAGCTGAGTTTTTTCATTCTACTATTTTATGGGTTTGGTTTTACTTGGCAATTCATATGACGAAACAAACTTACCATTACAATCAAATCTACATTTGGCTGATCAGCCTCACAGCGGCATTGGGAGGGTTTCTGTTTGGGTACGATTGGGTGGTGATTGGCGGAGCCAAACCATTTTATGAACCATTTTTTAATGTGAGGTCTGCTTCTGATCAGGGCTGGGGAACTAGTTCAGCTTTGGTAGGCTGTATGATAGGAGCGGGGATTTGCATCTTGATTTCGGATAAGTTAGGAAGAAAAAGATTACTCATTGCTGCCGGTTTATTGTTTTCCGTATCTGCGATTGGAACTGCTCTGGCAGGGACTTTCTGGGAATTCAACTGCTATAGAATTATCGGTGGCGTGGCGATGGGAGTGGCTTTAAACCTCTCGCCCCTTTATATTGCCGAACTTTCACCTCCCGAGAAACGCGGCAAAATGGTAACCATCAATCAGCTGCTGATCATGATCGGAGTTTTACTGGCTCAGTTGATCAACTGGCAGATTTCCCTTGCGGATACTCAATTGGCGGATGATGCCACTTTCGAGCTGATTGCAGCGAGTTGGTCTGGGCAAAATGGCTGGAGATGGATGTTTGCTGCCGAGGCTTTTCCGGCACTTTTATTCTTTGTGTTGATGTTTTTTGTGCCTGAGTCCGTGCCTTGGTTGATCAAGAATAAGGAGGAAGATCGGGCGCGTACCATTCTCCAAAAGATCGGAGGGAATGCCTATGCCGAGGACTCTATTGCTGAGGTAAAAACAACCTTGAAGGAAGGTGATTTTGGGCAGGTGAATCTGAAGGAATTGTTTCAAAAGCGAATTATGAAGCTATTGGGAATAGGTATTTTTCTAGCTTTTCTACAGCAGTGGAGCGGAATCAATGTGGTGATCTATTACGCTGCGGATATTTTTCAGGCAGCTGGTTATAATCTCAAGCAGATGATGCTGAATATAGTGGTGATTGGTGGGGTGATGGTTCTGTCGGTGTTTATCACCATTTTTACAGTGGATAGATTTGGGAGAAAGAAACTTCTGCTGATCGGTACTTCTGCGATGGCAATTTTGTATGGTCTGATTGGCTACTTTTTCTTTATAGATCTCGGCGGAAATGCAGTTGTATTTGCTGTATTGGCCAATGTGGTGTTTTATTCCTTCACCTTGGCACCCCTGCTTTGGGTGGTGCTTTCGGAGATTTTTCCTACTCGAATCCGGGGAGCAGCGATTTCCATAGGAGCGCTTGCGCACTGGGTTGGGAACTTCACCCTGACCTATTTCTTTCCCGCTATCCGTGAGAATCTAGGATGGGCAAATAACTTCTGGCTCTATGGAGGTATCTGTGCTTTTGGGTTTCTGGTGATTTACTTTGTGCTGCCTGAGACGAAGGGCAAGTCCTTGGAAGAGATAGAAAAGGAATTGGTGGGGTAATCTCAAACCGAATACCTAGACCTCACCGAAACCAAAAAAGGAATCAAACAAAGCGCAGAAATAGCCAGCGGAGGTAACCCGAATATCACGAGCAGAAATAGGAAGAAAAAGACCAAATACCCCAGTTTTAAAGCTTTCTCCTGCACGTTTCTCCATTTGACCAAACCGTAAATTCCCATGTTCAGTGAGATTAAAAGAATGAGTAGAAAGAAGAGATCCGGGAGATTTTCGAATGATCCAAACCTATAGATGATTAAGGCGATTTCGGGGAAAAGAATACCTAGAATTGGTACCGAATGTTGCCACAGCTTTCTGGAGAAGCTTATCGGCATATTATGGAAATAACTCAATTGCTCTGCTTCAAAAGCTGCTTTCTCCATCCAAATAGGAAAGTGACAATAGGCGGCACAGAGCAAGCCAAATTCCAGCCATCTCAGATCATAACCCCCACCGGAATAGAAATAGAAGAAGCCATTCAGCAAGAAGATGCTGATGATTTTTACAGCCAGAATCAAAAGGGTTCTATTTTCCCTCAAATGCATCAAAAACCAAAATTCGAATTTCAGCTTCTTGAAAATAGCAGATCTAACTCGTGTGCTTTCGGGAAATGGTTTCTTGAGTTTGAAATAAAGGAGAGTGATATCGGCTAAGAATAACCCAATGAGAAAAAGCCAGAGAATTAACAGCTTACCTCCAGAGCGAATCCCAATTCCTACATAAGTCAGCAGAATCGAATAGGCTAAAATCAGGGAATGGTTTGCCAGCCAAACGGGTAGGAAGTTTCGGCCAAGTTGGGACCATGTGAAAAAGCCGAGTTGATGAAACATTCTGAAATGCTTGTGATTCAGAAGTCGAAACTGAAATCGTTTTTGAGCGAAAGCATAACCTAGGAAAATAAGAAGAATAGCATGAAAACCTGTAGAATTCTGAAGCAGTCGCTCGGCAATCAGGAGGTGTTGCTTCATTTCCATAAAGACCCCAAAAACCAAGATGAGCAAAATGAAAAAGCCCAGAAAAGCCCGGTAGAAAGTGACTACAAAAGTCTTGAAAAACAGCTTATTCATGACTTTGGACCAGGTTGCCATCGGCGATAGTCAGCACAGAATCGTAGGCGAAAAACTCTTCAAAGTCTGCGATATGGGAGGTGAGTAGAAAACTAACTCCCTGTTCTAGTTCACGTTTTACCAGTTCGGTAAGTCGCTTCTGCGAACCCACATCGATGGTGGTGTAAGGTTCATCCAGAATGATCAAGCTAGGTTTGCCCAGAAATGCTAAGATCAATCCTGCTTTTTTCAGCATTCCTGAGGAATAGGTGGTGATCGCATTTTTGGAAAAATCACCAATACCCAGGATCTCTTTTAAGGATTCAATTTGGGCTGTTTCAGCTCCTTTGGTTTTGGATACAAAAGCAATCAACTCATCCAAACTTAGGAAGTCAGGAAATAGAGGTTCTGCCTCGGAGTAGTTGACCAGCTTGCGAAAGGGGATAGGATCTCTTCTTAGTGAAACTCCATCCAAAATAATCTCACCCTCAAAGTCATGAATTCCGGCAATTGCTTTCAGTAAAGTTGACTTGCCAGAACCATTTTCACCTTTGATCAGATGTATGCCCTTAGTCAATTGAAGAGATTCAATTTCCAACTGGAAACCTGTAGGGTAAGATTTTTTGAAGTGCTGGATTTCTAGCATAGGGTTTTAACCACAGAGTACACAAAGGTCGCGCAAAGGTCGCGGTTGTCCTGCTTCTCCCGAAGTTGGACATGAGTTATTATTTCTAATCCATTTAGGGGGGGGTTATACATAATCGTTTTTCAAAAAGTACTGGGTTCAATATCTGAATTTCTGGGAATTAGTGAGGGAGGTTTAGGAATTTTAACCAATTCAGGTCTGAAATAAGAGATTGTTTTTTTACTGCCAAAATTATAATTCCTGATATCATATAACTTAAACTGTCAAATGATTACTTTAATCTAAGTAATCCAAGAACACATCTAGAGATTTGAGATATCAACGCTAGTGAAAGTGGGAGTTGAGTAAACACAAGGTTTGGAGCTCATAAACTATACAATACAGAAAGTAACAAAAGGAACGATGTTTACAGTAGAACAAATTGAATTGGCCCATACTAAAGTCAAGTCGGGAGCAGAATTTCCAGCATATATTCAGGAGATTAAAAATATGGGCGTAACCTCATTTGAAACATGGGTTACAGATAGCCATACCAAGTATTTTGGGAATAATGATTTTCAAACAAAGTCAAATCCGAAGTATGAAGAAATAGGAATAGCAACCCACAGTGATGAAAAACTATTTAGTCATTATTTAAAAATCCATCAAAAAGGAGAAACGGATTATTTTACATTTTGTCACCATTGCGCTGAAACAGGAATTGAAAAATGGATTGTAAATCTTGATAAAATGACCTGTACCTATTATGACAAGGCTGAAAATGAAGTAGTAATAGAAGATGTTCCCTCTGTATAAAAACCTAACTTCCAACATTTTAAAAAGCATTAGCAGGTGAACTGTAAAGCTGGAAGTTTGTGCAATTAATATACTTAGGTTGTGGGGGGAATTATCGCTCTGAAATCCGCTATTGTTTTATTAGACCGTTGGAGCTCGTTCGAAGAAAAGTAAAAAAACTAGAGAAATGGAAAAGATTCATAATAATTCAAGACTTCTACTCTTAAAGTATCTGCTGATTACAGGTACTGTGACCATTATCGCAATCGTCTTGCTGATCTTAATTATGGTGGGAACCATTGGAGAAAGCAGTAGCGGGTTAGCAATTGGCTTTGCAATTGAACCGATGCAAATTTTTATGGTTGGGCTGTTAATCTTTTGCTCACTTACGATAGCGTATTTCATTGGATCATTCGCTTTTAATGCTATAAATCAAGGGCAAAATGGGGCTTATGTAGGTTTCAAAAGTCTTTTGATCTGTTGGTCAGTTCCTTGTGTTTTTAGATCTCTATTGGCTGCTATTCCTGATCTTACGTGGGGTGTTTTGTTAGGGAGTGGAATCATTGCTATCGTCCCAGCCGTGCTATTGGGGCCAATTTTGGGGCTTGCCATGAAGAAGGAAATAGTGAAGTAATACTTCCTGTCCTTAACAAATTAGCCGCTTTTGTTTCCAAAAGCGGCTGATTTATTGAAGGGATATTTTAGATTTTTCGTTGATTCTTTAGATAGATTCCCCGTGCTGGGACATATCCAGTCCTATTTCTTCGTATTCCTTACGTACCCGAAGGGTTACAAATTTGTTCAGAACAAAGAATATCGCGTAGGACATGCCAAAAGAGAAAAGGCATACACCTACCAGGACTAACATATGGGATGCAAAGACACCAAAGCCCCCATGAAGTAAACTAGAGCCTTCCTTGCCAGCAAAAATTGCCGTTAGGATCATTCCCATAATTCCCCCGATTCCATGGCAGGCAAAGACATCCAACGTATCATCTATTCTCTTCAAAAACTTGGCATTCATAGCCAAATTGGAAACTACCGCACCAATTCCTCCGAAGAAGAAACTTTCAGGAACGGTAATGTAACCCGCGGCTGGTGTGATCACTACCAAACCAACTACGGCCCCGATACAAGCCTGCAAAGCTGAGATTTTTCTCCCCTGGATTCTATCAAAAAGCACCCAAGTCATCATCGCTGTAGCTGAGCTGATCGTGGTAGTCGCAAAGGCTAATGCGGCTGTCCCATTGGCTCCAAAAGAAGATCCTGCATTGAATCCAAACCAGCCAAACCAAAGCATGCCGGTTCCCAGAAGTACATAAGTGATATTAGATGGCTCATGATTAGGCTTGTTTCTCTTGCCCAAAAACAAGGCACCGGCTAGTGAAGCCATACCCGCACTGATGTGCACCACTGTACCTCCAGCGAAATCAAGTACTCCAAAATAGGAACCGATCAGCCCATTGGGATGCCAAACCATATGGCAAAGTGGGGCATAGACAAAAATGGAGAAGATCCCGATAAAGAAAAGATATCCAATAAATCTCACCCGCTCAGCAAATGAACCTGTGATGATCGCCGGAGTGATCACGGCAAATTTCATCTGGAATAAGGCAAATAGGATAAATGGAATAGTGCTTCCCAGGGCTTTGTGCGGAAGTTCGGCCACCTGATCGAAAAACAAGTATTGAAAGGGATTGCCAATAATTCCGTATTTCACCCCATCTATGGTGATTCCAATTGGATCTCCGAAAGACAAGCTAAAACCTACCACCACCCAAAGCATAGTGATCACCCCCAAAGAAATGAAACTCTGTAGCATGGTGGAAATCAGGTTTTTTTTGTTGACCATGCCTCCGTAGAAGAGGGAGAGACCAGGGGTCATCAAAAGTACCAGACAAGAGGCGGTCAGCAACCAGGCGATATCCGCAAAAACCAAATCCTCTTCTGTTCCGAAATTATCAAGAACTGGTTGGGCATGTTTCCAAAAAAGTCCGATAACCGGTGCCGCAATCGTAATCAGGAAAGCAACTTTCCACTTAAATTTCATTCCACTTTTTTCCATGTTGCAAAAATAATGGATTAAATTTTTTATTCTGTGTTTGAAAGAAAATTCAGAATAAAAAATCAGTAATTCTTAATTTTATGATTAAAATTAAGGTTTTGAGGCGGTCTCTAAGCTCTTCTGAAACAGGTTTTTAGCGCGGGTATGGTGTCATTCGCGCTGCCTTTTGAGAAATGCGGGGTTGATTTTTGGTAGTACTTTTAGGTGTGAATAGTGTAAGGAAATGTACTTTTACTCAAATCTGTTTATAACTTACTAGTAACAAAATAATTAGGAAGATGAAGCTTTTTAAAATCACCAAAACTCTAGTGATCCTACAGCTATTTATAGCTCTGGTAGCTCTTTTCTCTTGTAAACAGCAGAAATCTGAGGTAGAAGCACCGAAAGTTTCTTTTCATGAGCTGGAATGGATAGACCTGAGTTATGCATTTGATTCCACCACTTTGTACTGGCCAAATAATCCGGATGGATTTCAGCACAGAGTGGATGCAGAAGGCGTGACGGATCTGGGCTATTACTATTCTTCCTACACCATTTTAACTCCCGAGCATGGAGGTACGCATTTGGATGCACCCATTCATTTTTATGAAAAGGGAGAAACGGTGGATGAGCTTCCGCTAGCTAAGTTGACCGGGGAAGCAGTAGTGATAGATGTGAGTGCGAAAGCCCTGGCTGATCGGGATTACCTGATAGATTCTGTGGCGGTTTTGGATTGGGAAGCTAAGCATGGAAAAATCCCGGAGCAGGCGATGGTACTGTTTCACACTGGGTATGGCAAGTTTTATCCTGATCGGGAAGCCTATTTTGGAACAGCCAAAACCGGTGCTGATGCTATTCCTGAGCTTCATTTTCCTGGAATTCAACCGGAAACTGCTGAGTGGCTGGCAAAGTCCCGAAATATAAAAGCAGTGGGCTTGGATACACCAAGCTTGGATTATGGACAATCCAAAGACTTTGCGGCACATCAGCGCTTGATGGAAAATCAGATTCCCGGCTTCGAAAATGTAGCCAATTTGGATCAGCTCCCTGCAACTGGGATTTATGTGGTTGCATTACCCATGAAAATCAAAGGGGGAAGTGGAGGTCCATTGAGGATTGTGGCAGCTGTGATGGAATAATCTAGAATCCATGAACTTCTCAGACCTTGTCTGTCCCGAATCAATCAAATTGAAAAATCTCTTCAATAGGTTTTTCAAAAAGCTTTGACATTTTAAAAGCTGTGGGTAAACTCGGATCAAATTTTTCTTTTTCTATGGCATTGATCGTTTGCCTAGAAACTCCGATGATTTCTGCCAAATCTTCCTGAGTCAGCCCTTTTGCTGTGCGAAAATCCCTGACACGGTTTTTCATTTGAAACGTCTTTTATTTATGAACAAGGTTATCATATATGTGATAGCAATAAACATAACCAGAAAGCTTATATCAGCATCAAATGGGATTATATCCAATTGGTCGAGAAGTGAAAAAGTAAGGCCGAAAACTAGTCCTAGACCGAGGGAAATTGCCATGCTTTCCAGGTGAATTTTCTTTTCGAGTTCATCAAAATGATTGAAAAGATCTCTGTTGGCTAGGATCATCAATATGCCATTGGATAGATTAACTATGATAGCAAAGTAGGTTAGTAAGGAGTTATCATCCCAAATGAACATGGGGCCAAATGTGGCAATAGCCAAGGTGGCTACCCAAGTCCAGGTCCAAAGTGCCAGTTTCTTTAATCTTTTGTTGCGTTCCAATTTCATTGTTTCCATTTTGTTTTTGTAAAGTTGACTTTACAAATGTAAATAACACTTTACAAAAGTCAAGTTTTGTTTACATTTATTTTAATGCAAGATGGAAATTCTAAAAGGCGATAGGGCTTTGGTATACATTAAATTAGGATTCTAAAAAATGGCGTCGAGTGATTTCTTTAAATTTTCGTGATATTGGAACAAGCTGTTTTCCATCCATTTCAATCTCATTGCCTTTGTAGATAGCAAAGGTTGGATTGATCAGAAAAGACCGGTGAATTCTTAAGAATTTAGGAAGCTTATTCTCCCATTCGCTAATTTTAATGCTGTTTTTCAATGTTTGGCCATTTGAAAGTCGAACCGTGGTATGATCCGACAAGCTCTCTATCATCAAGATATCTTTAATTGGGACAGAGGTAATTTTTCTTTCGCTATAGAAACTAATAGTTTTCTCTTCCACATCTTCCTGTTGCTGACTTCTATGAAAAAGGAAAAAATGAAGCCCAACAAAAAAGCCCATAATCACCCACAATAGGATTGGATTAATGATTGATTTTTCAAAAAAGTTTGGGTTAAAATTCAGGAAGTACCAATAAACAAATGCAATAACCAAATACGCTAAGTTGAGTGAAAGAATACCACTCAGCAATAGTCGGACAATACGCTTGAATGAGTTGAATTTTAGGGACCATTTTATCCCAAAAAGAAGCGTGCCAGTTGGTAATAAAAGTAAGGTGCCTGCTAGCCAACTTCCACTAATATTGGAGAAAGCATCTTTCACCAGAAAGCTAAGTAAAATAGCCGTCGCTAACCAGAAAATGGCCTTGCGTATTATTTGATTAAGCATATTCGAAAATACGTAAAAACAGCTTTAATAACCTTTTCGGCAAATCGCGAATGCCCTAAACTGGGGTTTTTACTATTCAACAGCTGTTTTTGACTTACCTTACGAACTCTATCTCAGGTAAATTTGTGTCAAACCAAAACACAAAATTATGATACATTTATTTAACGCGGGAGGGCCAGTTTATATGAGTATTCTGACTATCCTTTTATTGACGGTACTGTTATCAGTATATAAATTTCCAAAATGGACTAAGGAAATAGGATTATTGGCCCTGACTGTGGGTATTTTGGGCCAAGTCGTAGGGCTTTATGGGGTTTTTGAAGGGATAGAATCAATGGGGGGTAATGTGGAGCAGGCAATGATTGTCGGTGGACTTAAAATAAGTATGATTTCCATGATTTATGGAGTAATAATCTTTATCGTTTCCCTTTTGGGAAGATTAATAAATAAAAGGGGGATTTTGAATACTACTCCATAACTAAATCACCTCGGTTCAAAAAAATGAACCGAGGCTTACTTTAGCCTAGCCACCATAATCCCTGACTGAGATTTGTTTCCAGCCAGGTAGTCGCTTAGCGGCTTTTCGGAAATCTCCACTTCCATACTCTTCGAACTGGCATGTAGCAAATGGATTCTTCCGTTTTTCTCAATAGCGAAGCCCGTGTGGACGATGTCCAGATTAGTCATGGAGGTCGTAATTGCGATCAGGTCGCCGGATTGGATATTTTTCTCTAGGGACTGAATTTCCGCTTTTGGGATGTAGAAATATCCTCGTTTGGCAATTTTGGTTTCCGCCTCTTTGATTGCGTCCAGATTCTCAGTTTCGCTTAGTTGCCTGTAAAATTGTGGGTTTTCAGACATAAAAAGTAGGAGCATTGGCATAAGGAGAGCCACCTATTTCCTGGGTGACATCAGTGATAATTTCCTTTGCTTCATTTTCAAAGATCCAATCGGAGAAATAATGAAGACGGGAGGAATATCCCTGATTTTTTCCTGCTCGGTATCGCAGGTTTTCCAGTTCTTTCTCAAAGTCCTCAAAGGAAACTGTTCCGGATTTGGCAATTCTACTGAGCGTAACCACCGTTTCCAAAAACGTGGTGCAATCAACACCAGTGGTATTGATAACCAGCTTTTCTGTGCCCGGTAATTCCAGCGTTTTTTCCACATAAGGAGTCGCCAGAAACCACTGTCCAATTTCTATATTCAATTCATTTGGGGATTTGACGGAAAAATCGCTTTCCTCTAGTTTGGCCAAAAAACCTTCCAGTTTTTCACGGCTTTCTAGGGTGCAAACGGTTTGGGCTGAGGAGATGAAAGGGAGAAATAGTAGGAGAATGAAGAATATTCTGTACATAGATTAGATCCAATTGCAGCTTGAAGATAATTGATTTGCCAAGATCATACCATTCCTTGAAGAGGAATTGAATGCTGAAAATTACAGTATACAGTTCAATCTAGCCTGATGAAATTATCCCTTCTATCCTGATCTGGTCTGGTTCCCCAAGGATCGATTCCTATCCATTTTGGCTTTACTCTAGAATGTAAGATCAGCTCGTTTTTGCCACTTTCTAGGGTAAATATCTCTGATGAAATAATCTCTTTCTCCATGATGTTTTTATTTGGGTGATTCTCAAAAAGAGCAATTCTTATCGGCTCATTCAATTCTATTTCCCGGATAGATCCATCACTTAGCGTTTCGAGTTTTTTTGCAGCATAAGCCACTCTAATCTCGAAATTTCCATTGTCAAATTCGCTGGATTGTAAAGACTCGATTTTGATGTCGTAGTGGATTACTTTTTCCAGCCAATCCCGGATTAACCTCATTTCGGAAGCCTTGCAATTGGCATCTAATTCCTTGAGGAAATCCTGAAAGGCGATGCTTGGAATACTATTTTCTCGACTTTTATCGACCATCTTTCGGATTACGGAGTTCAGTTTTTTTGATCCGATTAAGTCCTCCATTGCCAATAAACTCAAGACACTTTTCCCATAAGCTAAATAGTTTTGGCCCCTCATTTCGCTGAGTGCAGGTTCAGTCTCCGTGGCAAATGCTCTCCCTGAAAAATAGTTCCGATTGGCATTATCAGTTATGTTCCAAAACGCTTGTTTTCCTACCGTTTTCTCCAAAACCAAAGCCTCCGAGTACTTTGCCAGACCCTCTACAAAAAAGGATGCGCCAGGAAGATTTCTAGGCGCCAGCAAATGTCCGAACCATTGATGCGCAACCTCGTGAATTACCCTTTTGGATTGAAGGTCAAACTGATTTTTAGGGTTGGGCTTTACCAGAAAATAGTTGTCTTCCACCATACTGATCATCCCCGGATGGGCAAATCCGCCAAATCCCCAGTAGGAAGGAATCTCCAAAATGGAGAGTTTTTTGAAAGGGTAAGGACCAAAGGTTTCTGTTAAAATTCGGAGACTTTGGTCCATCACTTCCAAAGTTTTCTTGGAAGCAAACTGATGCGCTGGATGGGAATAAACCTCGAGTTGTACGGAATCTGAGATTAGGATCTCCTTCTGATAAATGCCAGAGAAAATGGCGATTGCAGGCATAATTTTCTCAGGGCTTTTGAAAAAGAATAACTCCCTGTTTCCTTCCGTTTTTTTCGCAACTAAATCACCAGAGGTTAACGCTGTTTGTCCTGATTCGGTACTGATCTCAGCTTCGAAATCCACTTTCATTAGGTTGACCTCCAGCATCTCGGGGTGATCCTGAGTTGAAAAGCTATCAGGCTTGAGTGGGAGATCCCGCTTTTTTCTTTCCTGATTATCCCTGATTTCCCTTCCTTCCGAATAGCCAAAATAAGGGGCGAAATCCCTGAAATTGAGGTAAGAACCATCTTGAATAACGCCTGGATTATTATGGAATAACTCAGACTTGGTTTTTACCTCAAAAGAGAATTCTATTTCCTGATTTGGAGAAATAGGGTTTTCAAATTCTATTTCGTAGACCTTCAGGTACTCATTTTTAGTCAATTTAGAAGCTTGCGCTATCCAGAGGTTTTCTAAAAGTTCTTTCTCTGTGAGAAGCATTTTATCAATAGCTTCCTCAGAATTATTCTTCAATTTTCCTTTCACCAGAGCCTGATAGGTCCCATTGGAAGGGAAAAGGTCCACTTTCAATTGTAGGGAAGAGTAAGTCAACTCCGGATCATTCTCAAATTGCTTGTATGTTAGCTCATAGGCTTCCTGCTGATCCAGTAGCTGATTTCTGCTTTGATATCCTTCGATGAAGTTGATCTGATACGCACAGAAACCCGATAAAGCGATAAATCCCAAGAAAGCTCCTAGCCCTAGGAATGTGGGTTTATCCCAGGCTGGCGCTACTTTGATCCTATTTAATCCACCTTTCCAATGCTTGGCCGAAAGCAGCAATGCCGACAATGCCAGCACAGACCATAGCAAGGCCAAAATCCAAAAACCTGCACTGTTCATTTCCCATCCCGCTTGCTGGCTGTAGCTTAGAGGAGGTAGATCACCCATTTTCCAAAGGGTATGATTTAAGCCAATTGCTGTTCCCAGAGGTCCGGTAAATAAAGCAAAGGCAATGACCGAAAACCCCATTCCCAGGTAATTGTTTCTACTGAAATTCTGAATCAGGAGAAATAAGCAAGTATAAAAGAGCAGGGGGATTCCCGGGAAGAGCAACATGCTGAAAATTGCGAAGCTGTCCATACTGAGATAGCCTTCGACCAACTGGAAACTGAAGGAAATAGCCATGGTAATCCCGATCAAAAGCATCAAAAGAAGCGAAAGCGCTCCCAATTTTGAAAGGAAAAAATAGGCGTTTGGGGTAGGAGTGGCCCCTATGATTTCATGGAATTTCCCGTTCTTCACTCTCCAGACCAGTTCACCGGAGAAAAACACCAACAGCAAGATTCCAAACAAGTACAAAGGTTGCTGCACTTGCTCCAATAGCAATTGGCTGGCTGGAAAGTAGTTTTCATCATAAGCTCCGCCTGAGTAGATTTTAGTATAAATTTCGGTGATAGCCAGTACCACCCAAGTTCCCAACACTGCCCAAAAAGGAATGCTTTGAAGAATAAATTTCAGATCCATTCGGATCAGGGAAGATAGGATTGGGAAGTAATTATGGATTGATGTTTTGATCCTTTTGGGTTGGGTAAAATAGGCTTGCTTCGAATTTTCGAATTCTATAGAATCATCACTTTTAGGTAGTTTTTTATGGGAAATTCTAAAAGAGAATTTGCGATAGCTAACAGCCATAATCAATCCGCTAAACCCAAGCCAGATCAGCCTATTCAATCCCAGTAAACTGATGAAGGAAACCTGCTCTTGGTTTTTTTGAAATGGGGTCCAAAGATTGGTTTGCTCGAAGAAAGCAGACAACCCAAAAGGATCTGCCAGTGCCGCAGGAAATAAGCTTTCACTGGAAACCGGAGCTGCATTTGCCAAGAGCGGAGAGTTCAGAAAAATGGCAGATATGAAATACAAAGCATAGATTAAAACCGCCACGGAATAGGTGGCCAAGGAGTTTTTGGTGAGCAGGCAAACGGAGAATAGCAGGACTGTGCAAATGCTAACAGAAGGAATCAACAGCATCCAAGCCACTGCAACTGTATCATTCCATTGAAGAGGTGTAATCCGGTTTGGGTCCAATTCGGAAAGGAAAAGTCCGCAATAAAACCCTGGAATTGCCATCAGAATGACTAGGATTGAGACGATCCAAGCGCCAGCAAAACGGCTCAGGAAAAATTCAGATTTGCTGAGCGAGGTGGAGTAAATCAGTGATTCCATCCCATGCTTGTGATCTCTTTGGATGGCCGTAATCACAAAAAACATAATGGAAAAAACTGCTCCTAAACTCAGTAGCCCCATTTTAAAAAACAGCACATATTCTGAATTGAAATTGACTCCGGCCGGAACTGCGCCTTGGGTTCCCATCAAGTAGGAAAACCCAAAATAGATCAATGAAAAAAGATAGACCGCTTTGGTTTTAAGCTGGTATTTCAATTCGAATAACAGAAGTGAGGGAAATCGGGAAGTATTCATTTCTGGGAGGAAGTCAAGGTTGAGAAATAGAAATCTTCTAGACTTGGGCTGATTTGCTCGAAACCGACATCAGGCAAGTCCTCTGCCTGAACATGAATCAAGGTTTCTCCAGCGATCAGCTTAGAAGAGATCACCTGAAGTTTTTCTTTGAAATGAAGCAATTCTGCTTTGCTGACTTTTTTAGCCCAGATTTTTCCGTCCAGACTGGAGGTGAGAGCAGCAGGATTTCCCTGAACCAAAATTTGCCCTCGATTCATGATTGCCATTTGGGAGCAAAGCTCAAAGACATCATCCACCAAGTGGGTAGAAAGAATGACAATGATATTTTCTCCGATTTCACTCAGAAGGTTCAGGAATCGATTTCTTTCTTCAGGATCCAAGCCGGCTGTAGGCTCGTCTACGATAATCAATTTGGGTTCACCGAGAAGCGCCTGAGCGATTCCAAAGCGTTGTCTCATCCCTCCTGAATAGGAGTGTACCGCCTTTTTTCTATGTTCGTAGAGATTGGTTTGTTGCAAAAGATAATGCACCTGCTCTTTGCGCTGTGCAGCATCCGTGATCCCTTTGAGGACAGCGATATGATCCAATAAATCCAAGGCAGAGACTTTGGGATAGACGCCAAACTCTTGAGGTAAATAGCCTAATACAGACCGGATTTGCTCTGGCTTTTTTTGCACCTCCTGGCCGTTAAAAAGTATCTCCCCTGACCCAGCCTCCTGGAGCATGGCAAGGGTTCTCATCAAACTTGATTTTCCTGCTCCATTGGGGCCCAAAAGTCCAAACATTCCATTTTGGATCGTGATGGAAATATCATTTAATGCTTTTACACCATTTGGGTAAGTTTTGCTGAGATTGCGAATTTCAAGTTGGTTCATGGCCTGTGTTTTTTACTCCGGTAAATCTTAAAAATCCGCATGGCTTGGTCTAATTAATATGTCGAACAGGCTAGTATTGAGGATGAACTTGGAAAAAAACAGCAGATACAACCTGATCGTAATTTTCTTGGCGTTCGTCATCAATATGTTCCGGTTGGTCATCTATATTTTCAAACTATACGGGCTTACTTATCTTAGAAGAATGTTTCCAAAAACTTCTTTTTACAAGGCACTGGGCTGGGGTTTTGCAGTGACCTTGCTAGTCACCTTTTTGTTCCAAAGAATGGGGTTTATCAGGATTGACTTTGATGAATACCTGGAGAATATCCTGATCCTAGGTTCTTGGTGGATGTTGAGCAGTTTGGTGTTTTATTACAGCCGCAAAATCCGATTGCGTAAGCAGAGCTTACTCAGGATTCTTTATCTGGCACTTTTTCTCACGGGGGCCTTGCTTTTGGACCAATGGATGTCCGTTCCTGACAATCCTGTATCCATCTTTTTGCTGATTCTATTTTGGATGGGGATAGCCCATTTTGTGGCTCCGGCTTTTTTCAAAAAATACCAAAAGGTCATTTTCTTTGTTTATGGGGTGATTTGGATAGGATTTACGTTGATTCGATGGGATGAGACTTTCATGCAGGAAAACCATGATTGGGTGATTTTAATGCTGCTGATGCCTATTCCTGTTTTCCTGCTGCTTTGGGTTTTCGAACAGTGGAAAAGGATCAAAGATCTGGAAAATCAAAAAAATCAGGCCGAGCTAGCCATGTTGAAAAATCAGATCAATCCCCATTTCCTCTTCAATACCCTAAATAACCTTTATGGACTTTGCGTGGAAAAATCCGATGCAGCGCCTGAGGTGGTGCTGAAGCTGTCGGAAATGATGCGGTACACCATTTATGAGGGAAAAGAAAATGAGGTTTTGTTGAGCAAGGAGGTGGAATACCTTGAGAGTTTTTTGGCCTTGCACAAATTGCGTCACCGGAATGAGCCTACCATTGAATTTAATGTTGCTATCATTGAAAATCTAAAAATCGCCCCTTTGCTTTTTATTGTTCCGGTTGAGAATGCTTTTAAACATGGGGTGGAAAAACTTACTGAAGGCGCTTTTGTTACCATTGATTTGTCTGCAAATCTGGAAAAGCTTAGCCTGAAAGTGGCCAATAATTATGATTTGGAAGGTAAGAATAAGGGAAATGGAATCGGTTTGGAGAACTTAAAGAGAAGACTGGAATTAACTTATCCCGGGGAACATTCCTTGCAAATCACTCAAAAGAACGGTATCTATACTTTGGTTTTGGAAATCTTATGGAGCAGGTAACCTATGTGATTTTGGATGATGAGCCTATCGCGCATCGTATTATTGAAGGCTATTGTGAGAACTTTTCCTTTTTGGCAAAAGCGGGCAATTTCTACAATGGATTTGAGGCTCTGGAGTATTTCAGGAGTAATCAGGTAGATCTGATCTTTTTAGATATCAATATGCCAAAACTTACAGGCTTTGAATTATTGAAATCTCTGCCAAACCCTCCCAAGGTGATTGTAACTTCTGCTCATCAGGAGTTTGCCCTCCAAGGTTATGAGCTGGATATTGCCGATTATTTGCTGAAACCATTTAGTCTGGATCGGTTTATCAAGGCCATTAATAAGGTGACCTCTTCAAATACTCCAGCTTCCAAAAAAGAGGATGAACCAGAGCGGATTTTTCTTAAGTCGGACAAAAAGCATGTCCAGCTTAAAATGCAGGAGATTTTATATGTGGAGGCACTGGGGAATTACTGCAAGGTTTTTCACTCTGGAGGTATGATAATTTGTCCTGAAAAGATTTCAGATTTGGAATCCAAGCTCCCTTCACACAATTTTATTCGTGTTCATAAGTCATATCTGATCAATCGGCATCGAATAGAATATGTGGAAGGAAACCAAATCAGTATTTCTGGGATAAAAGTTCCTGTTGGTCAGACTTATAAAGCAAATCTTTTAGGGTATTTGACTTGACTTTTTGTCCTATAATTGTCGTAGAATGAGCTAGTTATTTAAGAATTCATCAATCTATTTTCCAGGAAAACTAGCTACACTGCTTCTTTTGTATGATCGCTCTCTTCCCGGAAAAAAGTTTCGAGACGATGTACGCCATGCCGTGGAGCTATATTATCCTGAGCCATCATACTTAAAAAGAACTCTATTGGCCCATAAGTCTTAGAACTTGTAAAGGTACGCATGAAGGCTAATGCAGTCCTCCGCATCCAATCAGGAAGATGGACGATTTTTATTTTTTTACCCAAGGCTTCTAAGGCAAGTTTCCCGATTTCATTTTGTGTAAAAATATCCGGGCCGCCAACTTCGATTTCCTTTTGAGGGGACGCAATGCTGTCAATGACCACTCGAGCCAGATCCATTCCGTGAATGGGATTGAGTTTGAATCCCCCGTTTCCAAACAGAAATACGCGCCCTGATTTTGCCATTGCCAAGAAGTCCTTCATGTCGGAGAAAAAACCGTTAGGTCTAATGATGCTGTATTCCAATCCTGAATCTTTCAAGGAATCGACGAAGCGTTCTTTAGCTGCAGTTATTTTCAAGTGACGCAGTTGTTCTCCATTTAGCACGGATACATAAACAAACTTTCTTGCTCGGTGCCGTATGGCAAACTCTAAAAGATTGAGATTGGCTTGATAATCCACATCCATATAACTTAGTCCGTCCTTTTGACGGGTGATTCCAACAGTTGAAATAACTGTGTCTATTGGTTCCTCGATTTTTGGAAAAGTATCCAATTTCGTAACATCGAGGACTTGAAATTGCTTATCTGCTAAGCCCATTTTTTTGAGCTTTTCTTCGCTACGTCCAAAAGCTAAAAAATCAAATTTTTGATACTTGATCTCCTTGGAGATATAACCTCCTAAATACCCGGTGGCTCCTGCCAGAATTATTTTTCCTTGCATGTTTCTTTGAGTTTGGTCTTTTAAATTCAGAGGGTTATCTAAGCCTAAATTTTAGTGTTTTTTAGCTCCATCAATACCTTGACCAAAAAGTCCATAGATCCTTTTTGGTATTCAGATTGGTTGAAAGTACCGCTGAAATAAGCATCCAATTCTGGGCAATAGTACATGAAGGAACTTGTAAAACCGTGGTGCCCAATCAGGGTAAGCTTGGGTAAACTTGGGAATAGTTCCTTAAGTTTCCATTGCATCAGGCCAAAGCCATAATAAGTCCCTTTGCTGGCAGGAGTCCATTCTTGCATGATCTCCAAACTTTCTTTTTGAATCAGTTTTCCTTCAAAAAGCGATCTCAAAAAGATTAAAATATCCATGGTAGTACTTTGAATACCGCCGCCTGCCCAATCACTTGAAAGGCTTTTCATCCCCGATACCTCCTCATTTCCAAAGTAGATCTCGGTCAATGGTGTGTCGGGCTGCTCGAAAGGTTTAGATCGCAAATGCATGGAAGTATTGACCATGCCTAGCGGACTGAAGATCCTCTCTTGGAATACCTTGTGGAGTGGTTTTTCCTCTAATTCTTCAATGATCAATCCAAGCAATAAGTACTCCGTGTCAGTATAGTGGTAATCAGTTCCGGGAGGGAATCGAGCATGGAACCCCGCTTTATAGAAGTCCAGGATTTCCTGCGGCGTCCAAAACTTATCTGGATTTTCAAAAGCTACAGCGAGCATGTTTTCGCCGTTGCTGGTCAGGTCTTCGAAGTAATCGGAAAGTCCGGAGAGGTGTTGTAACAAGTGGGAAACTGTAATCTCTCGAGTCCATTCTTTTCCTTGCCAGATATGAAGTCCTTGAGTGAATTTCTTCGGTAAATAATGATGCATGGGAGAATCATAGCTCAGTTTTCCTTCTTCTGCCAATTTGGCAATAGTCACTGCTGTAAAGGTTTTTCCCAGGCTGGCAATATGGAATGGGCTATTGATTTCTACTTTTTTGCCGTCATTAAAGTGTCCATGAGCCCAGCTTTTTTGAAATTCCAGCGTTTTGGATTCAAGCCGAAAGAGGGCATTATGAAGCAAATCATTTTCCATTGTTTCCTGGAAAAGACTGTCTAGGTTTTTTTCCTTTTTAAGGATGTTTTGAGCAAAGAGGAATTGAAAGTTGAACATAGCAAAAAGGAATAGGAAAATATTTTGGGATTTCATGGCTTAATTGGTTTGGAGAAATCCAGAAGGATAGCCTATGAATGAAACATGACTGTCCTAGCTGGTTCTTTTTAAATGATTTTCTGATTTTAGAAAAGCGTAATACCTACTCCGATGGAGAAATTGGTTGCATCCAGATTACCACCTTCAATTCGGGTTACCCGAGCCATATAAATACGGCTTTGGATATCCAGGGCCCACTTTTCACGCTGTAGAACTTCGTAACCTGTAGAGATCAAAACTCCTTTTCCCCATTCATTTTTTTTGGAATCAGCCTTTGATTCATAAAGTGCTCGCATATCAAGAGATGCACCATAACCGCCGCTGATCCACCACTTATCCGTAGCCCAGTATTGGATGGATGGGATAATGCCCTCGAAGCTTCGGTCAACTCCCTCTGAATCATAGATTTGACCAACGGTATTGACATAAATTGCCGTTCGGGGAGATACAAACCAACCCATTTTTAGGTTAGGGAGGGAGATTCCTCCCCGGGTGGCTTTTTCGGACATCCCATCTGTGAAGTGTAGTACTCCTACACCGACAGAGGCTCCGGCGGTGAAGCCTTTGCGGATGGGGTTTTCAGTTTGGGCCTGAATATTCAGAGTGGTGATCAGGCCAAAGAAGAAGATAAAGATTAGCTTTTTCATTTTTTGTGTTGTTTAAGTTTTACTTGTGTCTGTTTCAAAATTGATGGGACAAATTTGGGCTAAAGGGGGTGGGCAGTCGTCTTGAAATATGATTAAGGACGTTTTGGTGAGATTCCGGACTTTAACCCAATTGATGTCTGATTATTCTTCTTTGGAGGATTTGAGCATAAAGTTGACCAGGCTGATTCCTCCACCTACAGCCATTCCGGTGCTGATCCAGAAAGTGATTTGATTGTCAAAGTCCACTCCCAATAATCCGAGTGCGATGATGCCGATGGATGTGCCTATTGCTACTCCGAGCAGTGTTCCAATGGCGATACCAATACTTGTTCCTAGTGTGATTGCTTTATTTTTCATCGTTGTATGTGTTAGGTTTTTGATAAATAACTGTGACAAAGTTGGGGTATAGAGCGTCTCCAGTCGTCTTGAATTATGATTTGGGACGTTTTCGTGAAATCCCGGACTTTGGAGGAAATTGAGGAATGAAAAATCAGCCTGCAGAGCAATTCATATAAAAAAAAGATGAGGCTGTATCAAAAGTCATTCTGCTGTCAGCCTGAGCGGAGTCGAAGCCCGTTTCCAGCATTCTGGACAACAAGTTGACTTCGCTCAATGTGACAAACTTTACTTTTGATAAAGTCTCATTTGAATTAATGGGAATAAGGTAAGCTCCTGCTCAAAGCAAATTCGCTACTCGATCGCCGGTAAGATGCTGTACGTTATGGGTGATTCGCTCAATCGGCCAATCCCACCATTTCAACTTCAATAGCTGTTCTATTTTTTCTTTAGAAAAGCGCTTTCTGATTTCTTGGGCAGGATTGCCTCCTACAATACTGTAAGGTTCTACATCTCTCGTGACGACCGACTTGCTCGCAATGATAGCTCCATCTCCGATTTTGACGCCGGGCATGATGGTTGCAGCATATCCGATCCACACATCATTCCCGATGATGGTGTCACCTTTTTGAGGATAGCTTTTGCCTTCCATGGCTTTTTCCCAGCCTTTCCCAAAAATTGCAAAAGGATAAGAGGATAGAGCTTTGGAAAGGTGATTGGCTCCGTTCATAAGGAAGGTCACATCTGAAGCGATCATGCAAAACTTTCCGATGATTAACCGGTCGCCTACAAAATCGAAGAGGTATTTGACATTTTTTTCAAAATTGTGAACATCTTCAAAATCATCATAATAGGTAAAGTCCCCTACTTGAATTTGTGGGTTTTTGATCAGGTTCTTTAGAAAGCAAAGTCGCTTATAGCCGGCAAGGGGAAAGGCTTGTTCTTTATCTGGACCAGTCATAATAAGATCGTTTTTTGATGGGAATGAAGTAAAAGTGCCCAAAAAAGTGATAATAAGCGTCCGGGTTTATGATTTCGGACGTATTAGGAAAGATCTCTCCTAAATCAGTTCTCTTCGGAGGTAGATTTGGTATTGACTATTATGTTTACCAAAAGCACCAATACCGAAGAAAGGACCATCAATACTGCAATCAGCGAACCTATTTGAGGATAATGAAGTAATCTGCCATCCGCATCTTGAAAAATAACCCAGCCAGCAACTGCAGCAGCTAAACCTCCAGCCAATTGCTGGATAGATGAATCAATGGCCATGAAAGCACCACGGTTGGAAGCTGCAGGGATCGCTGTTGCCAAAGCAGAAAGGGAGATCATTCTTGCGTTTATTCCCAAATATAAAATTACATGGAGCAAAATAATCCATTCAAAAGATGCAGTATTTGACCAGGTGTAAACCAGAACTGCTAAAATGGCTATCAAAGTCCCCGTGGAAAAAACAACCCATTTCCCAATCCTATCCGAAATCCTTCCAAATACAGGAGCTGAAATCAATGTAGTCAGACCAATGGCTCCATAAACCCATGGAAGTTCACTTTCTTCAATTCCAAGGTTGTAAGTAAGGTAAGCCGCATTGAATGTCATAAAAATCACATCTCCTCCTACAATCAAAATATTGGCTCCAAAAACAGTCCAATAGGAAGACCTTCTTAAACTTTGAAAAAGATGTGCCCAGGGGGAAGAAAGTCTTGTGCTATGTTTTTTTGAAGGACGAATAATAAAACTAACAAGCAATAGAGCCAAGCTTCCCAAACCAAAGATCAACCCATAAGATAATTGCCAGGAAAAAGAACTGGCTAGAAATAGGGACAAAGGAAGGCCTATCACTAAACTGGCAGCAAAAGCCATTTGGATCCATCCCATCACTTGACCTCTTTGTTCTAAGGTAAACAAATCAGCCACAAGGGCATAAGAAATCGAGGCAATCATTCCTCCAAAAGCCCCAGTAATAATTCTGGCTCCCAAAAGCATGGGAAATGAGGGCGACAAAGCACAGAAAATGATTCCCATTAAAAATCCACTGTAAAATACGATCAGAAAGGATTTTCGATCAAATCTATCCGCAAAACCAGATGCAAGAATGGCGGAAATCCCGGCACTTACGGCATAGGCAGAAGCAACCAAACCGAATTCTTCCGTGCTGAGATTGAGCTTATCGAGAAGAGTACTGCTCAAGGCTGGCAATAGCATGTAGTCTAATACAACTGTAAAAAGGAGGCTGCCCAGGCCCAAAATGACTAACTTTTGATAAGAAGTGAATTCTTCCTTTTCTCGCATGGGGTTAATTTCTATGAGCTTTTACCCAGGCTTTTGGAGTAAATCCAGTTGATTTTTTGAAAAAGTCATTGAACACTGATTTGGATGTAAATCCACTTTCATATGCCATTCCCAACAAGGTAATATGTGCATTGGCTTTGTCAATGACTTTTCGCTGGAAGATAGAAAGGCGATGGGAATTGACATAGTCATTAAAATTTTGACCCAGTTTCATGTTGATTAGCCAAGAAAGCTTGTTGGGGTGCAGCTCAATCTGCCCGGCCAAAGAGCGTAAGGTAAGATTGGTGTCAGTCACTGCCTCCTCCGATGCCATTTTCTCCTGTAAGACTTGTAAAAAATGCTCGCATTCTTCCTCACTCATTTGACTGGATTGGGTAATGACCAGTTGTTGGTTGGTAGGGTGATGTCGATGAGGTTTATGATCTTGGAAATTCATCTGGTTGTAGATTTCCTTAAATCGATTATCATCTCTGATATTGTCCCAGACCCACCAGTATTTTAGGCTTACCATCATACTTGATTTTTCTTCCAAGCCTTTCTGAAGAAAGTAAACCGCCTCCTCTGGTCGATTCATCAAACTGTATAAAGCCGCGGGGTCACAAGGGTCAATGTAGTGACTGTTTTCGAGCTCCTCGAGCACTCCTTCGATCTCTCCGCTGAGTACTTTTACTGTCATCAGATCCAGTTTGACCAAGCCTTCCCCCTTGGTCAATTCGATCGCTTTGTCGAGGGTCTGAAAGGCCTCTTCAAATCTTCCCAGGTACCCTAAAACCAAACCTTTCCAGCGAAGAGCTTCACTGAAATCAGGGTCGATCCGTAAGCTTTCTTCAAATGCAGAAAGAGCTTCTTTAAATCTGCCCGAGAGGTAATAACAGAGTCCTAACCACCAGTAGCTTATGATGTGAAGTGGATCCCTAGATTGATTTTCTTTGGCGATAGCAATGGCCAAGTCGTAATCCTTTTGGATGAAAATATAGTAGTTGGTAATAAAATCAATTTCGTTATTCAGTCCTGCTGCCACTGCTTGATTATAGGATTGGATGGCTGCTTCCCAATTCCAGTCATGAAAGAGGTGGACATATGCCATGACCTTATGGGCACGCCTATCTTTTTGATTAATATTCAGTGCTTTTTGAGCATATTCTCTGGATTTCTGAAAACCCTCTTTGGCAGAAATTAAATTGAAACCAGCATGGTGAAGGTAGGTTTCTCCGATGTAAGAATAAGCCTCGGTAAATTCGGGGTCTAGTTCGGTGGCTTTGGTAAACAACAGGAGAGCTTCTTTGACATCGGCCAAGTCTTTTCGCTTAAAGTGATGACTTGCCTTAAGGAAAAGGTCGTATGCCTCCGGGTTACTTGTTTTGGAAGATACAAGGCTGTCCTCAATATCCATATGCCCAAAATTCTCTCGAATTCGATCTGCGACCAAAAGGCTGATTTCATCCTGTAGGTCAAAAATATCCTCCAAAGTCCGGTCAAAGGTTTCGGACCAGATATGAAATCCATTGTCTGTGCGAATAAGTTGTACTGCGATCCGAACCCGGCTTCCCGCTTTTCGAATACTACCCTCGATGACAGAAGCGACGCCCAGTTTATTGCCAATAATACGTACGTCGATTTTTTGACCTTTAAAGGCAAAGGAAGAAGTTCTGGCTATTACTTTTAGGCTTTGGATTTTGCTTAGTGCATTGATGATTTCCTCAGCCATTCCGTCAGAAAAATATTCATTTTCCGGATCTGAACTGAGATTATCAAAAGGGAGTACTGCGATGGAGCGTTGATTCATCCAAAGGAAAAAAAGCCCAAGAACATCTTGGTAATTGAAATTAGGTCATAAATAGCACTCAAGATAAAACTTCCTGAAGTTTTTGGCTAAATGTTAAAGCTAAAAACATAGATAAAGTGGATTTATTGAGTCTTTAATTGATACTTTTTTTGGCAATCATTTATTGCCTATTTACTTACAATTCAATAGTAGAAAAGGTAGCTGAATTCTAAAATCCCAATCATAAGATTAGATGGTAATTGCCAATTTTCCTGAAACCTTTCCATTTATCAACAAATCCAAAGCCTGAGGAACTTCATCGAGCGTAAAGCTTTGTTGGATATAAGGTTTGATCTTTCCTTCATCAGCAAGGTTTGCCATTAGCTTAAGGTCGGCTTGTTTCACTTTTGCAAGAAGGGTTTTGAATTTCTTCCCAGTTCGGAAAGATTTCCAAGATCCCAGAAGAAGCGCCTCCATGGAAAAGCCAAAGGCAACATACCTTCCATTTTCTTTCAAAACTCTTTCTATTTCACTGAGTGAATGATTGACTGGTCCATCTAGAATCAAGTCGAATTTTCGATCTTCTTTGGTGAAATCGCGAAGGGAATAATCTATGACTTCATCAGCCCCCTGTATTTTAGCCAGCTCCTCATTTCTTCCGCTACAGACTGCTGTTACCCGGGCACCGTAGGCCTTGGCGATTTGGACGGCAAAACCACCTACACCTCCTGAAGCTCCGTTGATAAGTACCTCATCTCCTTTTTGAATTTCTCCCAAATCCCTTAATCCCTGCAAAGCCGTTACCGAGGCCATGGGCATGGCTGCTGTTTCCCCAAATGATAGATTTTTGGGCTTTATTGCCAGGATCTCTTCTTTGGCTACAGCATATTCAGCAAAGCCTCCAAAGCCAATCCCTGAAAGATCCCCATAAACTTCATCACCTACCTTAAACTGGCTGATGTTTTTCCCAATGCGCTTAATCACTCCCGAAACATCTGCCCCAAGCGTTTGAAACTTCGGTCGAAACAATCCAGCGGTAAAACGAACCGGAAAGGGAGTTCCACTCAAAAGATGTCTATCAGCTTGATTGACCGATGCCGCCAGAACCTTGATTAAAACCTCATCTGCTTTGGGTTCAGGCTGATTTATCTCTTGAAGTTTGAGGTTTTCTGTGGAACCATATTCTTGATAGATTATTGCTTTCATGCTGAAACGGATTTGATTTTTGAGCCTTTGATCAGGAAGTAAAATGCCAGGGTGACTTCGCCTAAAGCAGCAGCTATGCCAACGATCCAAGCGAATAGCGCCTCGTTTCCGGGAAAAGCAAAGTCACCAAATGTTTCAATTAAATAGCCCAAACCGGCAAAAAACATGAGGATGCCAAGAAATTTAGGAAAAACACCACTTTGGAAGAGCTGAACTCCCAGTAAAAGACAATGAATCCCAAAAAAAGCTCCTGCGATCAGGTACCCATAGCTATGTGCATCCATGTAGAGATGGCTTAAAGAGGCTATTTGATCCTGATTAAAAGACAAAGACAAAGGTTCACTTTTCAACACATGAAGTGCAAGGTAGTGGTTGAGTAGATTGAGCGTTCCAATCGCGGGATGTGCCAAAAGCCGTAGGGAAGAAGAAATAAGGGCCAGCGTTTTTCCGTAGGGTTTTAAAAGTAAATAAAGCATTACAGAAATGATGGCATCTAATAAAAAAGCTAAAAGATCCGTCAAGAGTCCGAGGCGGAATAGCCCCTCATTTTCAAGGATATTCTCGGAAGTATTGAGAGCATCTCCTGCTACAAAAATTCCCTCCCTCACATATCCCTGACTAAAACCTGCCAAAATGATAACAAAGACATAAAGTATTCCAATAAGTCTGACCGATGGGGTATTTTGAATTTGATTTCCCATTATTCTAGGGGTTTTTGCTTGGTTGTGCTTCAAATCAGGAAATAATCATTCCATTACTTTTCTACTCGGAAGTCCATTTCCGGAAATGAGGTAAAATCTTGAGGATTTCCTTGATTCAAAATCTGTTTAATTGATAGGTGTAAAAGTAAAGCAGGGTAAAAAAGTAAGATTGACGCTTTGTGCCAATTCTTTGACATTTAAGACCACTCGAACTCATTCACTGAGTTTTGCGATATTCCAAAGGGGAAAGTTGGGTCCACCTTTTGAAAGCCCTGTTAAAAGCACTTTGCTCGGAAAAACCTGTCTGAAAGGCGATTTCTGCTATGCTAAGGGGGGAATTCAGTAATAAATCCTGTGCAGTTTCTTGCTGAATCAGTTGAACCTGATTCCGAAAGGTCAATTCTTTCTCAGCAAGTCTACGCTTGAGCGTTCGGGCACTCATATTGAGTTGATCTGCAATTTGAATGATACTAGGGATACCACTGGGTAGAACCTCTGTGATCAGTTGCTGAATGTCCATTAGTAGGTGATCTGCTTGCGAGAAAATTCCTTTTTTCTCCTCTTCCAAACGATCTAAAAGAAATCGATGAATACTTTTATCGGCTTTTATTGTCCGAATTTCTAGTAATTCTGTTCGAAATCGAAGCATATTTTGAGAAGCTCCGAATTCCACCGAACATTGAAAAAAATCTTCAAGCGCTTTTTGAGAGGAGGATTCTGAATGCTGAAAAGTCACTTGATTTGGCTGGATTTTTTGCCCTGTCACTTCCTGCAAAACTCCCGTCAGCATGACAAAGGAAACTTCATTTGCCATTTCGATTCCTTTTCGACGGGGAGGTCGGTGGAGAAAGAGCTGAGAGTGAGTATTTTTTTTCAGTAACTGTATAGTTCCCTGATCAGTGACCAATACCATGTATCGCTGCAATCTTTCCAGGATATCCTTTGCCTGCCAGCTGGTTTTCCAGGATAGCCCCAAGGTACCATAGTCTTCTGAATTCAGTTGCTCTCCCTGACGCACACTGAATCCCGGTGAAAGGTTGTCTCTGGCCCATTCATAAATGTCATAAAGGAAATCAATTGGTAAATAGGTAGGGTTAACGGTTGAGTGTTTCTTAAGGAATTGAAGCGTAGGCATCCCTTCTTTAATGGCTAAAGATTTGGCTTTTAGGTAGATGCTTGCGTTTACAAAATCCATATTATTCTTTCTGGTCAAGTAATATTACCCAAAAAAATAGATTTATTTCTGGAAGACTCTTTATGGATTCTTCAAGGTTTTTTTAGGAATTGTAAAGCATAGCTGCTTATTCCGACTTACCACTCTTGCCAAAAAGCCCCGAATCTCATCAAAATGTCCACAATTACATTTTGGGACGATTGACCTGTTATTCAACTTCATTTTTGCAATGTCAATTTGATCAATCAGCATTTCAGATCAGTTGATAAGGATTTCTTTTTCTGCTGATTTTTCGGTAGGAGACAGGGGGAAAGCATCCTATTGAATTAAAATTTTAATAAAGTCAATCTATGAAAAAGCCTTTTATCGTTCTCTCATTTTTCATGATACCAATTCTTTTTTCATGCAACAAATTTGAGGAAAATCCACTCCCACACTCAGGTTCCATTTCAACACCTTCGGAATTAACAGCAGTTTTAGCTGAAATTTATATCAAAGCGAAAGCACCAGGTTTTGCAGTTTCAGTGGTAAAAGACGATTCACTTCTTTACCAACAACCATTTGGAAAAGCAGATTTCCAAAACGGCATAGCCTACACCAATCACACTACCCAACCTATAGGGTCAATCAGCAAAACTTTTGTTGGGGCGGCTATCGTGAAAGCGATTGAGCAGGGGTATTTTTCTTTAGATACGGACATCAATGACATTTTGCCTTTCACCATACAAAATCCCAAACTGCCTAATGCTGTTATTCAGATAAAGCATCTCGTTACCCACACCTCTGGACTGCTCGATAATCCTGATGTGTACTTTAAAGCCTACCATATTTTGCCTGGCGAAAATTTATCCACTGTAGGCGCTCAATTGTTGACTGATGGTTTTGGTATCCAACAAAGGGAAACTTTGCCTCTAAATGAATTCTTGGCTGAATACTATCAAGAAGGAGGAGCCTTCTACAGCTTGGATAATTTTGCTGAGACTGCTCCAGGTGAAACTTGGAGTTACTCCAATGTCGCTACTTCTTTGGCGGCCTATTTAGTTGAGTCAGCTACAGGCCTACCCTTCAAAGCGTACGTAAATGCAAACATTTTTCAGCCTTTGGATATGTTTCAAACCGCTTATGAGGTGGCTAATCTAAATCCTGCTGACCTCGCAATATTATATTGGGACAAAAACACTCCTCTCCCAAAGTACGCCAATGATTCCTACCCAGATGGCAGTATTTACAGCAGCAACGAAGACTTAGCAAAATACCTGATGGATATGATGTCTGGTGCAATGGGAAAGTCATCCAATTTGTTTTCAGAAGCGGGTTATCAAATGCTTTTTGAAGCTATGCTTCCCCATGGCGAATTGCCAGCAGGGTTGGCTGCAAATCAAGGTATTTTCTGGTTTTTGGATGGAAGCGAAGTCAAACATGATGGCAGCGACCCTGGAACAACTTGCAGTTTACAGTTCGACATGACTGAAAATACGGGCTATCTCCTTTTGACCAATATGGATGCTTCTACTGAAGAAAATGAAACGGCCTATTTTGAATTGGCCGAAATGATTCAAGACGCAATTAAGGAATTCACAACGAACTATTAATTCTTAATTAAACTATCTCACTACTAAAAATTAAAAAAATGAAAAACGTACTGATCATTATTCTAACGCTTATAACACTAAGTGCGTCTGCTCAAAACAGCCAAAAAACTAGCAAGGAACCTTTACTAGCCCATCAATATAGGGTCAGTTTCCCCGTGATTATTGTCCCCCAATTAGTTGAAAAATCCTGGAATGATAGGACAAATACTCAGCACATAGAATTTCATTTGAAGCGCAATCTGGATAATAAGAATATAGTTGGGGTAAAGTTTGCCACCTGGCGATTATTTCAGCCAATGGGTATCCTCTGGTGGGATGGACTTTTGGATAAAGTAGATTCTGAAACTGAATTCTATCCTGGGCATGTACGAGAAACCGGTATAGGAATAAGTTATCAGCGAATGCTTTGGAAGGGCTTATTTGCCACAGTGGAAGTATTGCCACAGTATAAAACCTATTTAGATGAAGATAATAACAAAATTGGGAATGGCTTTAAACTATATAATTCATTTCATCTTGGCTATCATTTGGACTTTGGCAATAAAAAGCGATTTTTCATCGAGCCTCAGATTCATTCCCAGTTTTGGGTTTTTGATACCAATACTCCTGAAGGATTCAAACAACTGGATGATAAATGGAAGAATTATTTCCTGTTTGAACCCAATCTTTACTTTGGAGTAAACTTCTAATCGGCTGAATATCATCTTTGGAATGTTGCTGGTTTGGAGCTGATTATATTTTCTTGGTGGAAGCCTTGGGGAATTACTGCAAGGTTTTCACTCTGGAGGTATGATAATATTTCCAGAGAAAATCTCTGAGATAGAAGAGAAATTGGTACAGGGAAATTCCCTAAGGGTTCAGAAATCCTATTGGGTCAATACTGCTAAAATCCAAACCATCAAGGGTAATCGAATCAAAACTGATAGGAATGAAATTCCAATCGGGCAGACGTATAGAGCGGAGGTAAGTAGCTTGTTGGGGTAAGGGTATTAAAAGTTGATGTTTATTGGTTTCTGTAATTTCTCCTTGAAGTTCTACGCTTTTACTTTTCGAGATTAAAAATATTCAAAGGTAGTTTGTAAGCAATTTCAAAAATCAATCCATCGATTTTTGTTTCATTCCGAAATGAGCCAGATTCATTGTTTAGTTCCCAATTATATAAAATTGTCCTGTAGGTAGTTGGAGATAAAATATAGCTGCCTCGAATGACCAAGAAAGAAGATTTAAAAATGGCTATTTCTGAATGTAGGCCAACCTTAAAAAAGGCTGGAAACTTTTTCTCTTCTATTTGCATGTCAAGGTAAATATTTTCGGTTCCTGCGGTTTTAGAATAGGAGGTTGATCCAAACTCATCAGGCTTATCTGTTGAAAAAAGGATGATATTTGCCGAGGCATGAGCACCAAATCTGACACTTTTTTTGTCATCTAAAGGAATATCGTACCTAAACCCTACTGGCAAATATCCGGAGTTGAAATTTACATAGGTCTCAAGTTTTTCACCTGTATTACCTAAAAAATGATTGATAGTAGAATTGTGCCAAATGAAGCCAAAGCCAGTTTCAAAAGAGAGATTGCCTTTTCTAAACCCATAAAGCCCACTTACCACTCCGTCCAATTCACCATTGATGTCAAAGTATAGGTTTTCTCCTGGTGTGGTTTTATGTTTTCGGAGTCCTGCCTGAAATAGGAAATATTTGCCATCCTCCCGGCTTTCGCTATATCTTAATTTTCTTTTTTCGTATGAAGAAAGATTGTTCATAGTGTATGCAGCATGATCCTTTACTTGAGAAAAAATGATGTTTGGAATCATAAATAACACGAATAGTAGAATTGTCTTCATGGCTAAAAGTTAAAACTTTAGTTTTAACGAAATAAACTAAAAATAGTATATACTAGATTTATTAAAATTAGAACATAAAAAAACCTAACACTTTCGTGTCAGGTTTTTCTTCTCCTATCAATGAAAGGGCAACCATTTAAGGTTTTTTCGATATTTAAAGGTGTACTTCTTCAGCTGGGTAATTCAGGTGATATGAAGTGAATTACTTCCTTTTAAATAATGGAACCCGAACAGGTATTCTTCGAAAGTAAATAGGAGTTTTCTGTGAACAGTTAAACCTAGGGCACTATTTTATTTGAAATTTACTCTTGCCGAGTGCTGCTTTTTTTCTCAGTATATAATCGAATTATAGCCCAAAGCCTGTAATTGAAGAATGCGTATCGTGTAAGTTTCTACCACTTCCAATCCAGGAAAAAGCTGCTCTTTGGAAACTCCAAGTCTTTTCATCGCTACACTACAAATACTAACACGAACTTTGCCATTATATTTCTCAAAATACTTCTCAAGTTCAGAGTCTTTCACCATCGTTTTGACTACTGGGCCTTTCATTACAATTTCAAAATTTTCAATCTCGACTCCATTTTCTATGAAGGTATCATATATCGATAATGCGCTTTTGAAACCATCTTCGTCTTTTACTCCAAAGGCGTAGTTTGGTGTTTTACTGAGGTCGGTAACGGTTTCTTTTTTAAGGATTGTCTGACCAAAACAGGTTTCATTTCCAATAAAAATGAGTGTTAGTGAAATGAGGTACAAAAATGATTTTTTCATAGTCGAAGCTGGGTTTGGGAATTCTTAGAACATAAGAAGATTAAAAATAAGGATTTTGTAGGAAAGCAGGGGAGGAAATAGAAAAAGCAAAGTTGAAGGTAAAGTAAAAGCCTTTTAGAAATGAGTGGCTTTTGCTTCTTCTCTCAATCCAATAGTCATGTGGTCGAGAATTTAGAAATGGAAATCAAATCACCAATCATGTCAGTTCGAGCGTAGTCGAGAACAAGAATAGCTGTTAATTATGCTTACCTCTCACAATTATTAATTTTCCCTGAACTTGATATAGATACAAAGGCTTCGATATCCGCTACCCCCGTAGCTCCAGTGCTCAGCCTGACAAAGAATTCGAGTCTCTTATCCTTTCATTTCGAGCAATACCTACCCGGTCAAGGTTGGTTAGGCTTGTCTTGAATGTTGTCTTGAGAAAGTATCCTTTTCTGATTAATTGAAAAAATGTTGGCATAAAAAAACCTGACACTTTCGTATCAGGTTTTGCTCCTTCTCTTGGGCTCGAACCAAGGACCCTTCCCGATGAATCGGGATCAGATGCTTTTCCTAAATCTTTGTATCAGCGCATCGATTGCCGAAGGATCGGCTTTTAGATTAATAAGATAATTTCTGGACTTCATTTTTTTTAGGTGTTTTTCCATCTTCAAAGCTTGGGATTTTTCTAGCCTGTCAATTAGCAGATGAACTTCCCAAGGCTGTCCTCTTTTCGTCCAGATTTTATTTTGGGTACTGTTGTGATAAGCTAACCTTGCTGTGAAATTAGCTGTATATCCAATGTAGAATTTGTCCAAACTCCTGGAATACAGGATATATACTGAAAAATCCATGGCATATCTTTAAAACCAAAAAAAGCCTCAGATCTTCCGAAATGAGGCTTTATATGCTCCTTCTCTTGGGCTCGAACCAAGGACCCTCTGATTAACAGTCAGATGCTCTAACCAACTGAGCTAAGAAGGAATTTTATGTTTAACCCGGAGCTTTTTCCGAATTGGTGATGCAAATGTAGGAGGCTATATGATTTATTCCAAACCCTCACCCTAAAAAAAATGTGATTTTCTTACTCCTTCTTTCTTTTTGCTTCATGCTCAGTTACTTATTTTTTGAATAAAGCTTTAGGATTGAAATCATCTTTGATTAAATCCAATTTTTCTTCTAAAAAGGAATCTCGGAGCCTGTTTTTACTGTTAGCATGATTGGGCTTACTCATGTTCCTGTCCGGTGTGATCAATCGTTGTTTTCATTAATTTACCTACTACGCTCTACTATATGTTTATGAAATTCGGTCTTTTACTACTAGTTACCTTACAATATTCGATTTGGGCTTTCGCTCAGGATACCAGCTCTCAAGCTCCCTTGGCACTAAAGGAGATCCAATCTCAGACACTGGAAGAAATCAGTGGGCTTGCTCAAAGCCGAATAGATACAGACAGGATATATGTACACAATGACAGCGGTGGAGAGCCTATCATCTATGTGCTCAGTCTGGAAAAGGAGCTTATTGCTGAGTTGGTTTTAGAAGGCGCAGAAAACATAGACTGGGAAGATATTGCGGTGGGCCCTGGACCAGGTGAAGAAAGTTACATCTACTTGGGTGATATAGGTGATAATCTTGCAGTACGCGATCAGGTGGTGGTCTACAGGGTAATGGAGCCAGAAACTTTGCTCAAAACCCAGACTGTCTCTATGGAAAAGGTGGTTTTGACCTATCCTAAGGGGCCTAGGGATGCGGAGACTTTGATGGTGGACCCCATTTCCAAGGATGTTTTTATAGTGAGTAAACGGGATAAGTCCAATAACGTATTTCGACTCAAATTTGAGGATTTCCCAAAGGGGAAGGTGGAATTGGAAAATGTGGCGGAATTGGATTTTGGTGGTTCTGTAGGTGGAGATATCTCGCCTGATGGTACCAAAATCCTCATCAAAACTTATCTCGAAGTTCATTATTGGAATAGAAAAGTAGGGGAATCTATAGCAGAAACCTTAGAAAGTGAATCGGAGCTATTGCCATACGATCCCGAACCGCAGGGAGAGGCGATAGGTTTTGACAGTAGAAAACCAGGTTATTTTACCTTAAGCGAGCGCAGGTTCAATATTATTCCGGTACTTTACCGATATCCTTTGACTCATTAATATGCAGACTACTCCTCACATCATGATGGTTCGCCCATCCAACTTTGGGTTTAATCCGGAGACTGCTATGGATAATTTTTATCAGAAAAGTGATGCCAGGAGTTCTGAGGAAATCCAAAAACTAGCGATGCAGGAGTTTGATGCATTTGTGGCCATGCTCAGGGATCAGCGCGTGAATGTGGAGGTGGTGGAGGATACTGCCAAGCCTGTGAAACCTGATGCGCTTTTCCCAAATAACTGGATCAGCACGCATTCGGATGGGAAGATGCTACTCTATCCCATGTATTCTCCAAATAGAAGGCCGGAAAGGCGAAAGGATCTGATTGAGCGCTTAATGAAAAAAGGCTATCAGGTCAGTGAGATATTGGACATTAGTTTTTTTGAAAAGGATGCGCAGTTTCTCGAGGGAACTGGAAGCATGGTGATGGATCATGAGAGCAAAACGATATTTGCTTCTTATTCTGATCGCACTCATCCTATTCCTTTGCGCTATGTAGGGGAGATTTTGGGGTATAGCGTGGTGGGCTTTCATGCGGTACAGGAAGTCAAGGGTGAGCTGGCACCCATTTATCATACTAATGTTATGATGCATATTGGGACGGATTTGGCGGTAGTTTGCCTGGATGCAATCCCCAAAGCTTCTGAAAAACAAAGTGTACAGCGGAGTCTGACCCAAACCGGCAAAAAGGTGATTCCGATCACGGGAAAACAAAAGTTTAATTTTGCAGGCAATATGCTTGAAGTCAGCAATGATGGGGGAGAGAAATTCACTGTTATGTCCCAGACTGCCCTTGATAGCCTGAATGTAGGGCAGATTCAGTTGATAGAAAAATACACAACAATCATCAGTCCTTCCATTCCCACCATTGAAAAACTGGGGGGAGGAAGTGCTAGGTGCATGATGGCCGAATTGTTCCTGCCAAAGAAGAACTGAGGCTTACTTAAGAGTCAGAGGGATCTACTCTTTTTTTACGCACTAACTCTGGCGAAGTCAAATTGACCTTTAGAGCTTGAGTGTCCTCCTGGGTAGTGTTTGAAGATTCGTTGATGCTGGGGTCTACTAGTTTTTTTCTGGCCATGATTTCTAAAGTTAAGTTTCAGGTTTATAAAACGGATTTTTAGTTATAAAATACATTTTAAACTTTATGAAAATAATTTAGGGCTTTTTGTCGAGAATGTAATCTGTTTCCGGTAAAAAGTTGATTGTCTTGGTTTTAGCCTACAGTTGAAATAGGGTTTTTGGCAGATAAAAAAAGCCGAAACACTTAAGTTCCGGCTTCTTTAAATTTCAAAAAAATCGGGATTCTTTTCGGGTCAGATTCCGGTATAATTAAAGGGTGAGATTAGGCTCAGCTCTTTTTTCAGCTCATCTGAAATAGGCAGGTTAGAGATGAATTCTGAAATTGACTGTTCCGTGATTTTGGTGTTGGTTCTGGTCAGGTCTTTCAGGGCTTCGTAAGGTTTCGGGAAGCCTTCTCTTCTCAATACGGTCTGGATTGCTTCTGCTACTACTGCCCAGTTATCCTCCAGATCCGCTTGTATAGCAGCTTGGTTTAATTCCAGTTTACCTAGGCCTTTCAGGAGAGATTCGAAGGAAATCTGCATATGCCCCAGTGGCACACCTATAATTCTCAAAACAGTGCTGTCCGTCAGATCCCGCTGCAGTCGACTAATCGGAAGCTTGGCAGCCAGGTGTTCCAGAAGCGCATTGGCAATGCCTAGATTCCCTTCCGCATTTTCAAAATCAATGGGGTTGACCTTGTGCGGCATGGCTGAGGAACCTATCTCTCCGGCTTTGATCTTTTGCTTGAAATAGTTCATAGCCACGTATTGCCATACATCCTTTGCCAGATCCAAGAGAATGGTGTTGATGCGTTTTAGGCTGTCAAAAGTAGCCGCTAGGTTGTCGTAATGCTCGATTTGTGTGGTGGGATAGCTGCGCTCTAAACCTAGGTATTCACTGACGAATTTGAATGCAAACTCATTCCAGGCAAAGGAAGGATAGGCGACCTGATGGGCATTCATATTCCCTGTGGCTCCGCCAAATTTGGCCGAATATGGCACATGGTTTAGCAGCTCCACTTGCTTTTGCAGGCGCACAATAAATACTTCCAGTTCTTTACCGAGTCGGGTAGGAGAGGCCGGCTGTCCATGCGTTTTGGCAAGCATAGGAATAGCTTTCCATTCTATGGCTAGGGTCTTTAGTTTGCTGATTACCTGATCCAGCTGAGGCAAAATCACTTGCTCTAAGCCTTCTTTAAGCATCAGTGGCGTGGCCGTGTTATTGATGTCCTGAGAAGTCAGGCCAAAGTGTATGAATTCCTTGTATTTCTCCAGTCCCAAACCATCGAATTTTTCTTTGAGAAAATACTCTACCGCTTTCACGTCATGATTGGTGATTTTCTCGGTTTCCTTGATCGTATGAGCATCTTCTAGGGAAAAGTTGGAGACAATGCCTCTGAGCTCGGTGAACAGCGCGGGGTCAAAATCCGCCAACTGTGGTAAAGGCAGCTCGCAAAGCGCGATAAAATACTCCACTTCCACATGTACCCGGTACTTGATCAGGGCAAATTCTGAAAAATAAGCTCTCAAAGGTGCCGTTTTGCCGGCGTAGCGTCCATCTACAGAGGTGACCGCAGTCAGTGCATTTAATTCCATTACTTTGAATCGTTGGTTAAAAGGAAGGTGCAAAGTTAATTTTTTGGAGCCAATACTCCTGTGTGAATCAGATTAAAAACCGGATTAAGCTGAAAAATAGCTGAACCTCTCGGGCATTATCTCGGTTATCCCTTGAAATATTTGACAGCAACCCTGATAAATTCACTTTGGGGGTTAATTTTGCAGTCGAAAATCAGATAAACGCTTAGATCAGGAATGTTCAATTTATTCAAGAAAAAGAAACCGGCGGCCAAGTCAAATACTTACTTGCCGCTGAAAGTGAGAGAGGTAGTCAAGGAAACATCGGATACGGTCACCATTTATTTTGAACAGCCAGAGCCATTTTTAGAATACAAACCGGGGCAGTTTTTGACTTTGGTGATGGATTTTGAAGGCAAGGAGCAGCGCAGATCTTACAGTCTTTGCACTTCGCCTTTTGTAGATCCATTTCCGGGAATATCCGTCAAGCGGGTTTCTGAGGGTTTGTTTTCCAATTTTCTGAACGAAAAAGTATTTCCAGGCAAAACCATCAATGTGTTGAAGCCACTGGGAAACTTCACCACTGATTTTCATTCCCAAAACCAAAAGCACTTTTTCCTGGTCGCAGCAGGATCTGGAATTACCCCCATCATGGGGATCTTAAAGTCAGTTTTGGTCAATGAGCCTAAGTCCAAGGTTACGCTTTTGTATTGTAGTAGAAACGAAGAGCAGATCATCTTCAAGAAGCAATTGGATGCCCTGGTGGAAAAGAATCCTGCTAGACTTGAAGTGATTCATAATCTGAGCCAACCAGCTGAATCCTGGACCGGAATGAGGGGCCGCCTGAGTAAAGAAAAGTTACGTGAGTTTGCTCAAAGTGCCGAATCTGATGCTTCTTTCCAAAAGGAATACTTTGCCTGTGGACCCGAGGGAATCATGGATAATTTCGAAGAGGTGCTTCAGGAGCTTGGCGTGCCATCTGGGCAGGTTCACCGTGAAAGTTTTTATTCTGCAGCGGCAGATCAAGCGCATGAGGCTGCTACACATGGTCAAACTGGAGGTATTTTGACTCGGGATATTACGGTAGTATTGGAAGGAGAGGAGCATGCAGTGACAGTCACGCCGGACAAGACCATATTAGAAGCCGGACTGGCGCAGGACTTAAATATGCCTTACAGCTGCCAAAGTGGACTTTGTACCGCATGTAGAGGTAAACTGCTGAGTGGTGAGGTGAAAATGGACGAAGATGCAGGCCTAAGTCCCAATGAGAAGGAAGCAGGTTATGTACTTTGCTGTGTGTCCCGGCCACTGACTGATGATGTGAAAGTCACCATAGAATAAGCTGGATAAGTGGAGGGAGAACTACGAAAATTGATCAAAAGCTATGAGCTGCTGATCACTATTCTGATGGTGGTCGCATTGCCAGTTTATGGTATGATCTATCTGTACCAAAGTTCCGGTGAGCAAAACTGGAATCTTCCAGACTTGCCCGATTTTGTAGAAGAATTGCTCTGGGGAGCGGGTATAGGACTTTTGGTCAGTCAATTTCTCTTATTTAGAAAGCGGATCAAGGGCAGTCAGCAGGCTCCCGATTTTATTCTGAAAATGCAGGCATTCTCCCGGGCTGTGAAAGAACGGTATTTTCTTCTTTTTCTGGTCTCAATGCTTAGTGCGCTAGGCTTATTGTTTTTTGGATCTGCTATTTTCAACTTGATTTTTGCTGTTGCGCTCTTGTTTTTCTCCTTGGGAAAACCCAGTCCGCTCCGTATTCAAAAACTACTTAAGATCAGTGATGAGGAGAAAGAATTGGTAGAACTGGCATCCCGTCCTTAAACCCAAATTATGCATTAGCCATTCTAGGCCACAGCACCAGTGATTACTGCCCGCATCACCAAATACGCACACAAAATCCGGGTTAATAATAGGGCATAAAAAAACCAGCACTTTCAGCGCTGGTCTTTTCAGTTATTATGGCTAATTAGTTGTCTATAGTAATGTTTCCTGAGGAGATGGAGCCTTTCACCCAGTCAGCTGCGCCATTGTCGATTTCTAGATTCCTTCCCGTATTGATTCCCCCCACTTTTAGGTTTCCAGATGAGGCCCGAAGGGAAAAATTGAAGGCTTTGAGGTCTGAATCTGTCTGGATTTTAAAGTTTCCTGAAGTTCCGTTGAATTCGGTGTTTCCGCTAAGTCCGGCATTGCTGGCCCGGATATTACCCGAGGTGAACTTTAGTCTGCCCAGGGAGCCAATGTTGCTCAGTTTGGCATTGCCAGAAGTAAGGGATACGCTGAGCTCCCCGTCAATGCTATCTGCGTCTAGTGAGCCACTGGTGGACTCGTAATCCAGGTTGCCATTGACATTGCTGATATTGGCATTGCCAGAAGTGACTCCAGCTATGACATCTCCGGAGATGTTGTTTAGGTTCAGGGAACCAGAACTGGCTTTTACTCTCAGGTCTCCCATAATGTTCTGAGCGTTTACTTTGCCGGAGGATACGCGTAGATTGGTTTCTTCATTGCTCACACCGTCCACGTCCACTGTTCCTGATGAGTTTTTAAGGCTAAGCGCAATTTCTTTTGGGCCGGTGATTTTGATGTATCCCTTGTTGCGGTTGTTTCCCCAGGAAGAGTTTCTGCTGCTGCGTTCGTATGAGATTTTCAGTACATCACCCACCGTGACAAAGATTATATCCTGCTCTTCATCGTTGGATTCTAAGTAGGCATCTACATTGACCTCAGAGCTGCTACCACCTGTATACGATACATCCAGCCAGCCACCGCTAACTTCGATCGCGCTTATGTTGGAATAGGATTTCTGCGTGTCTACTATTACCTCCTGAGCATAGGCACCCAGGCAAATCAGTGTCATGGCTATTGCCAAAGTCGAAAATTTGAAGAATTGTTTCATCTGTTTGTAATTTGTTTTTAAAAGGTCAGATGGAATCTCGCATGGTTGATAATCATCCCTCTGTGTGTCGCTTACGACATGCTCGATTTCATGTGTTTATAATTGTTTTTTAATGGTTAAATAGCCTCTCCCGAACTTGTTTCGGGAGAATCTCGCAGAAATTAATTTCATGCCAGTATGCGGCTTATTGAGTCATGCTCTATTAATTATCGTAAGGTTACACCAAAGCTCATGGCCTGTACTTCAGGTCCAAGATCTGGTTGGAAAAGGTTGTTTAAATCGTAATTGAAAAAGAGGGTCACCTCACCCACACCGAATTCTGCTCTGGCACCATAGCGAAAGTTGTCAACGTACATGTTAGACTTTTCGAAGAGTTTTTGTTTTTTTCCATTCTCATCATCATAGACAAACTTGCCGCGTCCGCCTATTCTCACTCCGGCATATCCACCTAGTCCTAATCGAAGTTTATTATTGTTGGAAAGGAGGGTAGGAACCAGCGTGAAATTCAGATAAGATGCCGAGATCTTGGATTTAGTACCTGTGCCAGGACCTGGAAATTCTTCCCATTCTATGCCCTCGGGAGTTTTGATGGCGATCAGGCTTCTGTCTTCTAGCTTGAAATTGTACCAGTTTACGCCCAAACTGGAGAGAATGTGGAAGTTTTTAGAGACTTTGGTAGTACCTAATAAGTTGATGGCATAGTACCAGGATCCCCATGGTTTTACGGTGGGCATTTGGTCGGTAGGATTCACCAGGTTGATACCCAGTTCTGTATCCAAATCCATGTGGAAGCGACTTCTTTTGTGGATTTCATCTACTTTCACCTCGTCGTTTTCTTCGATGTCAAGGATCCACTTGCCATCCTCCTTTTGCTTGTATGACCAAGTGTTTCCAAAAACCTTGATGACCTTAGTTTTGGTGTAGATGACGGTGTCTGGTTCTTGGGCAAAAGCTTTGCCTATGACCAAAAAGAAAATTATTAGCGGTAGTATGGTAGTTTTCATTTTTTCTAAAAAAGGTGTGAAGGGGAGGGGACTCCCCGTTAGTTTTTAAAATACTATTCCGAAAGTAATCGGGTTAAGCTCTGGACCTTTGCCTTCTTGGAACAGGGTGTTCAGATCGTAGGTGGTGAAGAAGTTTATCCTCCCTACGCCTATTTCTCCTCTGATTCCGTACCGAAGATTATTCAGGTAAAGTCCGGTGTCTTGCTTGTCCTTGCGACGTCCGGATCCGCCCAGCTCACGATAGACATACTTTGATTGACCACCTAATCTATAACCTACATAGGGTCCGGCAGCTACTCTGAGTCCACGGCGTCCATTGTCATTCATCTTACCAAAATCCAGTTCCAGCATGGTCATAGCCGTAATGTAAGAGGCGGAGATTTTACTTTTGAAACCATCCACATCGTTTCTTTGGATAAACGCTACCTGGTCATCCCCACGTACTGCCTGGTAGTCTCTGTTTTCAAACTTGAAATTGTAAAACTGAAATCCGAGTCCGAAATCCCAATAGAATCCTTTGGAGATGCGCTGTGCAGCCATCCAATTGATGCCTACATTCCAGCTTCCCCATCCTTTGACGGAGTATGGTTTATCTGAGGTAGGGAAGTTACCGTCTTCCAGGTAGTTATTCACACCTAGGTCCAGGTTGAAATAGGTTCTGAACGGAGGGTCTTGCTTTCTCCTGAGGCCAGGCTCCAGGCGCACCTTGGTACTGGAACCGGTTTCGTCCACCAGCAGTCGCATTCCGCCTATATAAACTTCTGTCTCAGCTCCGTCTTCGGTTACTTTGACTACTTGCTTAGAGGTACCGTCTTTTTTCTTGATTTCTACTATGGTTATTTCTCCTGATTCATCATCTTCTTCGAGATCTAATTCCCGGATGATTTGATTGATATTCATCAGTTTGAGCTTTTCAAAGTCTTCTTTGCTCTCTACCAGGATGACGATTCGACCGGATTTCCCAAATTCTACCACCACGCTATCGCTAGGAGTGACTGGGTCTGTGGATGGCCAGCTAGCCGCAAAGCTTGCCTGTACTAGGGCCATCAGGCAAAATAATAGAAGGTATTTTTTCATCTTTTTGTAATTTGATTTTTTAGGGTCAGATTGAATCTCGCATGGCTTTATATCATTCCAGTGTGTCGTTTTCGACAGGCCTGGTCTCAGATAGGCTAGATTTCAAGTGACCGTTTTTTTTCAAGAGTGGTGGTTATTCTTCTGACCGGGATTTTTTAGAAGTAATGGTGGCAAAGAGATTGTTTTTTGCATCCTGCAGGTCTGCAAATCCCTGATCTACTTTGTTGAGCAATCCTTCTACTTCGTTCACTGTTTTACCTATCCCGGCAATTAGGTTTTTATCTTTTGGTTCTTCTTTTAGTCCAGAGGAATAGATTTTCACTCGGTAAGCTGGCTCTTCTTCCTCTGGCGTAGCATCTGCCAGGCTGTTTTCCAGAGATAGTTCTGGTGATTGAGGAATGATAACTTCCAAAGGCTCAATCTCCGGAGTGCTTATTTCTACCTGAGGGATGAGTTCAGCTTTGGGCTTTTCCTCTTCCATAGCCACCAGGTGAGTGCTGGCTGGATCCACTGGGTCAAAGCTGGCAGAAGAATCAGCAGGCTTTTCGGTTTCCTGTTGGGCAGGGATAGTTGGTTTAGTATTGGTGTTCGGTGTAGCCTGCTGATTTTCTGTTGTTTGTGGTTTTTCTTCAGTAGTGTTTTCTGTGCTTTCGATTAAGTCTGTGGTATCGCTTACAGTCGGAGTGTCGGTGCTGGTTTTTGGTTGTTCTGTTACCGTCTCTGTTTTGTTCTCTGCCAATAGTGGCTCGGTGTTTTCTGACTCAGTTTCTTTCATCAGAAAGTATCCGGCTGTGAGAATAATGGTCAAGGAAGCAGCTGCTGCCCACCAGATTCCCAGGTTGGAATTTGATTTTTGTGGAAGTTTTGCTTCTAGTCTTTCCCAAGCCAAATGGCTCGGTGCTACTGTATGGTCTTCTAGTCTTTCCTTGAAAAACTTGTCGAGATTATTTGAGTTCTTAGCCATTGATTTTCCTTTTTATTGGGTTTTGACTGGCGATTTTTTCCTTCAAAGTCTTTCTAGCTCGATTCAGCTGGGACTTTGAGGTACTTTCTGTTATACCCAGGAGATTTGCTATTTCCTGGTGGGAGAAACCTTCGATGGCGTACAGGTTGAAAACTGTCCGGTAACCTACCGGGAGACTTTCCACCATTTGCATCAAATCTGCGGTTTCCATGTGATTGAGCTCATAGTTTTGATCCTGGTATTCAGAACCGCTTTCCATATTGACCTCCATCATGAGATGACGATTGCTTCTCAATGTCATCAAAGCCTGAGTGACCATGATGCGCTTCATCCATCCTTCGAAACTGCCCTTTGCTTGGTATTGAGGCAGTTTTTCAAAGATTTTCATGAAGCCTTCTAGCATCACATCTTCGGCATGTTCCCGGTCTTTGAGGTACCGGATGCAGATGGCCAGAAATTTCCCGGAGTAGGAATCATACAGATGGCGCTGCGCCATCCTGTCGCCTTTGAGGCAACCTTTGATCAATCCTGATTCTGTAGAAAAATTGGTTCTGCTGAACATTACTTTTAGCTTTCAATTAGGTAGATGTCCCTTAGGGAGAAATGGTTGCTTAGTCCAGTGAAAAAAAGTTAATTTTTTTCTACGTAACCTTATAAATGGTTAAAAAAGAAGGGGTTAATCTCTCTAAATGTTTTTGAAAAGTAGGACTGATTCCAGGTAATTCGGGATTATGGTATTCCAGCCCAGTTCATTCGATAGCTTGTTTGCCAGTAGTTCGGCGCTATCCGGCTCCCCATGTACTATAAAAGCCAGCTTTGGTTTTTCGCTGAAGCCCTCTGCCCATTCCATCAGTTCATCCTGATCCGCATGGGCCGAAAGTCCTTCTATGCTGTAGATTTTTGCCTTCACCGGGACTTCCAAACCGAAGATCCTTACTTCAGGCTCTCCGTCTACCAGTCTTCTTCCGCGTGTGCCCTCGGCTTGATACCCCACGAAAATCACCCCGTTTTTCTCATGTGGCAAGTGATGAAAAAGATGGTGAAGTACCCTGCCTCCCGTGGCCATTCCACTCGCTGAAATGATGATTGCCTTTCCTTTGAGTTCATTGAGCGTACGGGACTGCTCCTGTTTTCTATAATAATGAAGCTGAGCATGCTGAAATGGGTGCTGATCCTTTTCGTCAAGTACGGCTATGAGCTGGTGGTCCTGATGAAAATCCTTGTAGAGCTTGGAGACATTGATCGCCATGGGTGAATCCAAGTAGATGGGTACGGATGGGATTTTTCCTTTGCGCAGCAACTGGTACAAATAGTACATCACAAGCTGCGTACGGCCTACGGCAAAAGCTGGTATGATGGCTACCCCATCCTTTTCAAATATCTCATTGATGGCATTGGCTAGTTCTTCCTCGGCTTTGACGGGCTTGGAGATCCTATCCCCGTAGGTGGATTCTATCCACACGGCGTCTGCTTCAGGAATCAAGGTAGGGGGAAATAAGATGGGGTCATGATACCTGCCCAGATCTCCCGAAAACACCAGGTTTTTGGACTGGGAGTCTCCTAGGATTTGGATTTTGACAGAGGCGGCGCCCAGAATATGACCTGCATGGTAGTACGTAACTTTGACTGAGGGGTGGATTTCAAATGGTTTTTTGAAATTCTGCGGTGCAAAAAGCGGGAAAACAGCCTCGGCATCTTCTACCGTGTATAAGGGCTCTGGGTTCTCATGCCTTGAATACCCTTTTTTGCGAGCATATTCAGCTTCTTCTTCTTGCAATTTACCAGAGTCTAGTAAAAGTACCTTCGCAAGCTCCGCAGTAGCAGGTGTGCAATAAATCGGCCCTGAAAATCCATCTTTCACGAGTTTGGGCAAGGAGCCGATATGATCCATGTGCGCGTGGGTGAGAATGATGGCCTCCATGTCGGTAGGAGGCATGGGGAATTTGTCCCAGTTTCTCCTTCTCAATTCTCTTTTGCCCTGAAAGAGTCCACAATCCACTAGAAATTCAAAATCTCCTAGATCCACTAAATACCTGGAGCCAGTCACGGTACCCGCGGCACCAAGAAACTTTACGGTTACGTCCATTGCTACTTTATGTTAACAGCAAAAGATACAAAAAAAGAGGCATCCATTTGGATGCCTCGGTGATTTAGTCCAGGGTCACTTGGGAACTGTCTACTTTGATTTTGCTGAGCTCGTATTTTGCCCTGCTGATGCTGTCGAGTTCCTCTCGGGTAACCTCATCCACCTCGTAAGATTCAGCGTCCTCCTCCTCTTCTGCTTCGTCCATGTCTATTTCCTCTCTACAGGTCAGGCAAACCAGCCCTTTTTCGTTGAATGCCCAGACATTGTTGGAAGAGACATCACTGGATCTATAGCCATTTCTATAAATGGTGTTTCTCAGGATTGCTAGAAGCGACTGCTCCATAATAAATGGCTTCTCATAAGGAATCTCAAGATACAGGTTGAGCTTTTGGTCCCGGAATACATCCAGACTGCTGATATCATAGCCCTCTTCAAAGGTCACCATGGAATCCAAAATGCTGTAATTATAGGTGATCATTTTAGCATTGTTCATGGCTTCAGCTTTGGTTCTGCCTCGGGAGAAGAAATCCTCTCTCAGCGTTACTAGGCTGTCAGCGGTACCTTCCAATTTGAGATTAACATTGTTGAAAGTGGACTCTTCGCCGATCGGATTGGTCCGCAGGATCATAGTACCTGAAGTGACAGGGATAGTCTGCTCGGTTTTATGCCAGTTTTCTTCTTTGAACTGAGCCACGATTCTCGGGATCTGGAAAGCACATATACCTACACAGAGTAACCATAGTCCCAGGGCTATCAATCCAAACCTGCCATTGATCAGGTTTTTTTGCATGAGCACACTCAGTCCCAATAGGATGATAATGATTCCTGGAATGATCAATAGGAAAGATGCTCCTATCACCAACCAGATCGGGATCAGGTTAGAAAATAACTCTATTGGGAAATTATCCATAAGTACTCTGTAGTCGTCGTTGGAGAAGATGCCCAGGTACACCGCCATGCTGAATATGGGGGCAATCGTAAGTGCTAATCCGAGGAAGAATACGAATAGGCCGAATATCACTCGGATGATGTTAAGCAAGAGTCGTCCCACTGGGCCTAAGGCTTTGCCTATGGCTTCTATGATCTGCCCGATGATGCGAAAAGGGGTCAGCAGAATCTGCCGGGTTTTGGATTCCGGTTTTTCTGGGATGGGATTCATGTTCTGCTTGATGGTAGAGTCTATATTGTCCAGGGTGATCTCCCCGCCTTTCATTCGGATTCTCTCTGTAATAGAACTAGCTACCGGAGTAATGATCCATAGGATCAGGTAAATCAGGAAACCTGAACCACCTGCCAGAATCAACAAAACCAAAGCAAGCCTAATATACAGCACCTCGATTCCGAAATACGCAGCAAGCCCGCTGGCTACTCCGCCGATGACCTTATCGTCAGGGTTACGGTACAGTTTCTTGATGTTTTTATCTTCAATGACCTCATAGGAAACCGGTAAAATCACCCAAAGGACTATGTAAGAAATGGCTGCAAACAAGCCGAAACTTAGGTTTAGTCTAAAGTCATCAAAAGGTAGAATGTCCAGGAAGCCTAAGTTGAAGTGGAGGTTTCCTGAGAAAAGCAACAAGATGGCTATCAGCCTTGGCCATAGTGGGTCTATGGCAAAGTAATTGGCGATGCCGGCGCAAACTCCACCTAGTATTTTCTTGGTTTCCAGGCGTACGAGCTTTTTATAGCCGCCTTTTTCTGTGTTAGGAGGGGTGACGTACTTATAGAAATCTTCTTTGCTTTGCGCTTGCTCCTCCTCTTCGGCTATGATTTTCTCTTCCTCTACAGAAGCAAAGTCTGCTATGGTTCCCATTTTTTCAATGAGTTTGTCCACATTTTCGGCAGTGATGACCTGTTTGTTGTTTTTCAGGTTGCTCAGAAAGATCTCCGCAATACGGTTTTCTATATCAGAAATGATTTCCTGATTGTCTTTATAGGAAGAAAAATGGCGATTGATCGCATCCAGGTATTTCCTCAGCGTATCATAACCGTCTTCTTCGATGTGGAAAAGAATTCCACTGATGTTGATGCTTATCGTCTTTTTCATGGGTGTGTTATTTTCTTTCAAAGGTCAGATAGCCTGTCCCGATCCTGCCTGATCTATAGGAAGGCTTGATTCGGGAGAATCTTGCAGTACGGAAATCCTTCATTCCGTATGATGTTTGGTAAGCGCTGGGTTTCATGATGAAATTTTTGAGGTGATTAGATGGGTGGAATTGACCAGGGAATCCCAGGTGCTGACCAGCACTTCCAGAAAAGCTTTACCCTCCTCAGTGATGGAGTAATATTTTCTTGGTGGTCCCGATTCGGATTCTACCCAGCGATATTCCACCAACGCGGCAGACTTCAGGCGATTGAGTAAGGGATACAGCGTGCCCTCTACCACGATCATTTGAGCTTCTGTCAGCTCTTCGATCAGATCCGAAGTGTAAACCTCACCTCGTGAGATGATATGCAACACGCAAAACTCCAGGAGTCCTTTGCGCATTTGAATCTGTGTGTTGGCGACATTCATTTGTACAGGTGATTTATTTCAATTTTTGGGAATGGGTTGTTCCCGCTGTGATCTATATTCAGAAAAATGATACCAATCTTTTCCAAGCTACCTTGTATTACCTAATTCCTTGCGATGTAGAGTCGGTTCCTCAGGATCTTTGGTAAAAAATGCCTGTTAATTTGATTTTAAGGCAGGTTAGGTGAATTATGTTTTTTCCAGAAAAAAATCCCCCCTCTTTTTCTCAAAGTACAGCGCTTCCCGGAAATGTTAAATATTTGAACAATTTTCTGTACGCAGGCGGACAGGTGTTTGCGACAAAGTCAATATTTTGTGATGGTTTTACCGTAGGACTGAATATTTGGTTTATTTTGAAATGTGAATTCAAACAGAGCGACAAACACTTTTTATTTCATTCTTCTGGTTTTCCTGGCTTCAGGTAATACTTATGTTTTTTCGCAGGATCTTACTCCTAAGTATTCCAATGAATTTCTGAACATAGGGGTAGGCGCCAGAGCTTTGGGAATGGGAGGCGCGCAAGTCTCCGCTGTGCGTGACGTGACAGCGGCCTATTGGAATCCAGCAGCTTTGATGGGTATAGGGCATAAATATGAATTTAGCTTGATGCATTCGGAGTATTTTGCAGGAGTAGCGCAGTACGACTACCTCAGCTTTTCCATGCCGATCAAAGGCCAAAGTCAAGTAGCTGTTTCTCTGATCCGTTTTGGAGTGGATGATATTCCGGATACCCGTTTTCTCTACGATGCTAATGGAGCCTTGAATTATAACAATATCCAGTTTTTCAATGCGGCAGATTACGCGCTTTTGCTGAGCTATGCCAGAGACTTGTCAGACCATTTCAAAGTAGGACTTAACGCCAAAGTGATTCATAGAAATGTGGGGAAATTTGCGCAGGCATGGGGGTTCGGACTGGACGTGGGTGGGATTTACATCAAGGATAGGCTGACGCTTGGGCTGATGGTCCGGGACATTACCACGACCTTTAATGCCTGGTCACACAATGCAGACCTGGTGCGCGAAATCTATGCACAGACTGACAATGAGATTCCTGTAAATTCTGTTGAACTGACCTTGCCAAGGGCTATTTCCAGTATTTCTTACGCATTTCAGTTTGGGGAGCAGTTTTCCTTGTTGACAGCTTTGGATTTGGATATGACCTTTGACGGGGAGAGAAATACCCTGATCAGCAGTTCACTGATGAGCATTGATCCCAAATTTGGCTTGGAAGCAGGCTTTCAAAATGTGGCTTTTATCCGTGCAGGGATTAGCAATTTTCAATACATCAAGGATTTTCAAGGCGAAAGGAGTTTGAATATGCAGCCTAGCATGGGGGTAGGGGTGCTGCTGAGCCAGAAGTTCCATATTGATTATGCGCTCTCGGATATAGGAAATGTGTCAGAAACTCCTTACTCCCATGTGTTCAGCGTGAAAGTGAGTTTGGAAAAGCTAGACGATGAGTTTCGGAAATTTAAAAGTTGGGAATACTGATGATGCGAAATCTACTTTATGTGTTGCTGACAATTCTGGTTTTTACCGGCTTGACCAATGCCCAGCAGGCAGCTTGGTATAATTATGAGCAGACTTACTACAAAATTCCCACTGCCAAAGACGGGGTGTACCGGGTGACAGCGGAAGCGCTGGCAGGTTCTGGAGTGAATCTTTCCACACTTGACCCGAGGAATATCAGCCTCTACCATAGGGGTAAGGAAGTGGCGGTTTACATATCCGGAGAAAGCGATGGTACCTTAGATGGGGAAGATTACATTGAGTTTTATGGCCTGAGAAATGATGGCACCTTGGACCGTTTACTTTATACGGACTTCGAGGAGTTGCCAAACCCCTACTATAATACCACTTCTGATACCACGGCTTTTTTCCTGACGGTAAATTCTTCACGATTAGGAAAACGCATGGCGTCCAGAGCTGCTCCCGAGGCCAATCAGCCTGTAATCAATACTTTTTACACAGAAAAGCTTCAGGTATTTGGGGAGCAATACTCCTTAGGAATAGGGTATGCCCTAGACTTCCGCCTGTCCAAATATGATCAAGGACAAGGATGGATGAGTGCCGTGATCAGTAAGGGGAATACACGGCAGGTGACGCTGGATGGTCTGGGAGAAGTGACGAATTCTGGAGGCGCAAAACTGGAAATTGGCCTGGTCGGCAGGTCATTTCATCCACATAGTACCCGCATATTAGCCGGACCTACGGCAGGAAACCAGCGGTTGATTTCTACAGCTTCGTTTTCAAACTACGAGTACCCGCATCTGATTTTGGACCTGTCCATGAGCGATTTTAATGCTGATGGAAGTATAGTGATCGGCGTGCAGTCTGCTGGATCTGAATCTGTGGACAATGTATCCATAGCTTATTTGAAACTGCTCTATCAATCCAACTTACCCACAGGGGAATTTGAATCGAAACTGATGCTTTCCCCTCCCGGAAATCAACGCATTCAGCTCAACCAAGCTACTTCTTCTTATGTAGGATATGAGATTTCTGATTTGGGAAATGTAGAAAAAGTGAGCTTTGCTACCGATGGGCAAGTACTTTCTTTTCGTGGGGCTATGGCATCAGACAGCAGCAAAGTGTGGCTGCAAAGTGAGGAGTCAATCCATAGGGTAGAAAACTTAGAAGCTGTACGGTTCAGGGATTACCTGGGACAGGCGGCGAATTACATCTTGGTAGGAAACCGGGCTTTGGAGCAGGCCAGCGAGCAATTTGAGAATCCTCTAAAGGCCTATGCCGAGCATAGGGCTTCTCCTGCTGGTGGAGGCTTTGATACCTTGACTGTAAGAATGGAGGACATTTATAATCAATTTGCCTATGGGGAAAAGTCTCCTGTAGCCATATATGAATTTCTCCGGGCTTACTATCCTATTCACAAGCCAACGCATTTACTTCTTGCAGGAAGGGCTTTGGCCACTTACTCTACCGCCAGGCAGGGTGGGGTCAACTATTTTTACAGAAATAACCCTGAGGCTTTTAGTTTTCAGGAGATGGTGCCGGCAGGTGGTTTTCCATTTTCGGACAATGTATTTGTGATAGGTTTGGATTCGGAGAAGCCATTGGTGCCCGCTATGGCCGTGGGGCGTATCCCTGCCCGGAATTCGCAACAACTATCGGATTACCTCAATAAGGCCATAGAAAAGGATGCGGTGGGGATTTCGGATTCCTGGCAAAAGGAACTGGTGCATCTGAGTGGGGGAGTTTCGGAGTTTGAATTGGAAAGGTATTTCAACTTTATGAATGGCTTCAAAACCATTGCCGAAAGCCCCTTTTTGGGAGGGAATGTAACAACCTATAGAAAGCGTTCCAATTCCACCGTAGAGGTGATTGATATCACTGGGGATTTGAATGAAGGCCGGTCTATGCTTACGTTTTTTGGGCACGGATCTCCTACGGTGATTGATATAGAGATAGGTTTTGCCTCTGATCCTACTTTGAACTATCAAAACAAGGGCAAGTATCCGGTCATGTTATTTAATGGCTGTGACTATGGCAGCGCCTACGGCAATAGCTACACCCAAGGTGAAGACTGGGTGATTACTCCCGAAAAAGGAGCAGTATCTGTGATGGCTAATTCGGCAATTGGAGTGGATGTCTATCTGCGCAGGTATTCGGATATGTTTTATAGAAAAGCATTCGGCGATAGTACCTTGATCTACAGAACACTTGGCGAGGTGAAGCGTGAGGCGGAGCAGGCTTATGTGGAAAATTATGGCACAAGCCCACTGTCCTATTCGCACATGGAGCAGATGATCAATTACGGTGATCCGGGCTTGAGGATATTTCCTGCGGACAAAGCAGATTATGCTATAAAAGTGGAGGAAGTGGCAGTGGATAGCTTTGACGAGGTGCCTGTTTCAGTGCTTTCTGATAGTTTGAAACTGAGTTTTGTCATTAGAAATATAGGTAGGGTAGATACAGATTCTATTGAATACCAAGTGAGTAGAAAATTGCCGGATGGCACCACAGAAACATTTGATCCGGTGAAAATCCCATTTGTAGCGAGGATAGATTCTCTGTTTTTTACTATACCGAATACGGGCAGGAATTCAGCTGGGGAAAACACCTTCACTGTAACCTTGAATCCAAGCATGGAGGTGCAGGAGATGACTTTTGCCAACAACTCAGTAACCTATTCGAAGTTTGTTCCCCTGAGTGGTACCTTAAATCTATATCCCCTGGACTATGGGATAGTCAGTGAGGAAAATATCAATTTGATCGCGCAGGTGCCAGGTAAGGTATCCGAAGACCGGACTGTAATCATCCAGTTGGACAGTGCCGCAGGATTTAACTCAGCCTACAGAAAAGAGGTGAGAGTAACTACGCGCGGTTTGGCGGAAATGCCCTTTTCTTTAACGGCATTTTCGGACAGCACCACCTTTTATTGGAGGTCAAAGTATCAGGACGCCAAGCCTGGAGAGTCCGAGGCCTGGACTCAATCATCCTTTTCCTACATCCCGGATGGGCCTGAAGGGTGGACCCAGCGAACCACTTATCAGCTAGATGATGATCAACTGAGGAATTTGGAAATAAAGGAGTCGGACAGAACCTGGAAGTATGAAGATATTCAGTCGCAGGTGGAGGTATTTACAGTGGGAGCTGGAGTGGATAGCCTTTCTTTCCGAAATACACAGTTTTACCTCAATCAGATTCCTCAGATCATCGATAATGTAAACAATGCCAATAGTAGGCTTTGCCCCAATGGTTCCCTGGGTTTGGTGGCTTTTGAGCAAAAAAGTTTGATGCCTTACCTGGCGATTCCCGTACCGGGTTTTGATATTTTGGACTCCAGAGCCTGCGGGAGAGTGCCTCAGATGATCCAGAGCATTCGTAATTCTTGGATTACCACACCAGGGCAAACCATGTTACAGGAATATGTGAATAATGTGCCTGAGGGGGATTATGTGGTTATTTTTTCTGTAGGCAATGTGACTTTTGAGGATTGGCCGGATATAGCTTACGAAAAGCTAAAGGAGTTTGGCGCCAGCGAAGCAACCCTCAGGGCGCTGAAGACAGGTGACCCTTACATATTGTATGGTAGAAAAGGCATGCGACCCGGGGAGGCTATAGAAATCCTGGGCGATAAAACTATGGAAGTACCGGCCTCACAGCAAACACTATCCTTTGATACCGAAATGAATGGTTACCTCACTTCCGGAATGATCCTGACGCCTAGGGTGGGGCCAGCGTCTAGTTGGGAGCGTTTTTTCCAAAATGTAAATTCAAGAAACTGGATCAATGAGGAGGAGAAAACCTATTTTGACATTATAGGGGTGAAAGAAAATGGTGAAGAGGATTTGCTGATAGGAAATTCATTTGATCGGGAAATGGATCTTTCCTTTATCAGCACAGCGGTATACCCGTACTTAAAACTGAGGTACAGCATGGATGATCCTGAGTCCACGGCTCCGGCTCAGCTGGACAAGTGGCAGGTGAACTATACCGGCGTGCCAGAGGGTGTTTTGATGCTCAAATCAGCCCAAGTTCAGGTGAACCTGCGTGAGGGTGAATCTGGTATTTTGGAACTGCAATTCAAGAATATTTCTAAGTACAACTTCCTGGACTCCATTCAGGTAGACTGGACTTTGACTAACGAAAGTAGCAATAAGGTAGAGCAGTTTTCTGAAAAATTTCCTGCCCTAAAGGCCGGTGAGGCTTTTGATTTTACGATTGAGTTTGGTTCTGTGGGAAAAGTGGGCGAGAATAGCCTGGAGATTTTTGCCAATCCTAGGATACAACGGGAGCAGACTTTTAGGAACAACCAGGTGGACTTGGAGTCTTACTTCCTCGTGGAGGGAGATCAGTCTACGGCCCTGCTGGATGTAAATTTCGATGGGATATATATTATGGATGGAGATATAGTTTCACCCAATGTGATGATCACCGCATTGCTAAAAAATGACCAGACACTGCTTTATAAAAAGGACACAGTAGGCTTGGATTTATACCTCAAGCAAAACTGTGAATCCTGTGACTTCAGACGGATCAATTTTTCCGATCCAAACCTCACCTGGACACCTGCATCGGAGGACGAGGACTTTAAAGTTTCTATGATTCCGGGTCCATTGGAAGATGGGGTTTATACCTTAAGAATAGCCAATGAAGACTCTACGGAGCCTTATGAAATTACATTTGAAGTGATCAACGAATCCCAGATCACGAATTTCTACCCTTATCCGAATCCTTTCAGTACCAGTGTGCGATTTGTCTTTACAGTGACGGGAATGGAAGTGCCTGATGAAATCAAAATTCAGATTATGACGGTAACGGGCAAGGTAGTCCGGGAGATTTTGCAGACTGAGCTGGGACCGATCCGAATCGGTAACAACCTGACCGAGTATGCTTGGGACGGAAAGGATGAATTTGGGGACCAACTCGCCAATGGCGTTTATATCTACCGGGTGTTGGTTCGCCAAAACGGGCAGTTTATGGAGCATAGGCCTACTACAGGTGACAAGGCATTTAAGAAGGGGTATGGGAAAATGTATTTACTGAGGTGATAAGGCAGGTCAGAGTTATGGATGAGATGAAAATAAACGCCATAGAATATTGCTATTTGTGGCGTTTATCTGCCCGAATCATAGGAATAAACGCCATAAAGTGGCGTAAATAAATAAGTTACCTGCAAGCTAAAAGAACGACACAGAATGAAAGAAACGACAAAAGCAAGAAAGAAAATTAAACTTGCAATCATACTAACAAGTATAGTTGGAATTCTGAGTTCTTTCTCATTTACTGTTACAACATTCGCCTATGGAATTGGAGACAATACAATACCAATTTTGTTACTTTATCCGACTTTCATTCTATCGACAATATTAGTTATAGCTAATATCCGACTTGGTTACATTCTGACACTTTTAACGGCTTTGACATACTCAATTATGCTGACAAGTGAAGTAGGATATTTTTTGGTATTTAATTTCAAAAATTCAGTTTTATTAGCAGTTTTACTATTGCCATATCTTGCATTTTTGACACTTATTCCGCTTACAATAACCTATTTGACACAAAGCCTAGGACAGAAAAGGATTTTCCAAATTGGTGCAACAGCTTTTTCTATTGGCAATTTCATTTTTGCAATTATTGACAGACAAAATCAAAACTATTACGACAACATATTTATTGATGCAGAAATATCGGACAACGGAGAAATTATTTTGAACTGCAAACCAGGATTTGCTGACTCAAGAACATTTGTCGTCAAGGCAGAATCAGAAGAGCTTGAAGACCAAATAAAAGAATTTGGAGAATTTTATCAAGGAAGGTATTTTCTTCAAAACACAAGAATTTCAAAGAATTTCAGATTTACGGAATTGAAGTCAATAACAATAAAGCAATTTGGCGGCAATGAACTTAAAAACCATTTGACTTGGACAAAAGAAGAACTAAATGGAAATACAGAGTTTTTGAAACCATAAAATCGACTAAAAATAAAGCCAGCAGGTAACAATATATATAAAAAATAGGCGAAGTAGTAGTAAATTCAATGGCTTAGGCTCGTATCAAACTTTGTGCTTAACTGAAAGTTTCGTGCTTCGAAATCGCCTACTTTTCATATACTAGACCGTTGGCAACAAGCTGAAAAATGAAACACGGAATCAAGATTTTATATGGAATTTTAATGATTGGAATATTAGTTTCAATATTTCATATTCTAAATGACCAAGGTGGTTCTGCTTTAGGCAACATAATAGATACTTTAACTATTACTTCAATAATTCTATTTCTGTCAACCATCCTTTTTATTTTTCTATCATTCAAAAAGCACATTCGAAAAATAAGTGTTTGGTTTCTTCTGGTTTTAAGTTGTCCACTTGCTGTTATGTCAATGACTCATTTGACAAAAGAGTATTCTCTTAAAATAACAGAAACAACAACGCCAAAAGAATTTGTTTATAATTTAAAAGTCGACCAGAAAACTTATGAACTTGATAAAATAAAAATTCAAAAATTAGTTGACAGTTTACTAAAAGTTAAAACAGTTGAAAGACCAGCAGAATTAGCTTTGAGATATTTTAACGGTAAAACTTATAACGACACAATCGAAAGAGACTGGGCAATTGATTTACCTGAAAAAGTTGAGTATAAAGAATCGATTATTGACACATTATTTTACTCGGAAAACGGAAATGAAATTGTAGCAGGATTATTAATAAGCAAAGTCTTTAATGAATATCAAGATTATCCAAAAGGCGAAATTGAATATTTTGGAAAAGGATTTAGGTTTGACAAAAACGACTTAAAACCAATAACAATGCTGAAATATTCTGTGACAGGATATGACAATTATAAATCTTGTTCGGAAAGATTAAGATATTATTATTTAAAAAAAATCGGAACTTTTGATAACGAATATAATATGAACGACACAAGATTTTTAAATGGAACTAAATAAAAAAAGCCAGTTGCCAACAATGTATAACCGCAATTACGGAGGATTCGACTACGTCCGAATCCTCTCGGAATTGCTAAGATCTGTTATAAACCGAAAATTAACGCATATTAACCCGTAACTGACGGTTATACGAGACCGTTGGCGGTAATGCAATGAAAGAGACAATCAAACATATTATAATTTGCCTTCTGACCATGTGGACGACAGGAGTTTTTGCGAGTCCACAAATGCCCGACTATGTGATTTATGGAAAGGACACGATAGCCACTTATAATCTAATTCTTGAGCAATATTTGCAACGACAAGACTCAGCAGAAACAGAAAAACTTTTTGGACTCACGTTTCGAGACGGAGCATCTTTTAATTGCTGGCGGGGTTATCAGGCAATCTACCAGATTGAGAATAACCGTTTGTTCTTGATTGACATAATCAATTGTGGCGAATTAAGAAATGGAAAAATAGATAAAAGTCAATCCCATGAAAAAATGAAATCCATTTTTGGAGAAAAGTTGAAAAATGGAAAAGTTTTTATTGACTGGTTTGATGGATACATAAATTTTCCATTGAACGATGAAGTCATAAGGTGGGACGGAGTTTTCTACACAATATTTGAAAGAGAAAAAGTTTTAACTATTAAAAATGGACTTGTTAAAAACGAAGAAGATTTTGACAATTATGTTGACGACCCGAAAAGAATCGATAGACGTGATAAGAGTAAAATATCCGACTTGCTATTTAAGAAGCTGAAAAAGGCTAAATGGAAAAACCCCGATGAATTCGACTGTTCTGAAACATATTTTGTGACAATTGATGAAAAAGGAGTTGTTTCAAAGGTCAGAATGGCCCTATCTGACGAACAGATTGATGAATATTACGACCCAGACGAATTAAACTTTTGTATTGACAAAATGACGACAGCTTTAAAAGATTTGAAATTCGACATCATCTTGGATAAGGGAAAGCCAATATCTGAAGACATCTATATCGAAATCTGGGTTGAAGACAACGGTAAAATTGAAAATTGGACAAATTAAAAAAAGCACATACCGCCAACAATGGCTAAAAAATCATAGCTGCCCTTCGGGACAGCAACGCTTTTTAGCCGGGCCGTTGTTGGGCATTAGGATTTAAAATTGTAAGAGCGGAAAAGAAAGTTAAATGAAGGAAGTTCAATTAACAGACGAAGAAATATCTATTCTTCAACAAGAAATTAGTCATGCTGAGGATTATCGAACAAAGAAACTGAAAGAAGTAACGCTCATGGTTATCGGAGGGGTCATACTTTCAGCTACAATTCTTATTTTCAACAAAGGATTAAAGTTTAGTCAGATAATTATTCCATGTGCTGGACTTGGACTACTGATGATATTAATTTCTTTAATAGCTTGGTTTTTTGCGTACAAGCCTATAAAGAAAATGAAAAACGATTTATCTAATCAAACTAAGCTAATTGGGCATTCTGAAATTGAATCAATAAATGTTTTTAACAGAAAAATTACTCTAGTAGATGGGACCAAGGTTTGGCAAATGGATCAACATCAAGAAAAATGGAAAAAGGGGGATTTGATAATTTACAGTATGACCCCTAGTAATGAATATATATTTGAATGTGTGAAAACGCCCCACAACAAAAGCTAGCGCCAAGCCTAAGTTGAAAAGAAATTTGGTTGCTTTTTGCTCTAAGTTCTAACAATGAAACACGAATAGAAAACGCAAACATGGCCGGCCTGACCGCTAGCCAAATCGTTAGGGCACATTTAAAGAAACAGACCTACAAGCATATAGGAAATGAATACGACACTCACACAAACTAAAGAATTTCTATTTAAGAATACATGGGTTCTTTGGTTAATTATATTTTTAGCAATCGTGAGTTTTTCGTACAGTATCAGAACAGGATTGTTGGCAACTGGATTAATAGCAAATGGACTTTTAATTGGACATGTAGTTCTAATTGGAGTTCTTGTTTTAAAAAAACGAACGCCTCCAAAATATTTGCTATTGCCCATTTTAGGAATCCTAATAATAACAATATCGATTTACTTGACACTGGATAATAAAATTATTTTATATTGTTCAATCCCCCTTTGTATTCCAAGTTTGGTCGCAGGACTGGGTATCTTAAAAAAATGAAAAATTTAAAGAAATTCACAAACTAAACCCCTCTAAATTAGGCACAAGGTATTTACAACTACTTTTACCTAATTTATCAGGAAAAATTATGAAATTAACACCAAACCATATTTATATAATTTTCAGAATAGTATTTTCAATAATACTTACTTATATGGTGATCCGCTATTTTGGCTCCGAAAGCGGATTTAAAAATTTTGGAATCCTATGGATTATTACCTACCCTATAATTCTGATGGTTATCATTGGAAATCTTTTCTTGAACTTTAAAAAAATTCCAAAACCTCTCAATTACTACAACTCATTCCTTTTACTGGGTTTCTTAACCATTCCATTTCTTCCCGAAAAAATGGAACAAGGGGTAATTCTTGAAGCTCATTTAAATGAAGAGAGGTCATCTTGGAATATAAAAATTTTTGAAAACGACAAATACCTAGTAAGAAGGTCAGGACTTGGTGGATTTAAAGACTATGAAGGGAATTATCTGCTAAAAAACGATACACTTATAATAGAAAGTTTTGATTGCAACCAATGCAATTTTAATAATGAATGGCTTTTAGTAGATAAAAGTTTAATTCCTTTGAATTCAAATACTGAAGATTGCTATGGTTGTTTTGAAATCGTGTACAGAAAATGAAAACATGCCCTAACAGCACCTAAGAAAACATGGGGCAGATATTCTAAAATGCAAGTATATTTCTCGTATTTACTTTTATCTTAGGTCTGCTGTTAAACGCTTCGAATGCCCCACGTTTCTTAGCCGCGGACCGTTAGGCCAATCTAAGTGGTGACTTAGTTCACTTCCTCGATTTTTTTACATAGCTATAAATCCCTCCCAGACCTATTACCAATAAGGCGAGTCCGATTCCCCACTGCAAGGGGCTGTTCATGGACTGCTTAGCGGCGATGTAACTGCTCGCTGCTACTCCTGCCGCAAAAGCAATCACCGTGCGGGTTAGCATGCCGGGAATTCCATAGACCAGCACTTTCCAAAGTTTGATATTCAGATTGGCAAAGAGAAAGTTGGAAACTGCAAAAGGCACCACAGGAGATATTCGTACAAAAAACACCAAGGAACCTTCTTTTTCTTTTCTGGACTCTAGTGCGGCCTTGAACTTGGGGTTTTTCCTGAATAGTTTTTCGGTCAGTCCCATATTGGTGATTTTTCCCAATCCGTAGCCTAATACAGAAGCCAGTGAATATCCCAAAATCAAGAAGGGAAGGGAAATCCAGCCAAAGAAAAATCCAGAAGCTAATGCAATCAAAGTGGTGGGCAATAGCGCTAGTCCCATCAGTAAGGCGCCGATAAGGGTGTATGCCAGGAAGTCCAACGCCGATTCGATCCGGACATCCCCTAATACCTGATAATTTACCGCAAAAATAGTACTGCCGATAAAAGGCATAATGCTCACCCAAAGCCAAGCGAAGATGCCAGATGGATGCCTACCAAAGTACGAGCGGATAGTTTTGAATATCCTGCCCTTTTTTGTCATATTTGATTCATCATACAGTTAAGAATGCAAGTTTAATACGCATCCCTTTAAATCACCCCGAAAATCTAAAAAGTTTTCATCACAATAAGCCATTAACAAGCTAAACCAATATCAAATGAAATTTGGAACCAAAGCCATACATGCCGGAATAGAGCCTGATCCTAGCACAGGAGCCATTATGACCCCGATCTACCAAACCTCTACCTATGTGCAGCAGTCACCGGGAGATCATAAGGGGTATGAATATTCCAGGACACATAATCCTACCCGTACTGCCTTGCAGTCCAGCCTGGCTGAGTTGGAAAATGGGAAACATGGGATTTGCTTTTCTTCAGGTCTAGGGGCCATAGATGCGGTACTGAAACTTTTCAACCCCGGAGATGAGATCATCAGTTCCAATGATTTGTACGGAGGGACTTATCGGCTTTTTACGAAAATCTATGAGCGATTTGGGATCAAATTTAAGTTTGTGCCAATGGCTGATCCGGCCAGTATCGCAGCGCATATCACCGAGAAAACCAAGATGATCTGGGTGGAGACGCCCACCAATCCCATGATGAATATCATCGATATCGCAGCCGTCGCCAAGTTGGGCAAGGGCAAGAAGATCATGGTAGCTGTGGACAATACTTTTGCTTCTCCCTACCTGCAAAACCCCTTGGACCTAGGGGCTGATCTGGTCATGCACTCCGTGACCAAGTATCTAGGTGGGCACTCAGATGTAGTCATGGGAGCCTTAGTGGTCAATGATGATGAATTGGCAGAAAAATTAGTGTTCATTCAAAATGCTTCTGGTGCGACTCCGGGGCCTCAGGATTGTTTTTTGGTACTGAGAGGGATCAAAACCTTACATTTGCGCATGGAGCGCCATTCCCAAAATGGGAAGACAATAGCGGCCTATCTGAAAAATCATCCCAAAGTAGAAAAGGTTTATTGGCCGGGATTTGAGGATCACCCAAATCATGCCATCGCCAAAAAGCAGATGCGGGATTACGGGGGGATGATTTCTTTTACATTGGTGGGGAATCAAGAATCAGATGCGGTGAAGGTGATGGGAAATTTCCGGCTTTTTGCTTTGGCAGAATCTCTCGGAGGAGTGGAATCTCTCTGCGGTCATCCAGCATCCATGACACATGCGAGTATCCCGAAGGAGGAGCGGGAAAAAGTGGGGCTGGTGGATTCCCTCATCCGGCTGAGTGTAGGCGTGGAAGATGCCGAGGATCTGAAGAATGACCTGGCCAATGCACTCTCGAAGATTTGAGGATTATTTTACATGGATATTCAGAATGATGCCAGTAACCAATAATTCTCTGCTCAACCGGCCATAAGACCGATCCTACGACTGCGCTCAGTATAAGTAGCCGAAGACACCTGCAGGAGCGGTACAGGCTGAAGTGGCCTCAATTCTTAAGTTTAACATATCCTATGCAGCTTTTGCACCCTTACTGGCAGAAAAGCGGATTTACATATTATTTTAATTGCATAGAAACAGCCACTTTCCAATAGAGAAGTGGCTGTTTTGTGCTATTAGCCTTATTCTATTGCTTTCTCATTTATTGCTTTTTCTACTGCTACATTTTCCAAACCATCAGGAAGTATCCAGCCATTCTCAATAGCGATCCGAGTAGCGGCTATGGTGTCCTCTACCAATTGCATTTCTACCCCGTACTGTGCTATCTCCTTACTCTTTTGCTTGACAAATTCATGTCTTGAGGCGTGAATATCCCGTATGAAAACTTTTAGGATTCGACCCGGAAATTCCTTTACTATTTGCAGGTAAATCTCGGGATCATCCTGACCACTATCCCCAAAAAGCAGAAAAGAAAGATGGGGATAAAAAAGCAGAATTTTCCTGATCTGCTCAAGCTTATGAGCTTCATGACTACCGGCGATCAGCTCTGTTCTGGATAAGCCTATATCCCGAAGCATCAACGGTCCTTTAGGTATAGCGTGTACTTCGAGTAGTTCTGTAAGGAAATCATAGAGATTCCAAGGGCTGCTGGATACGTAAAAGAAAGGGTTGCTTTCCAATCCATCCCTTCCTTTTTCCAGCGCTTTGTACAGGGCAGAAACTCCAGCAAAAGGCACTCTGGAGTAGGCATTTTTGGCAAAGGTGGTCTTGAGCATTTCCGTAAGCCGCATGGCTCCTGTGGGGATCACGGTGTCGTCTATGTCTGAGATCACGCCAAAGTCCAGCGTACCCTTTGGGATTACTACCTTGCCTATGGCTGTAACAGATCCCTGTCCTTTGATGATTTGATCCACCAGGTTTATTTCCACGTTTTGCCATCTGGAACCTGAGATTTTGCTCGTATCAATTGCTACCTTAAATTCAAAATACCCTTCTTCATTGGTCTTGGTGAAAAATTCTTGCCCTGCAATTAGTGCTTTGACCTGCACGTGGGGAATGACCACGGTGTTGAATCTGCGGAACATTTTATCTATGTTTTGCCAAATGCTATCCTTAGGAGTGGATTTGTTAATTCTATTGTTCCGAATTACCCGCCCTGCCAGGTAGAGTTCTTTTTGATTACCAAATCCCTGATAGGGGACGATCATGATGGAGCTGACTAAGCCAAGTTTGATCGAAATCCATAAGATCACTTGATTGACTTTGAGTTTGATCTCATAGATGATAGTTAAGAAAAGCTTTCCTTTTTTAGCAGTCATGTAAGGAGTTGAAAAGTGCTAAGACAGACTTTGGAATTTAAGCGTGCGGATAAAATCTATGATTGTAGGGAATAAATTCCCTAATCTGGGTAAATTTGCCCCGCGCCACTTGGTGTCTTTTGACCCTAATGTAGATCTGTCTTTGCTAAGGTAGAGATTTGTCTTTTTTTTGAAAGGAGATTTAATTTTACCTAAATGGCTGAAGGTATATTTACAAAGGCATATACGGTGGTAAAAATGGCTTTTTTCAAGGGGTGGAGGTGATCCAAGTTTGGATTTCAAGTAAAATTAGTGGCTGAGTAAAAGCTGCGAACATGTCAATGTGTTTTATCCTTACCATGGAATGGCGTTTGCGAATATTATTTAACAAAAATCACATAAACCAAACTAGAAGATTATGAATGCAAAAATATTAGGAACTGCCGCTGTGGCACTTTTAATGGCGGCGAGCTGTCAATCTAAGAAAACAGAAAACGAAGAAGTAGTTCTGGAAGAAATGGAAATGACTACTCCGGTTGCTATTTCTATTGAGAAATTCACAGAGTCTCCGGCTTACGCAGGCTCTTCTTTGAAACTGACAGAACCGAGCGGATCCAGCATAGCAAGTGCAGGTGAGGCTACTTTCAACTTTGAAGTGGGGGATTACGAGCTGGGAGCTCAAACCGAAAAAAGTGGAGTTGCTGCCATGCTAGCTAATTCAGGCAAGGGTCAGCACATTCACTTTATTTTGAACAATGATCCCTATTCAGCTCATTATGAGCCTTCGTTTAGCAAGGATCTGCCAGAGGGGACACACTATGTGGTCGCTTTTCTAAGTAGATCTTATCATGAGTCTGTGAAAAATGCCAACTCTTACGTAGCTAAGAAAATAGTGGTAGGCGAAGCTGGTGATGACAAGGGCGTAAATCTGGATGAGCCTACGCTGATCTATAGCCGTCCAAAAGGGGAATACAGCGGAGCAGATACAGAAAATCTGATGCTTGATTTCTTCTTGTTGAACACTGAACTATCCCAAACAGGCAATAAGGTAAGAGCTACAGTTAACGGTCAGGAATTTATGATTACCGAATGGGCTCCATACATCATCAAAGGGCTTCCCAAAGGAGAAGCGACAATCAAGCTTGAACTGCTTGATGCAGATGGAAACTTAATTCCGGGTGGATTTAATGAGGTGACCAGGACGGTGACTTTGGCAGACTGATCAAATTCGATTTAAAATTCAGAATAAACTCCGTGTGATTGATTTCGCACGGAGTTTTTTTTGCTGATTTGCTGTAGTGTTGCCTGGTAGGTAAGGCTGCGCCAGGACCGTCGCAGCTAATCGTCCAGGCTTTTTGCCCCAGGTGGAGACCACAGCGCACGGGCGACTGCACATTGAAGTAAGCTCAACCTTTAATTTACATCACTACTGGTAAGAACGCCGATATCCATATTTTCTCCTTTAGAAAAAGTAGGTGAATGGTTGAGTGTGCATTTCATTTTGCAGGAAAAAACTCCTTTACCAGTTTTTTGATTTTTGCTAATGTTTCGGGCATAGGGAGCTCACTTTTTCCGCCGGCAGCATTTGCATGTCCGCCACCATCAAAATGCCCAGCAGCAAGTTGGTTAACCGGGTTGTCTGCCCCTTTTGACCGAAAGGATATTTTGATGATTCCATCTTTCTCCGAAAGTAGAATGGCAGCTTTCATGCCTTTGATGGATAGGGCTTGGTTTGCCAAGCTGTCGGTATCGCCTTTTTGGTAGTCATATTTTTCTAATTCTTCTTTCGTCAGAGAGATAATTGCTACCGAGTTTTCTTCCAGAATTTCCATTTTCTCTGCCATGGCAAAGCCCTGCAAACGTAGGCGACTTGCAGTATTGGTATCGTTAAGAGCTTCATGGAGAAGGTGATGCTGTACTCCAGCGGCAAGCAATTTAGCGAGGATTTCATGCGTTCTGGGTTTGACAGAATTGAATCGAAAGCTTCCCGTATCGGTCAATATACCGACATAAAGTGGTGTTCCTGTTTTTTCATCCAACAAACTCCCATTTCCAGACTGCTCGATTAATTCTACTATCAACTCTGCCGTGGAAGATACTGAGGGGGCAGATACGGCAATGTCGCAGAAATCCTGCGGGTCTAGGTGGTGGTCAATCATGATTTTTTTGCAGGTGGCTGATTCAAGCATTTCCTGCATAGATTTACCTACCCGCTCAGTAGAATTATAGTCCAGACAGAAAATCAAATCTGCTTTTTGGAGTGCTGTGGCCACTTTATCCGCCTCATGTTCCATAGTTTTAATGCGGTTCAGATTCAGGAAATCCAAAAAATCAGGTGCTTGGTCAGGATGGCAGACCAGCGCATCCTTTCCCAGTTTTTCAATAAAGTGTAGAAGTCCCAGAGAAGAGCCTACAGAGTCTCCGTCGGCAGATTTATGAGCAGTAATCACAATATTGGAGGCTGCTAAAATTTCATTTACTATGTGAGAATAAGTATTCATGCGCTGGTTTTCGGGGATGAGCTGCTATGCTGCAGCCGAGATGGGGGTGATAGATTTGCTGAGCGCAAAGGAACAAAATGAGAAGAGAATTATGGGGAATTGGGCTATAAATACCTGAAATTAGTAATAGTCAGCCAATTTTATTGATTTTATGCATTTACTTTTCGAAGTGAAAATTTTCCTCAGTGCGGGTTAAGTCAGTATTTTGTCCGAGGGAGTATAGATAGGCGATCAGCGGTTTTAAAGCCCCTGATTCAAACATGGTATTATGGGAAGTTCTTGTGCCATTTTGGTATAAAACAAGGGTTTTGATTGCTCCATCACAGCAAAGCAAAGGGTTCTGCTCAGAATCTAAAGCTGTGATTTTGGACTGAATGATGAGTTCAAGAAGTTCATTGAAAGCCTGCTCCGAGAGCACTCCTCTAAAATTCCCATAAGCTAAAGAGTCTGCCTCGCTATAGTTCTTTTCTTTATTATAATTTCCAGTAAATCGAATGGATCTATCTGCCAAAATCTCCAGATGTATCACTGGGCAGGATCCAAAGCAATCGCTAGTATGAAAAATCAGTTTGCTAAAAGCGGCAGTACTGTCCTGTAGTGCTAGGGGAACAATTGTCAAGGCATGCTCAGCAAGGGGAAAGCCTTTTTTTTCAGGTTGACCAAAATTGAGCCATGCTATTAGGCTTAAGCTAATCATAAAAGCAGAATGCATAGAAATGAGTTTAGTTTCGCAGCCAAGACGAACGTAAAAGCCTGCATGATACTTTATTTCACCATTTTTAACTCTGCTTTCTTTTCCTCAATCTCACTAGCTAAAATGGAGTTGATATCCGATTTTGCGCCAACAAGAAGATGGATGTTAGTTCCGAATTCCCGAGCATTGCTGTCTGAGATGGATCCGATATGCGCTGACTTTTCAAATAGAGAAATTTCCCTTTCGCTGACTTGGTCTGAAGCTTCCCTTACCAAAATGACATGCTTGATTGGTTGATCCAGCGAAATCCAGTTTACATAATCAGCATTCATGGTGACGGCTCTCAGACCTTTGATTTTCGTATAGAAGTTGATGGCGCCAGCCTGCCCATAGTTATCACAAATAATCAGCGTATGGTCTGTTTCAGGGCTTTTCGAATAAGCCAGGTCTACTTTCTCTGCCAGTTCCTTCCAGCCCAGCATGTCAGCAAAATCCTGTGGGATATCGTGCACTTCCCCATCTTCCCAGCGTGTGAGATCTAGATCTGCATTGCTTGCATAGATTTCTTTGAGTTTTTTTGGTGGTTTGATGGGGAAAACTAACGGGAGTATCAGCAGAAAAAAAACAATTGGGGTAAGATAGGTGAATGGTTTCAGGTAGCGCTTCCAGCCTAGCTCTAGCAAGTGGGCAAGGTAAATGGACCCAAAGGCAAAGAAAATAGGATAAAGACTAATGGCATAATATGCTTTGGCGCGGAAAATGGCGAAAGTAACCAAGGTGCTGATCAAAGTAAAAAAGAGGAATCTATATTTCTTGAAAGGAGAATAGCTGAAAAAGGAAAGGAATGCAGCGATCAGAATAAAGATGGAGCCTAGAAAAAAGAGCACTTGCTCAGCCAAGAAATCCACTCTAGAAACATTTACCAGTTGATATTTGCTCAGCATTTTCATATGCCAGATCACAGGATAATCATTCACTACTTGCCAAATGATATTGGGAAGTGCGATCAAAAAGCCCAAGCCCAGTCCGGCGTAGAGGTGAGGGTTTTTGAAGATTTTGCGTTCGGGTGTCAGCATCAAGCCTAGTAAAACCCCGAAAGCAAGGAAGAGTACCGTGTACTTGTTCAAAAAACCAAATCCGAAACCAACTCCCATCCAGTAGAGCCAAGAAACTTTTCCGGTCTGTATATGTCTTAAGAGGGTGTAGAAGATAAAAGTCCAGGCCAAAATGTCGAAGGAATTGGGCTGAAAAAGTAGGTTCAGACGAGCCAATGCAGAAAAGGTCAAAGCGGTGGCAGCCAGGGAACAGGCGTATAAATTTCCTCCTAGTTTTTCAATACTTTTCCAAACCAGCAAAATCGTTAAAGCGCCGAAAAGAGCAGGAAAGAATTTTACCCAAAACCCAGTGTTACCCAAAAGGTAAATCAGATAGGAAAACCAAGAAGTGACCGGAGGAACAGAAATGTAGCCCCAGGCCAGGTGATGGGCTTGGTCCAGATGAAGATATTCATCTCGGTGTAAGTCGTAGCCGGAATCTATGAGTAGGTACTGAAGTACCAACTTCAGGAGGATAAATCCGCATAGCAAGAGGTTACGCTGATTCATGGGATGCTTAAGCAAAGAATTTGACCAGTGAGTTTTCCAAGCTTAGGTTAGAATTGATTCCTGATTCATACTTTTGATTTTCAACATTACCCATTGAAAATCAGCTTGAAGGTGGTGCCTTCTCCTTGAGTAGACCGCACCTGAATATTGCCTTTGTGACGTCTCATGATTTGCTTGGAGAGACTTAAGCCTATGCCCGAGCCTTTCTTTTTGGTGGTGAAGAAAGGAATGAAAATCTTGCTTAGTGCTTCTTCCTCTATGCCTTTCCCAGTATCACTTACTTCCAGTATGATCTTTCCTGCTTCATCTATAAAAGCCCGCAGGGTCACCCTTTTCTCCGGGGCGTCTTCCACGGCCTGGATTGCATTTTGGGCGAGGTTGATCAAGACTTGTTCTATCTGGGTCTGGTCACCAAAGAGGACCAGCTCCTCGGGATTTAGGTCTTTGACCAGTTCGATATCATGGGATTCCAGTTGGTTTTGGAGCAGGACTTCCAGCTGATCAAATAGTTTTGCTATGGCAATGCTGGTGAATTTAGGCGATGGGATATGTGCCAAGCTCCTGAAGTCAGACACAAAACTGATCAATCCTTGGCTTCGCTTTTCTATAGTGCTGATGCCCATCAGGTAGTCCTCCATGTCCTGATTGGAGATTTTCTCCATGTTTTCCAACTTGCTTTCCATTTCACCTTGTATGGTTCCTGCGAGTGAAGATATTGGCGCTATGGAGTTCATGATTTCGTGAGTCAGTATTTTTACGAGGTTTTGCCAGGCCTCCATCTCCTTCTCTTCCAGCTCGGATTGTATGTTTTGCAGGGATACCAATTTGAATTTTTCCCCTCTCATCAATAGTTCGATCACATAGACAGAAAGCTGCATAATGCCGTCTGGATGGGCGATTTTGATGAGTTCGCTTCCCCCCGTTCTAAGGTTATTGATCGCGAGGTGGAGTTCCTTATTGATCTGGCCTACCTCACTGATGTTCTTCACTTCCTCTACGTCCAGTATACGTTTGGCAGCGGTATTGATGATCTGAATTTCCCCATTTTCCCCAAAGGTGATCAGGCCAATGCTCAGGTGTTTGAACACCGAGCGGAAGTACTGGTAATTCGCTTCTTTTTCTGCTTGGTCTTCTTTGAGCTTTGCCAGAATGGCGTTGAATTCTATATGGAGGTCGTCAGTTTCTGTGCCGTCAAACTTGACTGGGTACAGCTCGGAATAGTTGTCCTGCTTAATATTATCCAGAAATACCCGGACCTTATTGAATGAACCCTCCGAGTACCGCAAAAGGTAAATGATCTGGAGCACCACCAAAACCAAGAAAAGGGAGATCATAAAGACTCCCCAACTATCGATGATAGCATACGCCAAAAGGAAAAGGGATGCAGCCAGGAAGGCTATCCTCCCGAGTAAACCTACTTTATAATCCATATTTTTCCAGCCTTCTGTACAGGGAAGCTCTGGTCAGTCCCAGCTCTTTTGCAGCTTTTGAGATATTGCCTCCATTTTTGTCTATGGCGCGCTGAATGGTAGTGCGTTCCATGTCGTCTAGGTTCAAAGTGGCAGAGGTAGGGGCTTTGTCTGAGGCTGGTTTGGCAGATAGAAAGAAGAAATCCCTAGAGTCCAACTCATTCCCTTCAGCCATGATAATGGCTCGTTCTATGGCATGCTGGAGTTCACGGATGTTTCCGGGCCAGCTGTAGTGCTGTAGCAAATCTATGCCAGCAGGGGTGAAGCCGGTGAAGTTCTTTCGGTACTTCTGGCTATAGCTTTTCAGAAAGTGATTGGCCAAAATCGGAATATCGTCCTGTCTCTCTCTCAAAGGAGGAAGGAAAATCTCCACCGTATTGATTCTGTAAAGTAAATCCTGGCGGAAAGTATTGTCCATGACACTTTCGTGCAAAGGCATATTGGTCGCGCAGATGAGGCGAATATCCACTGGTATGGCTTTATTGGTGCCTATCCTGGTCACTTCTCTTTTCTGGAGCACCGTGAGGAGTTTGGACTGCAGAGGAATGGATAGGTTTCCGATTTCATCCAGGAAAAGCGATCCCTTATCGGCTACCTCAAAACGTCCTGCTCTATCGTCTTTTGCATCGGTAAATGCGCCTTTTTTATGTCCAAAAAGCTCGGACTCAAATAGGCTTTCCGTGATCGCTCCCATATCAACGCCTACGAAGATTTCATCTTTACGTAGCGAGCGTTCATGGATAGCTCTGGCGATGAGTTCTTTTCCGGTTCCGTTTTCTCCCAAAATCAACACATTAGCATCCGTTTGGGCTACCTTGTCGATTATGGAAAAAATATTTTTCATGGAGGCACTTTGACCGATGATATCGGTGTAAGGCTTTTTCATGTCGGACTGCATTTGCTTTTGCCTCTTCTGCAGCTTGTCCACTTCGTTGTAACTTTCTTTGAGTTTGATGGCCGCAGAAAGCGTTGCAAGCAGCTTTTCGTTTTGCCAAGGTTTCAAGATAAAGTCTGTAGCACCTTCCTTAAGAGCTTGGACTGCCATCTCCACATCACCAAAAGCGGTGATGAGAATCACCACGGCTTTGGGGTCAATTTCTTTGATTTGCTTCAGCCAGTGGAATCCTTCCTTGCCGGAGGTGGTATCCTCCCGGAAGTTCATGTCCAGCAGGATCACATCGTAATTGTTATTATTAACCAAAAAAGGGATTCTTCTTGGATCTTTTTCAATCATCACCTCCTTTGCGTGCTTTTTCAGGAGCATTTTGGCAGCAAAAAGTAAATCTTCGTTATCGTCTATGATTAAAATCTTTCCTAAGTCTTGGTTTTCCATGGTTCATTGTTTGGTTTCCTTAGTGTGAAAATGATGCCAATGCGAAAATAGGCCTTAAATGTCCGTTTTTTATGAAGTTGTGTCCAAAAATGTACGCTTTTATATTGAAATCGTACACTTTGATTGGGGTTTTATCCCCTAATAGATTTTTGTACCTTTGTGCTTTACTAAAAATGAAATACTTATGCAAGCTAAAAAAGGGGATGCAGTTCAAGTGCATTACACTGGAAAATTAGAAGATGGAAGCGTATTTGATACTTCTGCAAATCGCGAACCACTAGGATTTACCTTAGGCGATGGCAATATGATCAAAGGATTCGATACTGCAGTGGACGGTATGGCAATTGGTGATAAAAAGACGGTGACTATTCCTGCGGCTGAGGCTTATGGAGAGCGCAGAGATGATATGATGATCGATGTGCCTATAGAACAAGTGCCAGCTGACATCAAGCCTGAGGTCGGAATGCAATTGACTTTGCAGGGCGGTAATGGCCAGCCTATGCCGGTAACTGTCACTGATATCGATGAGAAGAAAATTACCTTGGATGCCAATCATCAACTGGCAGGTAAGGATTTGATTTTTGATATCGAATTGGTGAAGGTCAATTGATATTAATTTCAAGGAAAAAGAAAAGGCTGGTTTTAACGAATCAGCCTTTTTTTATTCGATTGCTTTGAGCCAGTCCGGGATCTGATAGACATATACTTTTTCGGAGGTAACGATCGAAAGGATTTCCTGGCCGATTTGGATGTACTGTGCCTTAGGTTCAGCTACCTTAGCGAGGGTGCTGATGCTTTGAGTCCCCAGATCCATCGCTTTCAATTCATTATCCTGTATCCAGAGCAAATGCTCCTGATAATAGCACAGTTTGCTTACTCCACTCAGATTGAGCTTACCCATTAGATTGGCTTGATTGTCAAAAATGTACACTCCGCTTTTCGGTACATTGACAAATAGTCGGTTTTTAAACTCTCTGATTTCTGAAATGCTCAGATCGCTTGAGTCTAGGATCAGGTTTAAAGGCTGGGATTCCGTGACTATGTTTCTGAGAAAATCGACTTTTTTCAAGCTTAGGTCTGATTCATCCCAAACCCAAACCACATTGTTGTTTCCCAGGGTGGCGGCCTTTGCCAGATTGACTTCTGTACCGAGGAATCCTTGTTCTGCCAGAGGGTTTAAAAATCTGTCCAGTATTCTATACTGTTGAAGATCTGCTGAAAAGCTAAAAATATTAACCGTCCAGGCAGCCTCTAGCTGGTCGAGTTTCCCCTGGCGGGAAGGGGAAAATAGGTTAAGTTGTTCACCTTCCTTAGCATATAAATAAATATCGCCAGAACTGTTGCTGATGAAAATTTGGTCTTTGGTGTCTATAGCAACCAGGTCTGGATTTTCTAAACTGATGGCAGCGAGAGGATTGCCGAGGGTGTTATCATCCTGTGCCATCCCCAGGGAAGAAATCAGGAAAATGAAAAGGGTAGCGATGGGCTTCAATGCTCAAAGGTTTTTAATTGCGCTTCCTTTCCGTCAAATTCCAAGAAAGTGTTTTGTGTAACCCATTCTCCCAGATTGTAATAAGTGGAGTTTTCGCCTACTTCAAGTTCCAGCGGGAGATGCCTATGTCCAAAGATGTACAGGTCATGATGGGTTTTAGCTTCCATTTCCTTGCAATAGGCCCAAAGCCATTCATCATCACCAAGGAACCGGTTTTCATCTTTTTCTATGTTGGAAATTCGGCTATGTCCTGACCAAAGCTTGGCTAGTTTGATGCCGATATCCGGATGTAACCAGCGGAAGAGCCACTTGGCCAGCGGATTGGTAAACACCTTTTTAATCAACTTATAAGAGTGATCACCTGGTCCCAGTCCATCTCCGTGGCCGATCAGGATTGATTTACCCGCTACGGCAATAGTAATTGGTTCGGTGTAAACTGGAATCCCGAGTTCATGTGTGAAGTAGTCTTTCATCCATAAGTCGTGGTTTCCGGTAAAAAAGAACACCGGGATGCCACGATCTCTCAGTTGGCTGATTTTAGCAATGAAAGGGATGAAACCTTTAGGTACGACCTGCTTGTATTCAAACCAGAAGTCAAAAATGTCGCCTACCAGGAAAACACCTGCCGCTTGATCCTCAATTGATTCGAGCCAGCGAATAATACGTTTTTCACGGATTTTACTTTCTGCTTCACTAGGAGCCCCCAGATGAAAGTCAGAAGCGAAATAAAGGTTTTTGCCCTGGAGCGAAAAATCCGTCGGAATAGAATGCATGACTAAATATAAAAGAGCGGATACAAAAACAAAAAGCCCCGAATCGATCGGGGCTTTAACTATAATATCTGGTTATCAGAATTTGGCTCCGGGATAGGATCTTTCAATGGATCAGAAGACCCAGAGTCTTTGTCCTTTGAAACCACATCCGGTTCTTTTTGATCTTCCTTTTTATTCGTAAAAGCTTGGTAGGTAGTTTCCTTTTCGAAAGGTCGCTTGCCTATCAATCGCTCTAGGTCGGCCTGGAACAGGATTTCCTTTTCTAGCAATTCTTTGGCTAGAATATCCAGTTCATTCTTACGCTTAGTCAATAACTCTTTGGTTCTTTCGTAAGCTTTTTGAATCAACTGTCGCACTTCCTCGTCAATCACTTCAGCGGTGGTTTCCGAGTAAGGTTTGGTCATTTTGTAATTGTCTCCTTTTGAGTCGTAGAAGGATACATTGCCAATCTTCTCGTTCATACCATATACTGAAACTATGGAGTAAGCCATTTTAGTGACTCTTTCCAGATCACTTAGTGCTCCAGTAGAAATTTTTCCGAAAATAATTTCTTCGGCTGCTCTACCACCTAATGTCATGCACATTTCGTCGAGCAATTGTTCAGTCTGGTAGAGGAATTGTTCCTTTGGAAGGTATTGGGCATAGCCCAAAGCCGCCACTCCTCTAGGTACTATACTTACTTTGACTAATGGATCCGCATGCTCCAGGAACCAGCCGGCTACGGCATGTCCTGCTTCATGGAATGCTACTATTTTTTTCTCTTCAGGAGAAATGATTTTATTTTTCTTTTCCAGGCCACCGATCACTCTATCTACTGCATCTTGGAAATCCTGCATATCCACAGCGGTCTTGTTTCTTCTGGCTGCGATCAGTGCGGCTTCGTTACATACATTGGCAATTTCAGCTCCGGCAAACCCTGGAGTTTGAGCAGCACATTTTTTGGGATCTACATCGTCAGCAGTTTTGATAGGCTTCAGGTGAACTTTGAAAATCGCTTCTCTACCGTTGATGTCCGGCTTGTCTATGGAGATTTGTCTATCGAAACGTCCAGGTCTGAGCAAGGCAGTGTCCAAGACGTCCGGTCTGTTGGTAGCAGCGACTACGATCACTCCGGTGTCGGTACCAAAACCGTCCATTTCTACTAGGAGTGAGTTTAAGGTGTTTTCTCGCTCATCGTTTGAGCCTGGCATCTGACCTTTTCCTCTGGATCTGCCTATGGCATCAATCTCATCTATGAATATGATACATGGGGCTTTTTCTTTGGCCTGCTTGAACAGGTCACGAACACGCGCTGCACCCACACCTACGAACATCTCTACAAAGTCAGAACCTGACAGGGTAAAGAATGGTACTCCAGCCTCACCAGCTACGGCTTTAGCCAGCAAGGTTTTACCTGTACCCGGAGGGCCTACCAGTAGTGCTCCTTTGGGGATTTTACCGCCAAGCTTGGTGAATTTTCCTGGGTTTTTAAGGAATTCTACGATTTCCTGAACTTCCTCTTTGGCTTCGTCTAGACCTGCCACATTGTCAAAAGTAATTTTGACTTTGTTTTCAGCATCGAAAAGCTGTGCTTTGGACTTTCCTACATTGAAGATTTGTCCGCCTGGGCCAGATGGTCCAGCCATTCTTCTCATCATAAACCAGAAGAGGACGAATAATAGAATCAAGAAGCCAAAGCTTCCGAAGTAGTTGCTCCAGTTTTCCTCTGTTGCCACCGAGAGTTCTATGCGGTCTTCCTGGGGAAGTTGCTCTTTTAAGGTGTCGAAATCGTTAGCAAACTTTTCTACTGAGGCTACTTGAAAGGAGTAGTGCGGGCCAGATGGATTGAAGAAGGTAGAATTTGCCTCTAGTTCTGTTTTGTAACTGTCCTTGCCTAATGCTGCGGATTTCAGTGTGACGTCTACCCTTTCCATGTTTTTGACCATGGTGACTTTAGCTACATCACCGGCCAGGTACATGTCTTCAAATTTCTTCTGCGTGATATCAATTACAGCATTTCTGTTTTGAATCCAGGTAAGTCCAAGTAGCACCAGTACTGCGGCTATGATCAGCCACAGTTGGAAGTTAGGCTTCTGAGGTGCCTTTGGAGTGAATTTTTTATTTTTATTTTTTGTGTCGCTCATGTTCTTTGATAGGGTAATTCTACAAACTTAAAGTAAAACGGAAGCAGTAGCTTAAAGTTTGTGGATTTTATGTGATACGGGTGACTTTGGCATCGCCCCAGAGGTCTTCGAGTCCGTAGAAGCTGCGTTTGTCCTTCAGGAAGATGTGGGCCACGACGTTTACATAGTCAACGAGTATCCACTGTTGACCGTTTTTTCCTTCACTTTTCCAAGGATTGCCTTCACCGGCTTTGTAAACCTGCTCTTCCACCGAATCTGCGATGGCTTCCAGCTGGGTGTCGGAATTGCCCGAGCAAATAACAAAAAAATCAGTCACTGTATTTTTTATGTCTCTCAAATCCATCAAAACTATATCGGAAGCTTTTTTTTCTTCCATTCCCTTGACGATTACTTTGCTCAGCTCCTCTGCTGTCATATTATTCATTTAATTTTGCGTGTCCGGGACAATTTCACCCCTTTAAGACGAATTCAAAATTTATGTATAAAATTCTTGCCAACACGATTTTTTTAGGGAAAGATATTCATTTTCTGCCAGAGTGTCATTCTACCAATGACATTGCGCTGGATTTAGTCAGACAAAATCAGGCACATGAAGGAGGTATCGTCATTTGCGCCCACCAAACCCATGGGAAAGGGCAGCGGGGGAATCACTGGTTTTCACAAGCTGGTCAAAATTTAACGTTTTCCATAATTTTGAAGCCGGATTTTATGGATATCTCAGAGCAGTTTTACCTGAATATGAGTATTTCAAATAGCATCCGCAGCATCATGCAGGATTATTTGCCCACTTTGAAAGTCAAATGGCCAAATGACCTACTAGTCCCTGGAGTAGGGAAGTTAGGTGGGATTTTGATTGAGAATACATTTTCAGGCAAGGAATGGGAATATGCTGTGGTGGGCATAGGCCTGAATGTGAATCAAACAGTGTTTGGCAGTGGAATTCCCACTTCGCTTAGCCTAATGACAGGCAGTACTTTTAATTTGGAGGAGTTATTCCGCTTATTGATTACCCGGATCGAACAAGGTTTTATTCAGTTAAAAAAAGGAAAATGGGCTGAGATCAAATCGGAATACCTGATGCACCTTTACCAGTTGGATACTTGGTGTAAGTATAGCGCATCAGGAAAACATTTTCAGGGAAAAATTGTTGGGATTTCCAATGAAGGGAGATTAGAGGTGTTAAATGAGCGAGGAGATTTGTGTTTATTTGACTTTAAGGAGATATCCTTTCTGCACTGAGCTGGGTTTTAGAATGTAAATTTTATCCGGTACCTTTGCGAAGGTTTTTTTGAGAATTTAATAAGTTAACTATCAATATTATGTCAGAAACTAAATCTGAAAAGTACGTACAATACAAGGTAAAAGACATTTCTCTGGCAGAGTGGGGACGCAAGGAGATCAAACTGGCCGAGGCTGAAATGCCAGGCTTGATGTCACTTCGTGAGGAATATGGTGCTTCTCAGCCTTTGAAGGGTGCAAGAATCGCAGGGTGTCTTCACATGACGATCCAGACTGCTGTTTTAATAGAGACTTTGGTGGCTTTAGGTGCCGAAGTGACCTGGTCATCTTGTAATATTTTTTCTACCCAGGATCATGCTGCCGCTGCGATTGCTGCCGCAGGGATCTCTGTCTATGCCTGGAAAGGCCTGAATGAAGAAGAATTTGATTGGTGTATCGAGCAGACTTTGTTTTTTGGAGAGGATAGAAAGCCGTTAAATATGATCTTGGATGACGGTGGAGATCTGACCAATATGGTTCTTGACCAGTACCCAGAGTTAGTGGCTGGCATCAAGGGTCTTTCTGAAGAGACCACCACTGGTGTGCACAGACTCTATGAAAGAATGAAAAACGGTACACTTCCCATGCCGGCTATCAATGTGAACGACTCAGTGACTAAGTCTAAATTTGATAACAAATACGGCTGTAAGGAATCTTTGGTGGATGCGATCAGAAGAGCTACTGACGTGATGATGGCTGGTAAAGTAGCTGTAGTCGGCGGATATGGTGATGTAGGAAAAGGATCTGCTGCTTCACTTCGAGGTGCAGGTGCTAGGGTGATTGTCACTGAGATCGATCCGATCTGTGCACTACAGGCAGCTATGGACGGCTACGCAGTGAAAAAAATGGTAGATGCTGTAAAAGAGGCTGATATCGTAGTGACGGCTACAGGTAACAAGAATATCATCACTGAGGAGCATTTCAGAGCGATGAGAGACAAGACCATCGTATGTAATATAGGCCACTTCGATAATGAAATCGATATGGCTTGGCTAAATGGAACTTATGGCTCTACCAAAGTAGAGATCAAACCACAGGTAGACCTTTATAACATTGACGGCAATGAAGTGATTGTATTGGCAGAAGGCAGATTGGTGAATCTGGGCTGTGCTACCGGACACCCATCTTTTGTGATGTCTAATTCCTTTACCAACCAGACTTTGGCCCAGCTAGAGCTTTGGAACAATACAGATCAGTACAAGCCGGGCGTATATGTTTTACCTAAACACTTGGATGAAAAAGTAGCGGCCTTGCACCTTTCTAAATTAGGAGTGGAGCTAGAGGAACTGTCTCAGGAGCAAGCTGAATACATAGGCGTTACGGTGGAAGGGCCGTATAAGCCAGATTACTACAGATATTAAGCTATATTGATTTTCTACCTTAAAGCCTCAGAATTTTCTGGGGCTTTTTTGTTGACTCATTCGGGATTCAATAGCAATGTTTTGCCATCGGGTAATACGGCGAATACATTGGAATCACAAGTGCTGACAGGATCATAGGTGACGGCGTAGGAGGCAGTGGTGCTTTCCCCTCGCTGTACCAGCCAGCTTTCCTTCCCCCCAGATGGAAGCATGAGGTTTTGGCTGAAGCAGGATTTACTTTGGATCTTGGGTGAAATGAGGTTGATTTCTATTTTTCTGCCTGCAGGATTTCTGCCTTTTATCTGTCCTAAGGAGGAAATTTGGCTTAATTCTTCATCGGTAATAATTAAAGTATGGTTGTATTCTCCAGAGATTTCTGAGGATACATCAGATCCATAATTCACCAGTAGATTTTCAAATTTTTCATGGGAAACGGAGTCCTCATCGAGTTCAAAAGTCCTGCTGCCTGAAAGGGAGTGTGGTCCGTATGCATAGGAGTTGTAGTTCAGCGTGATCTTAGTGTCAGGGACATTAGAGATGCTGTCATAGTTTAGAATAATTTCTCCTGACCTGACATAAACCTCCGACAGGGTACAATCTTCCGAAGCTTTGAAATTCAGCCTAACTTGTTTCAAACTGTCATCTACGAGGATTTCTGGACAGCCTGGCAATGGAATGGAGTCAAGGTTTTTATAATTTTCATACCCGAAGTACACGAAAAATAGTGGCTCACTTAACGCACTGCTGGCTCCATATATTTCCTGAGCTTCAATGGTTAGGTCGGTTTGGATTTCCTTGGATTCATCTTCCTTGCATCCTATCAATAATGGGAGGCAAAGGCTTAGTATAAAAATTACCTTTTTCATTAACGAGGAGTAATGTTTTTTTAAACGCCGAGATTGTTTCTTCCTTCAATTACCAAGCCGAAATAGCTATCTTCGAAAACAACGATAAACCACAAACTTATGATTTTAGCAGAAGGGATGTTTAAGGAGAATGCTTTGAAGGGCAAAAATATATTGATTACCGGTGGAGGTACTGGTCTTGGTCGATCCATGGGAGAGTATTTTTTGGAGTTGGGCGCAAACCTCGTGATTACTTCCAGAAAACTTGATGTACTGAAGCAGACAGCTGAGGAAATGATGGGCGCTAAAGGCGGAAAAGTGATTCCGCTGGCCTGTGACGTGCGTGAAATCGAAGAAGTGGAGGCCATGTGGAGAGCGGCTATAGAAGCATTGGGCAAGATAGATGTGGTTTTGAATAATGCAGCTGGAAATTTCATAAGTCCAACTGAGCGCTTATCCACCAATGCTTTCAATACGGTATTGGACATCGTATTGAAAGGTACCTCACAGATGACACTTACAGCAGGCAAGCACTGGATAGCGCAGAAGCAGGCAGGGGTGTTTTTAAATATAGTCACTACTTATGCCTGGACGGGTTCGGGTTATGTGGTGCCGTCTGCAGCTGCCAAAGCAGGAGTATTGGCTTTGACTAGGTCACTAGCCGTGGAATGGGCCAAGTATGGTATTCGCTCCAATGCAATTGCCCCGGGGCCGTTTCCGACAGAGGGAGCATGGAGTAGGCTATTGCCCGGGGATTTGGTAAAGAAATTTGACCCGGCAAAGAAAGTCCCAGTAGGTAGAGTGGGGAAACATCCGGAGCTGGCAAATCTTGCGGCCTATTTGGTTTCTGATTTTTCCTCATTTGTCAACGGAGAAGTGATGACCATAGATGGAGGGGAATGGCTGAAAGGAGCTGGGGAATTCAATAACCTGGATCAGATTCCAGAGGAAATGTGGGACATGATGGAAGCCTCAAGAGGAAAAAAAGCATGAGCCCCAAAGTGATTTGGGGCTATCTGAAAGCAAAATGGAAATTGAGGAATATAGAAATGTGAAATAGCTATGCTAAGAGAGGCTATGCTGGTCTTCATCAGGTGAGAAATCAGGTAAGTCCTTATTCTTTTTGACGGATTGTTTGATGCTTTTCTTTAATGCTTGATCTAGGAGTTTTGACTCATTTTTAATCAGTTGCATGAGTCGGTTAGTTTCATCGTTTTGCGGTTCGGCTTCCATTATTTCCAGAATTCCCAAAATATTGGCTACCCGAGCTCTTAGGGAATGCGACTGCTCATGAGCAAGTTCTTTCAGGAAGTAGTGATGCTCTTTCAGCCAGATTTCTTGCTTTTTCCGTTCGGAAATATCTACCAAACAACCCACCACTTTCCTGGGAAGCCCTGAGTCAGACCATTCTATAGTTTTGCCAAAACCCAATACCCAAATGACTTGATTGGTTTTTGGACGCATTCGAAACTCACGCTTGAAAGGGATATTTCCGGTGGTTTGAAAATGCGTGGTGAGGTCATGGATCAGTGCATTGTAATCTTCAGAGATAATGTGGTCCTGCCAAGAGATGCTAGCGGAGGTTTTCAGCTCTTCCTGCGTATATCCCAACATGTGCCCGAGTCCCTGTGAGATAAAATCTGTTTTTTTCTCCAGGTCAAATTCCCAGAACCCTAAGAGTTTATCCTCTAGAATATGGTCGAGCAATTCCTTGTCTCCACTTGCACTGTCAAAAAAATCACCCAATCCTATATCATAGGGTTTGTTTTCCACTAGAGGATGACCTATTCCCAGGCAGGTGCCGAAATCTTCTGAGATAAAGAAAAACTCCCATTTGGTATTGACTATACCTCCCTCAGGATGAACGATCTTCTGTAGCTCTAGAGTGAAGGATTGGTGAGAGTTTCTCCAAGCTTTCAATCGCTGAGTTTCGTATTTGGCCCAATTGGACGCCAGGAAGCAATCTGCGAAAAAGATTGGTTTTTCTTTGTTGTCAAAAAATGTGGGAACAGGCCCAATTCCTGAATCAGAAGTGATGACTCTGCCGGTTTTGTCTAGGGTGACTTGCAGAAAGTATTCAGATACTACTGCCAAGTGGCTTAGTGCTTGGATTTCCTTCCAGTCGTTCATTATTAATAAATAGGTCGATCGCTTATTGTTTGTCAAAATACATAAAAATTTATTTAAAAAGCTTGTAATTATATGTGTAATGCAATTCGTTGATAAAAATCAAGGACGGAAATAGGGGGTTAGATCCAGCCTTGGGATAATGATCTAGTAGTTAAATGGCCTATGAAGTAGAGTCAAATGGAATTTATCCCAGATAAAGTTTGGTAATTTCTAGCCAAACAGGACTGCCGAGCTAAAAATGTTTTGGTATATTTAAACAGAGTTTTTCTATAATATTAATTGGTATTTATGCTTAAGAAAATTTGTTTAGGCCTTCTTTTTATTACAATGGGCCAATTGGTACACGCTCAGGAATCAAAGCTGGACTCCACGGCATTGATGATTTTGGATAAAATGAGCGGAATGTTTGGAGAGATGAAGTCTATAGGCTTTACCACTAATGTCTCTAAGGACGTGGTGTATGCCGAGGACTTTTACATCAAGGAATTTGGTTCCAGCAAGGTGAAATTGGTGGGGCCAAATAAGTTTTTGGTGAGGGCTACGGGAGAGCAGAAGGATGATCTTTATACCTATAATGGCTCCCAAGTATCCTATTATTCGTTTCGAAATAATATCTACACCATAGCAGATGCGCCTGATAATCTAATCGAGACCATCGATTGGTTATACACCGAGTTTGGGATAGAGTTGACCCTGGCGGATATGTTTTATCCTACCTTTTCGACAGATTTTGCTGCTGAAATGGATTACATAGAATTTTTAGGGGTGACACATATAGCAGGCGAGCGCGTGTTTCATATAGGTGCTGCCAATGAATTTGCGACTTTCCAGCTATGGATTTCTGATGATGGTTATTACTTGCCTATCAAAACCCTGATCACCTACCTAGAGGAAGGTTCATCACATCAGTTTGAGACTGATTTCAACGATTGGGAATTAAATATGGAATACCCAGCGTCCATGTTTGAATTTTTGCCGCCTCCAGGTGCAGAGCAGATCACGTGGATTTCAAAGGATTAAACTTTTAATTAAGAAGTATGAAAACTAGCAAAACAAGAATTTGGATTATAGCTTTAGGGGTAATAGCAATGCTCAGCTTACCTGATCTAGCTGAAGCACAACGGATGAGGGGAGCTGCTGCAGGCAGAGGTGGTGCCAGGCCTACTACTACCAGAAAAGCACCATCGCGAACTCCTTCCCGAGCTACCAGCCGACCGGCGTCGAGTAACCGCTCCTCGAGTAATTCCAGACAGATCAGTAAGCCTACTAATTCCAGTTCCCGGGCTACTATTAATGGAGGATCTAGCCGAGCGACTAATGTTAAAAACAACAATAGCCGGGTCAATAACATCAAAGGCAATAAGGTGGGTAATAACTCTGGGAACAAAATTGGTAACAATACTAATGTAGGAAACCGGGTAAACATTGATAATAGCCGTGATGTAAACATCAATGTCAATAATAGGAACAATATCAATGTGAGGAATAATAGAAATGTAGCCTACAGACCTCCCTATAGACCTTACCCCCGTCCACCTGTGGTTTGGGGAGGGTTCGGTTTTTCTTGGTTCAGGCCGTATTACTACCATCCTTACAGACCTTTCTATTGGGGGCCTATGTGGCACCCTTGGGGCTTTTTTGTAGCCACTCTGGCCACTACTGCGATTATAGTTTCAGTTGAAAACCAAAAATATCATTATGACGAAGGGGTTTTCTATGAAGAACATGACGATGGATATGTAGTAGTAGAAGCGCCACAGGGAGCTACTGTTAACGTTATTCCTAAAGAAGCAGAAACTGTGGAGGTATCCAATACAGTGAACAACTACTATTATGGGGGCACTTTTTATGAAAAAGAAAATGGAGAATATACGGTAGTCCCACCTCCGGCAGGTGCAGTTGTAGATAATTTACCCGAAGGTGCTGAAGAGGTAAAAGTAGGGGATCAGACTTATGTGAAATACGGGGACACGTACTATATGCCTGTTCAGGAAGATGGAGTAGATAAATATGAAATCGTGCAGGTAGAGCCTGTAGATGAATAATCAGAATAAGAACATCAAGAATAAAAAAGGCCGCAAATCGCGGCCTTTGATTTTTATTCGTTTTCCTGATTCACTTCAGAGACAGGTCTGAAATTCCCCTCAGGTAGTTGATCGGCGACTTCGTCCCGTTCATATGGGAACACCTCTACGATAGGGCTCTCCACGATATCCGGTACTCTGAAGCTGACCAGCATGTTGCTCAGACTTTCCTGAATTCGGTCATAAGCCTCCTTAGCATCAGCCGCGGTTACTATCATGTACTGGGTCACCTTTTTTTCCTTACCACTTTCACCATCTGCTACCATGTATGAAATCTTACATTTGTACCAAATATCTGCATCTTCATAAAAGAACACATCTACGATATTACTTTTGCTAAGGCTTGTTACTTGGAAATCTCCACGAATCTGGGAGGCGAGTCTATCAAACAAAATGGCTTCCGCCTCGGTGAATGAAACTGCATCTACCAGATATTGCTCAGAAATGTTCTTCAGCAATCCTTGTTCGTTTTCTTTAGCGTATTTGACTTTGCACAAAAACCAGGTTCTCATATCTCTTGAAGTTTGAGTGCCGAAGGTAAAATATATCTGCTGAAGGACAAGGACATTAAATGGCAAACAGCGGAAGGAATCTTTAATCTTTGAAGTAAGAGATTGATTATCAATTGGATTGATTTGGTGCTGTTTTTAGAAGAATTTAGACTTGTATATTGCTGATAGATATCTGGCACAGGAAGTGCCAAAAATGTAAATTACCCCAAAAGTTATCCCATGTGGACTAAAATCTGGTACAGTTTCCCAGTTCAACTACTATTACTTCACCTGAAGAAAAATCTAGGTTTGGTTTTGATTTGGGTCGTTCTCGCTGGAGTTGTTCTGGAACTATTTGGGGTGATGCTCGGCATTCCTTTTCTTTTTTTGGATCCGGAGTACCTCCATCAAGTTTCTTGGGGCAGTTTTTTTCTGATGGGAGTGGGCTTGGCCGTGCTGACTATGGCTTTTCATATGTCCACCTATATTATGGATGGGAAGCACTTTCCATTTTTGGCGGTGGTGAACAAGCCATTTATCCATTACTGTATCAATAACGCAGCGATTCCTTTAGCTTTTTACACGATCTATGTCATCCGATTCGTAAGTTTTCAGCTACAAAATGACCTTCCGGATAATTGGCTGGTGTGGTATTATTTTCTGGGTTTCTTAGGGGGAAGCATCCTGAGTTTCTCCATCATATTTGCTTATTTCGCTTTCACTAACAAGGACTTTTTCATACTCTTTGCAGGTACCGTGGATAAGCAGCTGCGCAAAGCAAGACTGACCAGAGCCAATGTGATCAGCCAATATAAAGAGCTGAAAACTCAGAAATATAAAGTCCTTTATTACCTGAATATCCATTTAAAACCAGAAAAAGTACGTCCTGATATTTCAAGATTTGAGGGGACTAAGCTGCTGAGAGTTTTTGATCAGAATCATCTCAATTTATTTCTAATTCAGGTTTTTCTGATCTTGTTCGTGTTGTTTCTCGGTTTTTTCAAAGAGAATCCCTACCTGCAGCTGCCGGCAGCCATGAGCTCCACTTTGCTACTGGCGATTCTCATCATGCTGGTAGGAGCTTTGAGTTTTTGGTTAAGGCGATGGGCGACCTTTGCGGTGATCGCTTTTTTAGTACTGTTGAATTACTTCAGCAATTTTAGCTTTTTCAATCGTCCTCATGCGGCTTTCGGGCTAGACTATAGTGTTCCCGCCGCAAAATACAGTTTGGATCAAATGGACTCTTTGCTGACTCCTGAAATTGTGGAAGCAGACAAGGCAAATGTTGTTGAAATATTGGAAAATTGGCGGGCTAAGTTTTCTGAAGCAAGTAATCCGAAACTGGTCATGGTGGCCGCGAGTGGAGGGGGGCAGCGGGCATCGTTGTGGACTCTTAAAGTGCTGCAAAGCATCTATGCTATCAATGATGCGGAGGTGATCAAGCATACAGAGTTGTTTACGGGTGCCTCTGGAGGTGTTTTGGGGCAGGCGATTTTTCGTGAAATTTACCTCAGGTCACTCACCGATAGTGCTGTGAATCCAATGGATGCCAAATATCTGGACCAGATCTCAGCAGATAATCTCAACCCTATTATTTTCACGCTGCTGGTGAACGACCTATTGATTAGAACCCAGCATTTCCACTACAATGGCAGAGATTACCTGAAAGACAGGGGATATGCTTTTGAAAATCAATTGAATGAAAATACAGAGGGCATCTTGGATAAACCCCTGTCCGCCTATCGTAAGCCTGAATATGCAGGGGCTATTCCTTTGCTTCCTGTGACTACTTTGATTACCAATGATGGAAGGAAACTGGTGATATCTCCGCACTCTATGTCTTTTTTTGGGACTTCTATGCAGGGTAAATCGGGTAAGGATGAGAAAAAACAAACCATAGATTTCCTGCGATTTTTCCATGAACAGGATTCCGAAAACCTGCGCTTCCTTTCAGCCCTGAGGATGAGCGCGACTTTTCCATTTGTCACTCCCACTATTCAGCTTCCTTCAGACCCGGTCATGGAGACCATGGATACCGGTATTTCTGACAATTTCGGCGTTCAGGATGCATTGAGGTTTATGTATGTGTTTCAGGATTGGATCCGGGAAAACACGGATGGGGTGGTGCTGGTCACTATCCGAGACTCTGAAAAGGCCACTGAAATCTCTCCGAGTATGCCACCCCGGATTTTTGAGAAGGTGTTTACACCCCTGCGGAATATTTATCGTAACTGGGATAATATTCAGACAATTCAGAACGAGGTGCTTTTCAATTATATGGCAGAGTCCATGCTTTTTGATTTGGAGCGCGTGGAGTTTGAATATGCTCCGGAAAAAGTACAGGTGGAAAAGCTCACTGAGAGTCAAGAAACCATGCAAAGGGCTTCCCTCAACTGGAGATTGACAGCAAGGGAAAAGAAATCGATATTGGAAAGTATGTTTACGCTGAAAAACCAAGCTGCGCTACAGCGGCTGGAAGAACTGTTTCCTTTGCCTAGTTCAGATTCGACTAGCACGCAAAGCGCTCAATAGGATAGCCCTAACCTGCGGTAAATAAAATGCATGAGCCATGCAGGCCCTATCAAAAGGAATTGTAGATCCCGCAAAAAAGTAGGCTTTTTGCCTTCTATTTTATGTCCATAAAACTGCAAAAACCAAGAAATGATAAATATGGCCAGCGAAATCAGCCAAAGTTTCCCAGGGAAAATCAGCTGGATGAAATTCGCCAAAGCCAGGCACATGGCTGAGAAAAAGAGCATACCCAAAGTGATGGGCATAGAAAGTGTGAGGTAGTAGATCAATACCAAAAATAGGGTGACTGTGGCCCAATTTGCAAAGTTTCCAAGGAAGGGCATTAACTCTACCAAGGGCTCCGCCGGGATACTGAAGATCAGTCCCACGATGCTAAAGAATATAGCCGGTACACATACCCAATGAATCATTTTGTTAGTGGAGTTTTGGTGGCTCATGCCGTACTCTTGGAACAATGCATCTATTTTTCTCATAGCATTTTGGGATTTATTGCCTTAGATTTATTCAAATTACAAAATCTTAGACTAAATCTTATTTCTGAACTTTGAAATGTTGAGTTATTGGGAAAAAAAGCATTTTTTCAACTATGACCTGATTGTCGTTGGGGCAGGCTTTGTAGGGCTGTCCACGGCGATTCATTTTCAGAAAAAACATCCAGAAGCCAAGGTGGTTGTGCTGGAGCGCGGGGTATTGCCTACTGGAGCGAGCACCAAAAATGCCGGGTTTGCCTGTTTTGGGAGTTTAACTGAGATTTTGGATGATTTAAAAAGCATGACCCAGGACGAGGTACTTGATTTGGTGAGGAGAAGGTATAGGGGACTTGAGGCTATCCGGAAGGAATTTGGAGACAAGGGAATAGGGTATAAGCATACTTACGGTTTTGAACTCTTGGACCGGGTGTTGATCTCAGATCTAGACCAACTGGAAGGAGTGAATAGCATGCTCAGAGTTCTATTTAAAGAGGATGTTTTTTCAAAGGTTAAAAAGGTGGCTCATTTTGGGTTTTCTCCTCATATAGAGGCTATTGTAAAAAATAAGTTTGAGGGTGAACTGGATCCGGGTACGTACCTGGATTCACTTTGGAAGAAAGCCCAAAAAAGTGGGGTCAAAATTTTGACTGGGATTACTGTAGAAGCAATTCAGGATAGTCAAGGCTTTGCGATTGCCAAAGATGGAGCAGGGGAAAAGCTGGAGTTTTCAGGGCAGAAAATAGCAGTTTGCACCAATGCCTTTAGTAAGAAACTCCTGCCTGAGTTGGACCTGGAGCCAGGAAGGGGATTGGTGTTGCTAAGCAAACCATTGGAATTTGAGATTCCATGGAAAGGGACTTTTCACATGGATAAGGGCTATGTTTATTTTAGACAAATAGATGGAAGGCTGCTTTTGGGCGGAGCCCGCAATCTAGATTTTGGGGGAGAAAGAACTTTGGATTTTGCTGTGAATGAACAAATTAGAACTCACCTACAGCAGCTGGCAAATGAAGTGGTTTTTCCCGGGAAATCTCTGGAATGGGAGATGCAATGGACGGGGATCATGGCATTTGGTAGCTCGAAAACTCCTTTGATCCAGCCTGTTGGCACTAAAACAGCCATAGCTGTACGGCTGGGAGGAATGGGGGTAGCTGTGGGCTATGAGGTGGGCCGGGAACTGTCAGGGATTTTAGGCAAAATGTAATTGATATTTTTTGCTTAGATTCATGCTCTTAAATTCACCAAAATCCGATTGATGAAAGGTTTCACCCGCTCCCCAAAAGTAGTAGATGCTTTAATACCTTTGATTTTTTTGATCGTTCTATTAGTTCTGAATATTCAGGTTTTTGGGACAGATGGACTTGCCGGTTCCAATCAGATAGTACTCATTCTTTCTTCTATGGTCGCAGCACTGGTGGCCATATTTCGATTAGGGTACAACTGGCAAACCTTACAGGACGGCATGATCAAAAGTATCTCGGCAGCGATGTCCAGTATTTTGATCTTGTTTTTGATAGGAGCACTGGCAGGTACTTGGCTGCTGAGCGGGATTGTTCCGGCTATGATATATTACGGACTTCAGATACTAAGCCCGGGGATTTTCTTGGTGGCGGCATGTATAGTGAGTGCCATAGTTTCTGTCTCCACGGGGAGTAGCTGGACTACCGTAGCTACGGTAGGTGTGGCCTTACTGGGAATAGGCAAAGCTTTGGGGTTCGAAGAAGGAATTATAGCTGGAGCGATTATTTCCGGAGCGTATTTTGGAGATAAAATGTCACCGCTTTCCGATACCACCAATTTGGCTCCGGCGATGGCCGGTACGGATTTATTTACGCACATTCGATACATGGCCAGGACTACAGTGCCTTCCATTGTGATTACCTTAATCATATTTATTGTGATAGGGATGAATTATGAGAGCAATGGCACTGTGAATGAAGTTCAGGCCATATCAGCAGTGATTTTGGAGAAGTTCAATGTCACAGGTTGGCTATTTATTGTACCTGTTCTGGTGATAGTAATGATTGTGAGAAAGGTGCCTGCGATTCCGGCATTGCTTACAGGAGCACTACTGGGCGGTGTATTTGCAGTTATTTTTCAGCCAGACATCATCAGGATTATAGCTGCTGAGGAGGCTTCCTTTGCCTATCAAAGTTTCAAAGCTGTCATGATGTCCTTATATGGAGAGATCAGTATTGCTACCTCCAATGATGTGGTGAATGAATTGCTGATTACCAGTGGAATGGGCGGGATGATGAATACCATCTGGTTGATTATAGCAGCTATGGTCTTTGGAGGAATAATGGAGGAGAGCGGTATGCTTAGGGTGCTGGCAGAGGCGGTGATTGCTAGAGTTCATAGAGTCGGCTCCCTGATCGCTTCTACAGTAGCCACCTGTGTGTTTTTCAACATCACTACCTCTGATCAATATTTGGCGATATTGGTACCTGGGAGAATGTATGCCGATGTCTATAAAAAGCGGGGATTGAAGCCGGAGAATCTCAGCAGGACTTTGGAAGACTCTGGGACAGTCACCTCGGTGCTAGTGCCCTGGAATACCTGTGGAGCTACCCAGGCGTCTGTGTTGGGAGTCGCTACCTTGGTGTACGCTCCCTATTGCTTTTTTAATATCATCAGTCCATTTATGACCATTTTATATGGGTATTTTAAAATAGGACTCACTTATTACGACGACATAGAGGAAGAACAAGTAGCATGATTAAGTTAAAGATCACAAAAGAGGAAGTGAATGAGCTCCCCTTGGGGAAATTTGAAGGGGAAATGTTCCTCATTGATAAAGTAGAAGATGTGGAGGAGGTGGCTGAGTTCCTGGTTCAGCAGCGGACTTTGGGATTTGATACGGAGACCAAACCGGCTTTTCGCAAAGGAGTGATCAACCAGGTAGCCTTACTTCAGCTATCTACCCCCACCCAGGCATTCTTATTTAGGCTGAATGAAATCGGGTTTCCGGATGCTATCAGGAATATTTTGGAGAAAGAGTCCATAGTGAAGGTAGGTGCGGCCGTTCATGATGATATTAAAGGATTGGCTAAACTGACGGATTCCTTTTATGCCAATTCCTTCTTCGACCTCAATGATGAGCTGAAAAAAGTAGGTTTTGAAAATATAGGGGTGAGAAATCTATGTGCAATGGTGCTGGGAATTCGTATCTCGAAGTCTGAGCAGGTTTCCAACTGGGAAGCAGATACCCTCACTATCAAGCAGCAACGCTACGCAGCTACAGATGCCTGGAGCTGTTTGGAAATCTTTCATAAGCTCAAAGCAGAAGGATATTTGGATGAGCTGTTTAAGCAGTAGAAAGCTCCAGACCTTCAATGTCTTCCAAAGCTTGAGTCACCCTTTGCTCCAAACCTTGACGAAATTCCAGGCTCATCTGGCAGTCTAAGGTCATTTCCTGAGCTATGATATCCAGATCATGGGTTTTGACCAGCTTCATTACTTCGTTCATTTGAGGATAGGGAAACTGCACCTGAATCCGAATTTTGACCTGTTTTTCTATGATTTCATTTGCTTCAATGGCCATGGCAGCAGAGGTTTTGTAAGCTTGAATCAGGCCGCCCATGCCTAGCTTGGTTCCTCCAAAATACCGCACCACTACGATTAGAATATCTGTAAGTTGATTGGATCTTATCTGGCCTAGTATTGGGTCTCCAGCGGAGTGGTTAGGTTCCCCATCGTCGTTTGCCCGATAATCAAGCCCCTCTTTCCCTAGCACCCAGGCAAAGCAATGGTGGCGGGCATCGTAGTATTTCTTGCGTAAATCAGCGAGGAGGTCCTTGATTTCCTGCTCGTCTTGTACAGGGAAAGCAAAAAAATAAAACTTACTCCCTTTGTCTTTATACAGGCCTTCGCTGCTACGGGCGAGGGTTAAGAAACTATCGTCAAAATTGGAATCCTGACCTGGATCTGGCATGAATCTTAGGTTTGGTTTCCGGCGAAATTATAAAATTAACAAATGGGTAACGGTGATTCCATCTGAATTATCTTAATTTTAGCTACCAGAAAGGTATCAAACAGTGGAGACCACAACTGCAAATTCACCATATCAATTCACCCTTCCCGGCCACGCCAATGCCAGTGGAAGTCTCTCCTTTTGGGAAAACTCTTCTCTGTTTCCCGAGGGGATTCAGCGTTGTTTTTGGATTTCTAAAGTGAAGGAAGGCGAGACTAGGGGGAATCATGCCCACTGGCAGGAAGCACAGGTGATCGTGGCTATGGCGGGCACTATAGAACTGGAACTGACCAATGTGCTGGGCCAGATTTTTCATTTTAAGTTGGATTCTCCAGAGAAAGGGGTTTTTATTCCTCCATTGACCTGGTTAGTGGCTAGATTTTCTCCAGAGGCAGTCCTGATGGGAATGTCTGATCGGGTCTTTTCGGAAGACGATTACATACGAGATCAAAACTATTTTGCAGAGCTTCAAAAACGATACAAATGACTCCCATACCCTTCGGGTAATTTCTTCCCTCGGTGAGGAGAGGGATTACTTCTTGAGTAGTTTTCGGTCAGAGGGAGGTTTGGAGCATATAGATTTTTTGTGGGAGAAAAAACAAAAGACCAAAGCACTAATCACTTTTCAGATCACTGAAGATGGCCAAGCGGTATCACTGCCACATGCTCCTTTCGGAGGTTTTTGGGTGTTGGAAAACATGACTTCTCAGAGTTTGGATGATTTTTTACAAAGTGTACTGTCTGAGCTTAGGCATCGAGGTGTAAGCAGTGTTCAGATCACGCAGGCGCCCAAGCCATACGGACAACAGACGGATTTGATCAATTACCTGCTTTTTAAGAATGAATTTGTACAGGGAGATGTGCTTAGCCACCATTTGTTTTTGGGTAAAAAGAAGATCAAAAAGCTGGCGCAAAAAGAAATGCAAAAACTACAGGTGAAGGCTGCCAAAGCCGGGTTAAAAACGGAGTACGCACCCATTTCAAACTTCTCCTTTCTCAAGAATATCCGAGCATGGAACGAGCACAAGGGGTATGAGCTGAACGTGGACGAAAACCGGCTTATCCAACAGGTTTCTGAATTTCCCAATAGGTATTTTTTGATCTCACTGATGAAAGGCTCAACCCCGGTGGGGTATTCTCTGGGCGTAAAGTTGACCATGGATTCATTGTATTACTTTCTTTCAGCCGTAGACCCTAAGGCTTCTGTAAAGCACGGAGGTGAGTTGATTTTAACAGCTTTGTTTCAGCTTGCTGTCGAGCAGAAAGTTGCCTTCGTGGACTTGGGTTCTTCGGATCTCGGGGAGAAGGCAAACCACAGTTTGATGTTTTTTAAGTCCAGGTTTGCAAATGATATCAGCAATAAAGTAACCTGGATCAAACAGCTCTGATATGTCTGTGCAAGGACTAGTATCAGTAATCTGTATTGCTTTCAATCATGAAAAGTGGATTGAGGATACTTTGAATAGTGTTATAGCGCAGGATTACCAGCAGGTCGAGCTTATCATTGTAGATAATGGAAGTTCCGATCTAAGCTCAGCTTTGATCCAAAAATGGAAGAATGGCGCCCAGACAAAGATGCCCGTAAAGGTGTTTCTCAAAACTAAATCCGAAGGATATTGCGCCTTGTTCAACGAAATGCTGGAAATGGTGAATGGAGAATTTGTCATTGATTTGTCAGGGGATGATCAGTTGTTACCTTCCCATATCAGGCAGTCAGTCTCTCGCCTAAATGAACATTCAGATGCTGCTTTTTCTTTTTCGGATGCATGGATTGTAACAGAGCAAGGAGATAAGTCCACCTTTTATTCCAGAGATAAAGCAGGAGACTTGTCCAGTGCGGTTCAGGACAATTGGCTGTATGAACTGCTGATTCGGCGAAACCATATCTGTGCTCCGACGGTAGTCATTCGTACTGAACTATTGAGGCAAGAAGGAGGATACGATGCCAGTTTGAGCTATGAGGATTTTGATGTACAGTTACGCTTGAGCAGAAAATACCCTGCTGTATTTTCAGATCATATCGGAGTAGTCAAGCAAAAGCACTTAGCTTCCCTCTCAGCTACGCAGTACCAGCGCTATCAGTCTTTAATGCTTCCCAGCACTCTTCAAGTATGTAGAAAAGTGCAGAGTATGAACCAAGTTGCGTCGGAAAACTCAGCTTTGAGAGAGCGGGTCATGTTTGAGCTGAAGCATGCACTTTGGTCTGCAAACTTTGAAGTTGCGGAGGGTTTTGTACATCTGGGTACTGAACTGAAAATCTCAGGAGCGAAATTTTTAATTTATAAACTTTGGCTTTGGGCCAGGTTAGATCTTTCTGCTCTTTACGTTCGATTGCGTGGTTAGCCTACCACTACTTCTATAAAAGGAGGTTTGCTGAAGTATTTTTGCCCTATGGCAATCATATCCTGTGAAGAGAAACTTTTGAGGTAAGCGAGTTTTCGGTCAAAATAGGATAAATCCATCCCAGAATAGTGAACAGATCGAAATCTTTCGATTAACTCAAAAGAAGAGCTGAAGTGCTTGAGCATTTGCCCGATTAAATAGTTTCTCACCACTTCCAATTCTTCGCTGCTCAGGGGTTCTAGTGTTAGTTTTTCTATTTCCAAGTATATTTCCCGGATTACTTCCTGAGTGAATTCCTTCTGAACGTCGGCAGCTATTACCCAATAATTCTGATCTCCGATTTCGGTCAGATTCGAGTATATCCCATAGGTATGTCCTTTGTCTTCACGAATGTTTTTGATCAGCCGAGCACCGAAATATCCTCCTAAAATGGTATTGAACACACTGAGGGCGATAAAGTCCGGATGGTTTTTAGGGATGGACCAGTAGCCAATCCTTATGCTGCTTTGGACGGCATTTGAGCGCTCTTCTACTACACCTTTAATGGTGTTCAGCGCCGGTAATAAAACTTTCTCAATAGGTTTTCGATTCGGTAATTTTCCAAATGCCTCGCAATATTGTTTGATTTCCGTAGCCGTAAAATCTCCGGTAACGAAGACCTCTATTTCCTGCCACAGCATTTCATTGTAATAAAACTTAAGCAGTTCTTGGGAAATGATCTGCACATGTTCAGCTTCGGGCTCTACCCCATAGGGATGTAGCTTACCGAAGAGCGAGCTGCGAAAAAGCTTTCCTGCTCTAGCTGAAGTTTTTTCCTTTTCCAGCTTTAGGCTCAGTTGTTTTTGAGATTTTCTTTTTGCCAGAATTTCCTCAGGGAAGATGGCTTCTGTGAAGAGTGAGAAAAAGGCAGGTAATATTTGATCCAGGTGTTTTTTGGTGCTGAGCAGTCCAAGTCCTTCATGCCCAAAAGTGGTAATCGGATGCACTTCTGACGCATGGAAGTCAAAGAAGTTTGCCAGCTCATCACCTGTCATATGGTGGGTGCCCTCCTGCAAAAGCATTAAGGTGAAAGCAGGCACCAAAGTTTGCGAAACCGGCAGGGATGCTCTGTTTCCTTTACCTATGACTTCTATTTTGACGGCATTTAGACCGGGAGTCTGAACGTGGTAAAGTGTTGATCCATTGCTGAGTAGGTGTTTATCTGGGGGCAATAGTTCAAAATCCTCAGGAACTTTAAATTCCGGAGCTTTTGATCGGTCTAGAATCATTATTCGTTTGGAATCGTGTACAGCAGTGAGAATCGCAATGTCTCAGCTAATGGGTGATTTTGCTTTTGAGGGACGAGGTATGAAAAGTCGAAGCCAAGACGCTTGAGGTCTAAACCTACGCCCATAGTGAAATACTTTCTTCCCCCTTTGTTTTCATTTTCATAAAAATATCCGGTCCGTACAGCCAGCACATCATTATAGGAATATTCCACCCCGAAGGAAACCATGATTTCTTGAATTTCCTCTGAAAATCCTCCAGGAGCATCTGCCAAGGAGCCGAACATGCCTGATATTAGCGGTCTGTTTGGATCTTTGCCTTCCTCGATTACTAAGTTGCCGTTTTCGTCAGTTTCCAGCGTCCCATCTTCATTGGTGGCATAAATCGGTGGAGTGGGAACCAATAGCTTATTCAGGTCCAATGCAAAAGTAAGTGTGTTCACCGGATCCAAGTCAATGGAATAAGCGGTACCTACTTTTAAATTAGTGGGAATGTAATCCAGATCATCGGCGGAATTATAGGTGATCTTCGGGCCAATATTGGATATGCTCAGTCCCCAGGAAAAGTTTGCATCCTTAGCTCCTGCAAAAACCGGCTTGGAATAATATAATCCCACATCTGTTCCTACGCTGATTCCTGCTCTGGCTTCACTGCCTCCTACGGAGGAAATATTCCCAGAAAGATTGGAATAAATAAATCTGGCAGAAATACCTAAGCCTAAATAGGAAGATAATTTTCTGGAGTAGGTTCCTCCAATCGCAATATCCCGTGGGTTGAATTCTCCCAGTTCATTGCCAAATCCATCGGTAAGTATGATGTCCCCCATATTGAAATACCGAAGATCAAAACCAAAAGCTGAAACCTCATCGATCTTGAACACACCTGTCAGGTAGCTTAAGGACATGTCATTGACGAGTTTGCCCAGCCAAGGAGAATAGCTGAGCGAAAAGCCCATTTTTTCCTCGATGAAGGCCATCTGACCGGCATTCCAGTGTGCTGAATTGGCATCTGGTGACGTGGCTACTCCAGCATCTCCCATAGCAGAATGTCGGGAGTCAGGGGCAAAATTCAGGAATGGTACGGCCGTAGTTATTACACGTCTATCAGGATCTTGTCCTGAAATGACCACACTGTTTTGTGCATGTACTGTAAAAGTAGCCAGGCTGAAAACTGCAAGAAGTAAGTTTTTCCTATTCCAAATGGCCATTTTTTTCATTGAATCACGATTTGTCCGCCCACTGTTGCTGCCGAATTATCACTCTCCGACTGAAGCGTTAATTTGTAAATATAAGTTCCTTTTGCTGGATATTTGGTTTGGTTTTGGAAAAAAAACCAAGACAAATCCCTGATATGGACGTCTGCTTTCACTAAACGATCCTGGTGGGTAAATAGTATTTTACCGTCAGTTTGGTACACTTCTAAGGTTAAATATAAGGTTTTTCCCGGTTGATTGTGCATTAGTTCAAAATGACTCACGGTCTGACCAGGGTTTGGATATACCTTATGGCTGATTATCTGTAGTTTATCACTTCCTTCAATCCGTATTTCCTGTTCTATAGTGGTGAAATTACCGACGTTGTCCCAAGCCGTAATACTGATCAGGTTTTGGCCCTCTTGCAATCCTTCGAGTACAAAATTCAAATTTCCAGATGTGAAAGTATTATTTTTTGATGTAAAGTAGCTGTTTGCGATAAAAGATTTTTGACCGTTGAGCTGAATGGTGAGATTTTGATTTGGGTCAAATCCAGAAACGTTAATTCCGCTGGCGTCATGCATCTCAGCGCTGAGCAGAATAGTAGTGGAGGCAAAGGAAAATGGAGAGGCAGATTGGCTATTAAACGACGGGATGATTAGCGGGCCTTCCTCATCTGGAGAAGTGGTGTTGTTGGTGCCGCCAATGACCTGCTGCTTCAATCCGAATGCATCTCTGCTGGCGTCCTCAGATTCTCCCCAGATTCGTATATTTCCCACACCATGTTCTAAATCTATGTTTTTGGGTACAATGAATTTTCCTTTAATCCTCCCATTATCTATTTTTCCTTCCCCTCGAAAAAGCAGATTTTTTTCCTCTGAGAATTGAGTACTGCTACTTTCGTCGCCAAGGGTTTCACTTTGAATGGGCTTGTCGGAAATTTCGAGGGTGTATTTTCCATCAAAAGACTGGATTAAATTTTGCGAAGCAGGGTCCAATACGCTTGCCTCAAATTCCACTACCTGCAAGGCGGAGAGTGTATCCAGTGCTCGGCCATTGTCAGGATCATTCAATGCGGTGATTTGAATGGTAGCAGAAGCTTTGGACAATCGCATGCTAGGATCTGCCAATAGACTGAAATTTCTGTTTAAGGCCCCGTTTTGGCTAGAGTTTTTAGTCTGGCGAAAGATACTTCCAAGATCCTGATAGTCTCCATTTACCTCCAAAAATGCTTTTTCTATAAAAGCTTGATTTAGCGAAAAATTAACACTGCTAAATACCGGTCTTCCGGTGCTTAGCAGTCCTATTGCTCCCTTTCCTTTGGCAATCAATAGCTCTTCGGCTGCCGATCTCAAGTACGGGCTATCGTGTCTACCAAACTCGCAGGTGGCGGTGACCCAAAGCGCTAGCTGATCCGTTTCTTTCCAGTCTCTGATGTCAGAAACCTCGAAAATCTCCTCTGCAGTTAGGGTGTTTTGGTTGCCATGACCTACATAGTTTAACAGCAAAGTACCTTGTTCAAGGGTTTCGCTGAGTGATTTCTTGGCTTCTTCCGAACGTTGATCAAGCTGTGGATAGTGATCCAGGTAGAGCTTATTGAGGTTGAATTTTGGTTGAATTTTGGCCAGATAGTTACTGTGCGATTCCGAATCCCTGAGATGGATGTTGCTATCTCCATCATCGGCAAAAAAGGTCAAAGATTCCTTCCATTTTCCTGGGCTGGGAATGGTCTCATAAGCAATGATTTTGTCCACTACAGTTTTCGCTTCTTCAGGATTGATTACCGGTAACCTTCCCACACCAATTTGTAGTTGCTCGTCTCCTTCCTGACTCTCTTCCCAGGCACCCTGCCCGTACTGCAGCAGGGCATAGTAGTCGTCTGAACTATAGGATTTAAGCGGGTCCAGACTGTTTCTACTGGTATAAATAGGTAAGAGGTTGGGCCTTCCGCCTATAATTCCCTTGTGATCAAAAGTTCCCTTCCCAAGAAGTAACACATTTTGTAGGGCCTTTCCCTTGTGAAAGTGAAAAGCCAGAAAGTTTCTGATTGCTGTTACATCTGGGTTGCCATAGCCAAATGAATTGAATATATCTTCTAGGTAATATACTTTTGAATAAATGCCCATCCCAAATTTATGGCTACTCAGCCTCTCTGCCGCAGCAGATAGCTCTCTAGGCGCAATTATGATCAGTTCTGGCCAGTTTCCTTCTCGTTCTAAATAAAGTGGAACCAATTCTGGAGTTGGTATTTCTGGTGCTTCTTGGGGGGAGAAAACAATGATTTGGGACGAATTAATGGTGCTTCCGGTAGAGAGATCTATGTTTTTAGGGTTTAAAAATTCGGAGATATCCCAAACTTGCAGTGTTTCGTCTAGCTGAAGTGTAAATTCAATTTCATTCCCCAGGTGATAAATTCCGGGTTTAGGATTGATACTTGAAAAGGGAACCCCTATGCCTATGTATTGAAAGTATCCTGCTGAATTTTGGTCTGAGGAAAGAAATGAAATCCTTAGCCGCTCTATTTTCTGTCCATTTGGAAGAAAGGAGGACTGTGTCCATAACTCCTTTCCTTTCACTCCATAGGTTTCATTTGGGATAGATTCAATGGTGCTCGTAGAGATTTCCAACTCATCCACGGCAATTTTGGTCTCCGCATGAGACAGGGATCGAGTCATCAGAGCAGCAGAAAGCCGCCAAGGCGCTTCCAGATCAGTGGATAAGGGAAGTGCATAGCCCCTGGTAACTCCAGGTGCAATAGGTCGGGAATACCAGTTCCTGCCCGAGTTGATGATATTATTTTCTTCTTCATTGATCCAATGCCACTCATATAGTGTAGCTGGTGAAGAAGGCGTAGCGCCGGCTTGATGAACGGGAATTCTTTTAGGGTCTGATCGGATGGAAATTAAATAACTCTGGCTGTCCGAAAATTGGTTGGGAGTGAAAACCATGCTGTTATCTGGGCCCGGGGAGAAGGTGTCCGGGCCATTCAGATACACCAATAATTGGCCTTGGTTTTCTAATGCCGGGATCTCCTGTAACCTTAGGTTATTTTCATTTAGTACCTGCGGAAGCATGCCGGGGAAGCCGTAAAAAGCAATTTCCGATAGATTGCTGGCACCTAATGCCTTGGCTTGCTCCTCCGAGAAACTATAAACTCCGTCTTTTTCAATGCTGAATTTGAAGAATGTATGCTGGGCTTGAGCCAGCTGGTGAAATGTGCAGCTGGCAAGAAGAACTAGGATCCATCTGAAGCATGCGCAAGTCATTCTGGTTGGATCCTGTTTTCTATCACAGACAAAACCAGGTAGGAAACTATAAGGATTGGAATACCGGACAAGCCAAATATGGCGAGCAGTGCGACGCCCAACCCAATCAATAGGTACCGGAATTTATTTGCTGCAAAATCGTATGATTTGAATTTCAGCGCGATAAGGGGGAGCTCTGCTAAAAGCAAAATGGAGAATAGCCAAGCTACGGCGATGATGAAAAAGGGAGAATGGAGCCAGGATGCCAACAGCTCCCAATCTGCAGCTAAGAATGGCAGCGTGCTCATAAACAATGCATTCGCAGGGGTGGGTAGGCCTATAAACCGATCAGATTGTCGTGTGTCTAGGTTGAATTTGGCTAGTCTCAGGGCAGAAAAAAGCGGGATAATCAAGGTCAAATAGGGCAACCAAGGGACGGAGGTGCTGCTTTCGCATATTTTGAAAATGACAAAGCCCGGCAAAACCCCAAAAGAAATCAAGTCTGCCAAAGAGTCCAGTTGTTTTCCTATATCGCTTTGGACCTTCAAGATTCTGGCCGCGAAACCATCAAAAAAATCAAAAATTGCTGCAAGAATGATGAAGTATGCACCGGACTGAATGTCGCCCTTCAAGACCCAAATGATTCCTATCACACCAGAAAGTGCGTTCATTAAGGTGACGGCGTTTGGGATATGTGATTTGATTTTCACAGTTTAGCATTTTTTCCTACAAATGGATTATTGGCTTTCTCGAAAGCAATGGTGGTCTCTGGTCCATGCCCGGGAAAGATTACCGTTTGGTCTGGCAGGGAGAAAAGCTCTGATTGAATTTTCTCTAACAATAGCTCGTGATTTCCACCAGGAAGATCTGTTCTGCCAATGCTTCCTCTGAATAAAGTATCGCCCGCGATGCATTGGCCTGTAGGTTCATGGTAAAACACCACATGACCTGGCGCATGCCCAGGGACAAAGATTGTTTTGAGTTCTTCATTCCCGATAAAGATACTTTTACCTTCTTTCAAAAATGAATCTGGTTCCGAACTTTCATAGCCTACAAAGCCATAATTTGGCGCATAGACATCCACAGATTTCAGCACAGGGAGTTCCTCCGGGTGAATCTGCAGTCCTACCCCAAATGTCCTCACTGCCCAGGCATTGCCCAGAACATGATCGATATGGCAATGGGTATTGAACAATTGGGTGACGCGTAAATTTTGCTCAGTCACATAGTCCAGTAATTCTTTCTTCTCATGAGGCTCAAAGCAGCCCGGGTCAAAAAGAGCGGCTTCGCCATTTTCATCATAGAGCAAATAAGTGTTTTCCTGAAAGGGATTGAAAGTAAAAGACTTAATGTGGAGCATTAGAATTGTGTTCGGTAATCGAACAAAATAAGGAATTAAACCTTTATTTTGGGCTATGGAAATTGATTTTTTGCTCATTGGACAAGGTCTCGCCGGAACTGCACTTGCCTACCGCCTGAAGCAGGCTGGTAAGAAAATCAAAATTATTGATCAGCCCAAGGCAAACAATTCCAGTAGGGTGGCCGCCGGACTTTACAATCCTGTGACCGGGAGAAAGATGGTAAAAACATGGAATGCCGATAAGCTGTTTCCTGAAATTGCCCCCTTCTATCGTGAGCTTGAGCAGGTGACCCAAGGCAGTTTCTTAAAACCCCAGCATATTTACCGTCCCTTTCTGACCATAGAGGAGCAAAATGAATGGATGGGGCACAGCGCAGAAGCAGGTTTTCAACCGTATTTGCACCGAATCCACACCAAATCCCAGTCCACAAAGCTCTTTGATGCCCATGGGGGAGTGATGCTCCAAAACTCTGGATGGCTAGACATCAACAATCTACTTGATGGTATGACTTCGTACTTTAAGGAGGAGTTGCTCCAGGAGGATTTTCAAGAGAGTTTATTGCTCCATAATGCTGACAGGTGGCAGTACCGGGATTATTCAGCGAAGTGTCTGGTTTATTGCAATGGTTTGGGGGCGATGAAGTCCAGATTCTTTGAATTCTTGCCATTTGCTCCGGTAAAGGGAGAGATTTTAGAATTGAGGCAGGAGTTTTTGCCAGATTACATTGTGAACAGAGGGGTGTTTCGAGTACATTTAGGTGGTGGGATACATCGGGTGGGCTCCACTTATTCCAAGCATGACCTGGGTGAAGGGCCCACAGCTAGGGCAAAAAATGAGATTCTCGAGCGTTTGACCGATTTGGTCAATGAACCTATACTTGAAATGATCAGCCATAAAACTGGTATAAGACCAGCGACCCGTGATAGAAAGCCATTTATTGGAAAACATCCTACCGAGAAGAGCGTTTACATTTTCAATGGTTTTGGAGCCAAAGGAGTTTCGCTAATTCCATATTATAGCAAGCAACTTTGCCAACATTTGATAAATAATGAGGCTATTGATCCAGAAGTGGACATAGCTCGGTATTTTAACTATATTTAAAGACATCTTTCAGCAAACCGAATGCGAAATCACCTATTCAGAATTTTCTTATTTGCTGGGTTATGGTTGAATTCATTTTTTGTCCTTGCTCAGTTTGATCAGGAGCGATTTGGTAAAAACAGGATTCAGCACCAGCAGTTTGATTGGTATTACTTCTCGTCCAATAACTTTGAGGTTTATTATTATGACCGAGGGGGAGCCAATGCCAAAATGGCCATTGATTACCTGGAGAGTGAATTTGATAGGCTGACCCAAATGATAGGTTATGTGGCATATACCAAGCCAAAAATCTACATTTATAACAGCCCGGAGGAAAGGCTTCAGAGTAATATAAATCTGAACAAAGAAGAGTATAACGAAGAAGGGCAGACCAATTTTAATCGGCTAATAGCAGAAGTTGCGTATAAGGGGGATGTGGCCAAGTTTAAGGAAGACTTGATCTACGGGACCTCTAAAGTGATCATTGAGGAGATGCTCTATGGCTCATCTGTGGCAGATGCTTTTCAGTCCAATTTGGTGAATAGCTTTCCGGAATGGTATCTGGATGGAATAGCGCTTTATTTGGCCAAAGGCTGGAGTATGGAGATGGACGATTTTGTCAGAACCTATCTCAAAGAAGAGGACAATCCCAAGCTTTTGAAGTTAAAGGAAAAGGAAGCAGCATTGGTAGGGCAATCGGTATGGAATTACATTGCCGAAAGATATGGAAGACGCTACGTGTCCAGTATCCTAAACCTATCGAGGATTAACAGACATGAGGAAAACAGTATTGCTAATACCGTAGGCCAGAACTATAAGACATTTTTAGAAGAGTGGAGAAAGTTTTACATGGATGTAAATCAGCAGGTTTCCTCTTCTTTTCAAGAACCGAATTTGGATGCAGCCATTGCTGAAACCAACCCAAGACACATAGGAGTGATCAATGACGTAAAGTTTAGCCCAGATGGGTTAAATCTAGCCTATGTCATCAACAATGGGGGACGGTATAAGGTGCAAGTCAGAGACCTCAGTTCCGGGTCTGAGCAAACCATCCTGGCAGGAGGTTCCGCTTTACAGGATCAGATTCCAAATTATAGTTCCCCGGTAATCGCGTGGAGAGATTCTGCCAATGTAGCTATAGCTACTTTCAAGCGAGGCTTTACCACACTTCGCCTGCGGTCCATAGATGGATCGGAGCAGGATAAGATTTTCCTTCGTAACATTACTCAGATATTGAGTTTGGACTTTAACAGCACAGGTAAAAACATGGTGCTTTCAGCCATTTCAAATGGAAAATCTGATATATATACCTTAAATACTCGTGGGGCTGGAAGAAGACTTACCAATGATTCCTTTGATGAATTGACACCGGTATTCTTAAATGACTCTACGATCATTTATTCGTCCAATTTCAAAGAAATACCTGATTCTTTGGCAGGGAAAAATCTCCAATTAGATAACCTGCCTGACTATTATAACCTCTACATGGTGCAGGTGACCGATACAGTGGTGACCACACAACTCACGAATGCAAATAGCCGAAACCTACGTCCTCGTCGTGTCAATAGTAACTCTGTGGTCTATTTGAGTGACCTAAGTGGGATTAACAATATGATGAGACTTAACATTGGGAATCAGGTGTCCAATCAGATTTCTGCCTTCAGTCATAGTATTGAGGCATTTGATGTGAGCAGTAGGATGAATAAAGTCGCCTATGCCGTCCGTGAGGGCAGAGAGTCCTATCTGATAGTGGAAGGCTTTTCAAATGCGGATCGGTTCACCCCGAGTACGCCTAGAATTCAATTGCAACAAGCTAAGTCCCTCAATGAAAGGATAGCTGCCCGCCGGCTTTTGGAGGAGCGTGAAGCTCGTGAAAAACTGGTGAATCCAGAACCAGAGGAGGTTCCGCAGCAGCAAATTCTGGTAGACAGCACGGCCAAAAAATCCACTTCCTCAATTGATTTGCAGCGCTTAAGTTTTTCTGCAAAAAATGGAATCAATACGGATAATTATACTTTTGACACCATCCCTGGTAACCTGCTGAAAGGAAATGAAACAGCGGCTGAGTCCAAGGGTAATTTGCTAGAGGCCTACAGGAAGCAGAGTTTGCGTAAACGTGTCACTGGGCCGAGGCAGATGGAACCACAGTTTTTTATTAACAATATCAATACGCGATTTGTAGTAGACCCATTAAGAGGTTTTGGAATAGGCCTGACCGGCAAAATGACTGATTTGCTGGATAATCATTCATTCTATGGTGGCGTGATGACTACCTTGGATTTTCGCTCAGGTGGAGATATATTTTTCGAATATGAATACTTAAAAAGCAGAGTTGATTTCAAAGCCAGGTTTGATCGCAAAACCATTCAAATTACCGAAGGAGATGTTACCTTCCAACGTTATGTGCTGACCAAAGTGGAAACCGGCTTTTCGTACCCGCTCAATCCTAATGCAAGATTTACATTGGCCCCCTTTGTGGCAAAATCCCAATATTTCAACCTAAACTCAGATTCTTTGATCATGGGCATGGATCCTGACCAGAATAGGTTTGATGTGAATTATTTAGGTGGTAAAGCAGAGTTTGTTTATGATAGGACAGAAGCTTTAGGCTTGTATTCCCAGGCAGGTTTCAAAGGTAAAATCGGTTACGTACAGTATCAGTCTTTTCAGCACAAAGACCGTTCTTTCGGTAATTTTTACCTGGATTTGAGAGAATATAGAAGAATTCATAAAAATATAGTTTTGGCGGCCAGACTCTATGCAGGATCGTTTTTGGGGAATAATCCTCAGACCTATCTCGTAGGCGGAATGGATAATTGGTTGTTCAATGAATTCTACAGACCACCATCCAACCGGCCAGAGGCTTCGCCGATTCGCAATCCAACCGGAGTAGAAAATTCCAATATTCTATTTGCGGACTTTGTGGATTTAAGAGGGTATGATTACGATGAGATTCGAGGTAGAAATGTGGTTACATTTACTACAGAGCTTAGAATCCCTGTTTTCTCCTACCTGACCAGAGGGAATATTACTTCTAACTTTATCAGGAATTTTCAGTTAGTAGGTTTCTATGACATAGGTTCTGCATGGAATGATTCTGCACCATGGGAGCGTGTAAATGACCAGAATACAGAAGTAATCAATACGGATGGCTCACCTTTTGTCATCACACTTAATAACTTCAATAATCCTTGGCTACAGAGTTATGGAGCTGGCCTGAGGACTGTTTTGTTGAATTATTATGTGAAATTTGACGTTGCTAGGCCTATTCGTAACTATGAGGCAGAAGACCTAAAGTACTACGTGACTTTGGGCTTTAATTTCTAAAAATCACAATATTCAGATATGATCAAATCAATGACCGGCTTCGGAAACGCCGGTATGGAGGATGATTCTCGCAGCATCCAAGTGGAAGTGAGAACCTTGAATTCCAAATTTCTGGACCTTTCTATCCGAAGTCCCAGACAGTTTAATGATAAAGAACTTGAGATCAGGACGCTGGTCCAGTCTATCCTCGACCGAGGCAAGGTCAGTGTGAGTATTGAGTTTTCTGCCAAAGGAGCTACAGAGCTTCCTGTAAGTATCAATGAGGAATTGTTTACACTCTTCCATGAAAAGTATAAGCAGCTCTCAGAGGCTGTGCAAAATGGTTCTGAAGAGCTTTTTAAGTTGGCCTTGCAATCACCAGGGGTGATTACGCAGCTTACGGCAGAGCATAGAGATAGCGAGGAGGACTGGGATGCCATCAAAAAGGTTTTGACTAAGGCCTTGGAGAAGTGTGCGGCATTTCGTGAGGATGAAGGACGCTCTTTGGAGGAAAAACTAAAGGGTAATATAGAAACAATTGCCTCTGGCCTTCAAAAGATAGAAGAACAAGAGGGAGAGCGAAAGGAGCGGATCAAGCAAAAAATCCGAAATCATTTCAATGATTGGTTGGATGAAAACTCCTTCGATGCTAATAGATTTGAGCAGGAACTGATCTACTATTTTGAAAAACTAGATATTACTGAGGAGATAGTACGACTGGGCACCCACCTGAAGTACTTTTCCAAATGCCTAGAAGAAGAGAGTAATCAGGGTAAAAAGTTAGGTTTTATCAGTCAAGAAATAGGCAGAGAGATCAATACCATAGGATCAAAAGCAAACGATGCGGGAATGCAGAAGCATGTGATTCTGATGAAGGACGAGCTGGAGAAGATCAAAGAGCAGGCATTGAACGTATTGTAAAAAGAGGGCCGAGAAAGGCCCTCTTTTTTCTAGTTTAGTCGGAAGCGTATAGGCATAGTCATCCTTGACCGTACTGCACGGCTTCCCATTTTCCCTGGGTTCCAATTTGGTGAATTCTCAATTACTCTTTTCGCTACTTCATCGCAGCCACCGCCTATGGTGCGCAATAATTCAATGTCTTGAATAGAGCCATCTGTGTTTACCACAAACCTAACGATCACTACGCCTTCAACACCTATCCTGCGAGCTTGGGCCGGGTATGTTAGGTTCTTGTTTAAATAGGCGTACCAAGCATCCATTCCTCCTTTGAAGCTTGCCTGAACCTCCACAAAATCCCTGATTTCTTCTGCGACATCAATTATTGGAGGTCCTTCTAGTTCTACTGCTTCGATTCTATCTGTTTCGGAGGTGTTGATGTCCACATGGAAGTCCGGAACCTTGTCAATTTCGATATCATCGGGTACTTGCAATATTTCCACTTGAACTGGTGGAGGTGGTGGAGGCGGAGGTGTCTGTATGGTCACCGGAATATCGATGTCCTCCCAAGCGTCTGAGCTATTAGCTAATTCCAGGATGGTACCTTGATCATAAGCCTTCCATTCGAAAGCCACCAAAACTAATCCAAGGCTGCATACCAGTCCAAGGTTAAACCATGTTCCGGACCATTTTTTTAAGTCTGACTGCTGTGTTTTTTTTGATTCCATGAGTGTATTATTTGAGGTTGAAGAAAAATTACTCTTATAATATACTCTATGTAAGTCTTTGATAATAACGTGATAACGTATTTTAACTAAGCTAAAAGTTGTTAATTGCTCTTGTGAAGACTATGCTTGAATAGATGAAAAAAAGGCAAAAAAAAGACCCGATTTCTCGGGTCTTACTATTTAGCTAAGTTTGAATCGAATCGGTAGTCTCATACGAGTACGTACCGGGCGACCTCTTTGCTTTCCAGGCTCCCAGTTAGGAGCTTCGCTTACTACTTTGATTGCTTCTTCGTCACAACCTCCGCCGATACCTCTTAGGACATCGACATCTTGGATAGATCCATCTGTGTTTACAACGAATACTACAATTACAGTACCTTCTATACCCATTCTTCTAGCTTGAGTTGGATATTTTAGGTTTTTGGATAGGTATTTATTCCATCCTTCCATTCCCCCTGGGGGCATTGGCTGGGTTTCTACCACATCGAAGATTTCATCAGCCTTTTCTTCTACTGGAGCTTCAGCGATGACTACTTCTTTGATTACAGTAGTTTCTTTAACGTCTACATCGAAGTTTACTTCAATTTTGTCTTCGATTTCCACTTCATCAGGAATCTCCTCAATGATTGGCTGCTCCACTGGTGGTGGAGGTGGTGGAGGTGGCTGTTCAGTAATAGGTATATCAAGCAATTCCTCGAAGTTATCAGTTACTTGACCTAGGTCTTTCAAAGATCCATCGTCAAATGACTTCCATTCGAAGGCAGCAAGAGTGGCACCTACAGCTACTGCTAATCCTAAGTTCAGGAACATTCCTGACTTCTTGGATAAATCAGCGCCGGGAGTCTTTTTTGCTTCCATGACTAGTTTGGTTTATAAAGGTTAAATTTTGCTCTTAATCAGTTTAACAATTGTAATTATTTTCAAGCACTAATCCAAGCCGATACGGGTGGTAGGAATCTTAAAATATGCTAATAAACCTGAAAATCCACCTATGAGGTTGACTATCATGTCCATATAATCGAAAGTTCGGTTGGGTACAAACTGCTGGGCTGTCTCCAGAATTACACCTGCGGCGATTCCGAAAATGATAAAGTTAATCAATAACCTCCCCTGTACTCCCCGTACCTCAGCTCTTTTAATACCTACTCCACACCAAAGAAAGCTCAGTGTCCCAAAACATATCAAGTGAACTAGCTTGTCTTCAGCTTGGAATGTTTGTTCTGGAAAATTTTCCCCTGGTGTAAGCATGGCTACACTTATTACCAGCAAGCAAAGGATGGCAAGGCCTGTTCTCAATCTCACGTTTAGGCGCCTACTAGTTCTGCATATTCCTCAGCAGAAAGTAATCCTTCCGTAGCATCTCCGGAAAGCTTCACTTTGATCATCCAGCCTTTTTCGTAAGGAGATTCATTGACCAGCTCGGGAGCATCTTCCAACTCAGGATTCATTTCCACTATTTCACCAGCAACTGGCATAAACAAATCGGAAACAGTCTTCACTGCTTCTACTGATCCAAATACTTCGTTGGTGTCCAAGGTCTCGCCTGTAGTTTCTACTTCTACATATACGATGTCTCCAAGTTCTCCAGCGGCAAATTCAGTGATACCAATGGTGGCTACATCACCGTCTATTTTAACCCACTCGTGGTCTTTAGTGTACTTTAAGTCTTGAGGAAAATCCATGTTTTTGTTTTTTTAAAAGGGATTCAAAATTAATAGGAATCGCATAAGGATAAAATCTATTGCCCTAAATTAAATCGAAGTTGTCCACCAAATGCAGTGGAAGTTCTCTTATAGGCTGTAGTAACTCTAGGGTCATTGATCGTTCTATCGAAATATAAGGTAAGATTTAAGTTCTGATTGATCAGATAGGAGATAGTAGGTCGGATTTGGATGTTGAGATTACCATTGGTCACTGTGCTGCCTTCTTCTATTTTTCGCTGCACTGTTTTGGTATCCACTAGTTTAGAATCTAGCTTGAAGGTCAGGTCGTTTTTGAGTACAGTTTGCCTGCCTTGGAATTTAAAAGGAATCTTGACACCTGATTTGGTGTAGCCCAGCGTCAGTCCAAAGTCATTACTTTTCTGCTCTGTAATCTGGGCATTGGAGAAATTGAGACCTAGATTTCGTTCTTTGTTATAAATGACAGCAATATTCAGTCGGTCCTTGGTCAGTAGGTCTATTCCGATCAGTGGTGAGAAACGTTCCGAGAGCACTACTTGATTCAATACATAGATCGGGATGTATTGTCCTTCTGTATTGATTTGATTGGGAGTGGGGATCTCCTGGAGTGTATTATACAGTTCCAGGCCTTGCTGGTACTGGAGAGAATTTGAGAAATTACTCACATCATATTTGGCAGTGTATTGATGGGTTATATTGATACTGCTGAAGATTTCACTGAGTGCTTTGATACGGGAAAGCCCTCTGTAATCCAGTCTCCAGTTTGGCAGTGGAGTTTTAGGGAATGGATTTAGGTTCATTTCAGCAGGGTCTTTGCCCCTATATGCGGCCAGGAAGGAGGGGATCAATACATCCTGTCCATTAAGGGAATATTCTCCACCTTCGCTTGTACCGTCCAGCCTTCCTTTTATGATTCCTCTATAGGCTTCAAAGTCATCAAAGAGTGGGGATTCATTGTCAAATCCATCTTTGCTGAATGAAGTCCCTATCATAATCGTAGTGATGCTGTAGGATCCTAATCTATTGGGACTTATGGATTCATACGTGTCGGGTTCATCAAAAGAACTGCGGAAAATTTCCTGGTAATCTCCAGATTCCCGTTTGGTGGCATTCAGGGTAATCCTGAAATCCTGAAAGGGTTCTACTATGCCTCCCAGTCGAAGATTCATGACGCTGGTTTGCTTAAAGGTCTGTGTGAGTTCGGGGCTTGGTGCCATTATGCCGGCATTGGCATACTCATATCTCAAGGCAGCGTCCTGACTTCCCAGCAGGAATGCCAATCCGGGGTTTTCAAAGGCCCTGTCCATACCGAGAAGTCCTGTGTTTGGTAAGTATCCAGGTAGGAATGTGCCTTCAATTTTACCGTAATTAAAGGTCAGTTCTTTGACCATCATCAGGAATTTGACCAGTTTATAGGAGAAAGGTGTTCCGATGGTATCCTCTGCAGTCAGGTTAGTCCTTCCTGGGATGCTCGGTCGTTTGGGAGCATTGAGGGCAGCCAGCTTTTTACTTTTATTGTAAAGCTTGACTAGGTCTAGGCGTCCATTCAGAGATTGGTCCCGGGTGTTTTGGATGGTGTTTCCCAGCGTGTCCTTTTGCCCGATTGCTCCGGTTTGCCAAGTATAAGTGGCAGTATACCTATAGTCTGCATTGATCCAGTCGGTAAGTGGAGACTTGTCCAGCGGCAAGGTGTAGTTCAGATTGACGCTATGATTGTAGTTTGTTTTTCTCCCAAACCTCCATGCATTGTATCTGACGGAGTCTATTTTCTGCTCTGAGTCCAGGTCACCCTCTGGCTCATCTACTACTGCATGGACATTGCCCATGTAATCTACTCTGAGATTTCTGGTCAAATCCCAGTTTACAGAATAGAATCGGTTCATAAAGAAGCTTTTCTGAAATAGGGGATCTACACCTTCCGAATTCAGCCGGTCATTTCTATACTGTGATCTGAGATAGCGTCTATCCACATCAAGTCGAGCTGTTACCGAGGTAGGAGAGAGGTTCAGATTGAAATCTTTGATGAGTTGGAGGTGAGGAGAATCCAGAAAGCCAAAGCTTTTGAAAGGTTCTAGCGTCCAAGGTTTTGGAGAATAAGAATAAGTGATATTTCCTCGGTTGGTCCGGAAGTTATAATCCTGGATCTGAGCATTTGACTGGGTCACTAGCCCAAAAGCGTAGGAAAAGGAAAAATTACTCAGATCATAGAAATGGGGTTGGGCATCTGGGTTGGTTTTGATTTTTCGGACATTATTAAAACTGATGTTCTTTCGGTTCAATTGGTCCAAAGCTATATCTCTATAGGCATCCCGCTCGCTATCGGTTTCAAATTTTTGCAGAGCTACCTCGAAGGGTACATCTGGATTAAGTGGATCGTATTCTGGTTTGGTGGAGCTGTTTTCTACGGAGAAATACATAGGAATACTTACCCCGAGACCTTGAGGCAGAAGTTTGTGCAGTTCTACATTGGTAGAAATGTCATACTGCGTAGTGGCTGATCTTGATCGCTGTGAAAGTCTGGTTTCCAATCCTCCAAAACCAATAGAACTATGTCGGATAGAAGCCGATACTACTGCCACATCAGCGATTTTGGCATTCATCAGGGCATTGGCGGCCCAACCGTTTGATTTGGTGAAGCCGGTCACACGCAGTTCATTGGCCCAGATGCAAATGTCCCTATTTCCACCTCCGTTTGTTCCAGGGTTTCTTACACCTATCATGGCGGTTTGCGTCTGGCTCAGTTCAGGTCTGCCTACTACAGTCACTTTGTATTGGCGGACTTGCTGGGTGAATGGGATATTCAGTGGGACACGTTGATTGTCCCGTTCCACTTTTACTCCTACTATTTCCTGTATAGCGATGTCTATCTCATTTTCCTCCGGCCAAATCTGCAAGGGATCTCGGGTTCCATTTGGCGTAATATTTAGTGGGACTTCTACTTCGTAGTAGTTGTTGGAGTTATCTGTTCCCAGTCTTAGGAAGGCGGTGATTTCACCATCCACTGCATTTTCACTTTCTGCGTGGAAAAACATTTTGATCCGCTCAAACTGTACCACATCTAGCGTTAAGTTTTTGAATACGGCTCTGGCATCTCGTGGAGCCAGATCTTCTACACACACGCGCAGTGATTGCTCATTGAGTCTTCTTTCTACCGTGGAGGTATTGTCTCGGTCTCTTGAAATTCCTGGCGGTAAAACGTAAGGGCTTTCGGTTTCGCTACCTTGACTGTTTTGTTCTATGCTGACCACATCGACGGTAACCTTGGAATTGCCCGGCTCAGGAATCTCGAACAGCCCTCGCTCATAAAGGGACTCAGGAAACACTCTCCATTGACTGCCTACCATTCTGAAATTGGCCATTCTCAGTACTACAGGTTGCTGGAAATCAGTCAAATAAGTTCTCAGCCAACGGATGGATTTATAACCTGTAATATCACCTTGAACCCGGTCAGGCTGGCGGACTGGAATTCTGAACAGGTACCAATCTACGTTTTCACCATTGACATTGGCGGTAGTTTTATCGACCACATAATTTTGGCCTACGACCAGTCCTCCCGGCTTGAGGTCAATTTCATATTCGTAGTAGTTTTCCAGTTCATTGATGGTATTGTCAGTGTTTAGATCCTCGTTATCTGGGGTGTTAGAACCAGAAGGGGTATAGGGCAGGTTTTCATTGGCAGTGACCGGGGTATTGCCTTCCATGCCGTTGAATTTTTTATAGCGCTCCAGGATTTTCACATCGTTTTGATCAAACTGCTCATCCAGGTAATATTGGAACAAATCGCCGGAAACATCTTGACGGATTTGGTTCAATGCATTAGTGTTAACATTGAGACGGTCTAGAAATCTGTTTTGAAAATAGGAGGCTTCATCTTCATTTTTTAAGCCATCGAGTCCTACATCTTGGTTTTGTCGCGATGTTTCTGAGTTGTCAAAAGCTGGTAAGAGAAACTGTTCCCGTGTGATTCTACCCCATTCATTGCTTCCTGTTTCGGCAGGGTCTCCATCTGCGGGCAGCCCGTTTTCGAAGGCATGACGCCCATCTTTCATCACATCTTCCGAAATATCTCCTAGGTTTAAGTATAATTTCCCACCGGTGGTGTTGTTCTCATTGAAGTTGCCATCGAGTACCCTGCCGTTTTCTCCCTCTATAAATGGATCCAAGAGCCAAAATTCCACATACTCAATATTGGTACGATCAAAGTCCACCTCGGTGGTAATCGCGCGAGTGACCCCACCATAGTTCTTTTCAGGATCCGGTAAGAAACCGTTTGGAGTCAGATTGGGATTGTAATTATACATGCCCCGTTCACTGGGGAAATATGCCATTTCAAACAAAGGCTCCGGAGTTACGATTACATCCCGATCTTGCTGAGGGAATATTTCCTGCGGCAAAACTCTTCTCACGTAGTGATTTTCTCTATCCTCACGGGTAATATTGGTAGGTACACCAAGCCCGTTTTCGCGGTAAAAAATATTATCAATATTGTACCAGGCTACTCTGGCTCTTCGGTACGCAGCTCCCAAATTATCCTCAGTCATATTGCTGAGGTCAAATCGGTTGTCGACGGTCTCTGGGGTCGATGAAAGTTTCCAGTTTTGATTGGCCGCTCCTCCCAGATTGTATGGGGTTATGGCTGCCTCGAAATCATCTATGTAAGAGGCCTGTTCTCCATCCACTACATTTGAGGTGCCTGGGATCAGGTGGGCAAACTCTCCACTAAACTGAACCAGTGATTGTTCTTTGGTGTCTGTAAATGGCAGTGCATCAGCTAGCTTGGTCAGCCATCTGGATTCATCACTGTAGTTGCCATCTATTCCCCAGAGGCTATTTCTCAGGGTCTCGTTTCCGGTGGCAATTCTGGTCACATTGGGACGCTCATTGAGGTATAGGAAGGTGCCGCCCAGATTGAACTTGTCACTGAACAGGTAATCCAAGCGGGTTCCCAGTAAACTCCTGGTTTGGAATGAAACCAGGTCTGCTTTTTCGAAACTTACATTGATTTGCTTGCCGGATTGTAGAATAGCGTCATTGATGATGACCAATCGGCCTACATTATAATCTACTGTAAAGTCCACTCCCTCGGTCAAAGGAATGTTGCCGGCTGAAACGATCACCGATCCTGGTGATATATTCAATCCAGGTAGTTGGATCTCACTGGCAGACCCTGCGGTCAATCGTCCCTTGATGAAATACTTATTTAATTGACTGACCAGTTCAGCATCGGCCTGGGTAGTGTTGTACAAGGTGTCATAGACATACTTTTCCTTCAATACCGCTTCCCCTGGGGTGAAGTATTGAGCCAAGTTAGAGCCGAAAGGTTCTAGCACGGGAAACACCAAAAGCCCCCGATTGGAGAGTATGGTGAGTCCTTCTACAAAGTCAAAGTTACCGTCCGGCGCCGGGTCGTTTTGCGGGTTGAGGTTGTCCAATCCTGTAAGTCTAATGAGCGGCTTGTCTTTTACATTCGTGCCTTCAAGTAGGGAGGGGTTGTCTAGCCCTGTTCTGTCATCCCGGTAGATCACCTGAAGCTGAAAACCGTCTCTTAGAATCTGATTGGCATTGAGACTGTAGATGTTTTTCATCATCAAATCCCAGGTTGGTAGCCGGGGGTTGATGCCTGCCGGACGTAGCATTTTCAGGAAAATCATTTCATCTTCCTGCCTGTTTTGGTAATCTTCAGTCAATTCACCGACTTTGTACACTTGTCCGTTGTAGGTGTATTCGTAGGATACGGCTAGGACTTCATCGTTTTGCAGTTTTCTGAATAGAGAAAGATATCCCAGTTGGGGATTGAAAAAATACTCCGTCTCTTCGAGTTTTCGGGCACCATTGATCTGCACAAAGTCCACACCTTTTTTCAGACCTAAACTTGATTCTATGGCTCTGGCTCCGGTATCAAAAGGGCGGAAAGAGGGATTGCCCGTGATGTTACTAAATAGTTGATTTGCTTCATTGCTTGCCGGAGAGCCGGGGGTACCCGGTCCTACATTGGGGTTACTGGGATTGTAGAGAACCCTGCCTTCACCCATGTCGATAAATGCCGAAAAATTACGTAGCGTTTCCGTGTTGACCGCTCGGTTCATGATGTACACTTCTATACGGGTGACATTGACGCCGGACAGGACCTGAGGGAGGCCTCTGAGCCATTTTTCATAATTGTCCCGAAAGAAATGCCCCAGGAAAAAGTGCCTGTTTTCATCATATTTCGAAGCTTGAATGTCAAAAGACCTTCCCTGTCCATTTGCATCTATGACCAGATTGTCCCGGCGACCTCGCTGAGTGGAGGCAACGGCAGTTACGTTCAGTTTACCAAATTGAAGTTGGGTTTTTACCCCAAAGAGATTTTGAGCTCCTTGGATCAGCCGGTTTTGAACGGGCATACTCACATTTCCTATCTCTATAGATTGGATGATATCTTCTTCAAATCCGTCAAACTCCAGCTTCAGTTGGTTTTGGAAGTCAAAGGAGTTGTTTGAGTCAAAGTTGGCGCCGATTTTTACTTTTTCACCTAAAGATCCATTGACAGCCATTTGGATTTGCTGGTCAAAATTAAAGCCTCCGTTTTGCTGCTGTCGGATAGGTAGGGTGGGATTGTCCACTCTTCTGAAAATCGCGCCGAAATCCAGGTTGACGTAGCCGGAAGGGGTGATGTTGATTTCGTTGCCGCCAAAAAGTCTATCAAAAGAAGGGCTTACAGTAAGTGGGGGGATGAGCCCGCGGCCTTCCACGGCACTTTCACCGTCACCGCTTCTGGCTCTACTTCGCCAGTAGTCTTGTCTTACTTTGTATTCCTGAATTTTCGAAAACTCCTCGAAATCGTATTCCTGTTCATTCCCGACACGCACAGTATCCATTTGATCTACGATGTTGTATCTCAATGTGGAATCTACACGTACTTCTACATTTTGGGTGATCGGTGGAGGTTGAAAAAAAGGGGTCTGGGACTGAAGAAAAGGGTTCCGTTGCGGGAATAGGGGATTGGTCCTCAGATTTTGCCAAAGCAAATACGAGGGGGTCATCCTTCTTTGGTTCAACGAATCTATCCTAGTCTGAACACTATCAGACTCAGTTTGTTGAGCATAAGAAGTGGAATAGGCAAGTAGAAGCCCAATGATTATGAAGCAATTAGGCCAACTACCGAGAAACCTCCTCCTGCAAAAAGTCAGAACACTCCGAAAGTTCAATACAGCTTCAAATTATGGTGTCTTTAAAGATGCTTTAATTAAATCTTCTAATGAAATTTCTCCCGTGGTTTTTTTGAGAACTGCTGAGATATTTTTTTCAGCAGCTGCTTTGGTAAAACCAAGGGTTAGGAGTGCTTGTAACGCTTCTTCGCGTAATTTATTGCTTGATTTCAAAAATCCCAGGGGTGCAGAACCTGAATCTGAACTGCTTTTTCCAACTTTATCTTTCAGCTCCAGAATGATGCGTTGGGCGGTTTTTGCTCCTATGCCTTTTACCCCCTGAATGGTAGGTACATCACCGGATAAAATGGCCTGTTCTATTTCTGCAGAGGCCAAGGAGGAAAGTATCATCAAGCCGGTATTTGGGCCGACTCCGTTGATTGATATTAACAATAAAAAAAGCCGCTTTTCATCTTCTTTTTTAAAGCCATAAAGGGTATGTGCATCCTCTTTGATATGCAGAAAGGTGAGGAGCTTGATCTGCTCCTCATCTTTGATTTCTGTATAGGTCTGAAGTGATATTTTTACTTCATAGCCTACTCCTGCTACATCGATGATGACATAAGTGGGGTCTTTGAATACTAGTTTTCCACTGAGATATGCAATCATGGGGTTCCATTTGATTGGGCATCCACCACGGCAATGGCTACCATATTTACAATTTCACGAATGGAGCTTCCCAGCTGGAGAATGTGGACTGGTTTATTCATACCTAGGAGTACCGGACCAATGGCTTCTGAGTTTCCAAGTTCTGCCAATAGTTTGTAGGCGATATTTCCGGAACTCAGGTCAGGGAATATCAAGGTGTTGACCTTCTTATTGATCAGTTTGGAAAAAGGATACATTTCCCGCTGAATGTCTTCGTTGATGGCGACATTCGCCTGCATTTCCCCTTCGATGACTAAATCCGGATATTTCTGCTGCGCAATCGCAGTGGCTTTGGCCATTTTACTTGAGATTTCTCCTTGTGCCGAACCGAAGTTTGAATAAGAAAGTAGAGCTATTCTAGGTTCCATATTGAAGAACTTCACTGCATCTGCGGTGAGGCTGATGATCTCTACCAATTCCTCCGCTGTAGGGTTCAGGTTTACCGTGGTGTCGGCGAAGAAATAAGGGCCTTTTGGCGTATTCATAATGTACATCCCCGCTACTCGGTTGACACCGGGCTTCACACCTATGGTCTGCAAGGATGGGAGGATGGTTTTAGGATAATCTCGGGTAAGTCCTGAGATGAATGCATCTGCATCTCCGGACTCTACCATCATAGCTCCGAAGTAGTTTCGCTGTGTCACCAATCTATCTGCGTCACCAGCAGTCATGCCTTTACGCTGGCGTTTTTGAAAAAGCATATTCCCGAATTTGCGGAGCATTACTTTTTCCTCCATAGGATCTATAATAGTCACATTGTTGAGATCCAGGGAGTTGTCTTCTATTAGTGCCAGGATTTTTTCCTTGTTACCCAAAAGGATAGGTTCGCCGATCTTCTCATCACGGATGATCTGGGCAGCTTTGAGGATTTTTCTATTATCAGCTTCTGCAAATACCACCCTTTTCGGGTTCTTTTTGGCACGGGCGATCACTACAGACATGAGTCTTTGGTCTATGCCGATTCGCTCTTGTAGCTCAAGCTCATAAGATTCCCAGTCAGTAATTGGATGTTTGGCTACGCCGGAGTCCATGGCAGCTTTGGCCACAGCTGGAGCAATGGTGGTGATTAATCTCGGGTCTAGCGGCTTTGGAATGAGGTATAAGCGGCCGAATCCAAGTTTGTCTTCTCCGTAAGCTTTGTTGACTATATCAGGAACGGGTTCTTTGGCTAGCTTGGCGATGGCATATGCAGCCGCCAGTTTCATTTCTTCATTGATGGCAGTGGCCCTTACGTCCAGTGCTCCTCTGAAAATGTAAGGGAAGCCCAGGACATTATTCACCTGGTTAGGATGATCGGATCGTCCGGTAGCCATGATCAGATCCTTTCGAGCTGCTATCGCCAGATCATAGGAGATTTCAGGATCGGGATTTGCTAAAGCAAAAACTATAGGGTTGGGTGCCATTAGTCTCAGTTGATCCTGAGATACGATATTTCCTGCCGAAAGCCCCAGGAAAACGTCTGCATCTACCAGTGCATCATTGAGGGTGTTCAGATCTCTAGCTGTAGCAAACTCCCTGCGAATGCTATCAAGATCTGCACGGTCGGTACGCAGAATGCCATCTATATCACATAGCACAATGTTTTCTCGCTGAATGCCCAGAGAAATATAAAACCGGGTACAGGAAATGGCTGCTGCACCGGCACCATTCACCACCAGTTTTATTTTAGAGATATCTTTCTCTACGAGTTCCAGCGCATTAAGCAATGCTGCCCCGGAAATAATCGCAGTGCCATGCTGATCATCATGCATGACAGGGATGTTCATCTCTTTTTTGAGGGTCTCTTCTATTTCAAAGCATTCTGGTGCTTTGATGTCCTCTAGGTTAATCCCACCGAAGGTTGGCTCTAGAGATTTTATCGTCTGTATGAGTTTTTTGGGATCCTTCTCGTTTATTTCGATGTCAAAAACATCTATCCCGGCAAATTTCTTGAACAGCACGCCTTTTCCTTCCATTACTGGTTTGGATGCGTCTGGCCCTATATCGCCAAGTCCTAAAACTGCCGTACCGTTGGAAACCACACCTACTAAGTTGCCTTTAGCAGTGTATTTGTAAGAGTTTTCTACATCAGCAGCTATTTCCTTACAAGGTTCGGCTACCCCTGGGGAGTAGGCCAGGGCCAGATCCATTTGACTGGACAGGGGTTTGGTAGGCTTTACTTCAATTTTGCCTGGCGCACCCTGAGAATGATAGGTGAGTGCGTCTTCCTTTCGGATTTTGATTGCCATAAAAAGCTAGTCTAATTTGGGTTTTAGGAGCCCTCGTCAGTCCAACTTACGTCTGTATTGAGAAGAATAGTTTCTATTTCCCGAAGTGCATCTCTGTGTACTTCATTGGGATAAAACACAAACCCTTCCATGTAGTAAAGCTTCCCTTTTTCTTCATCTACCATTAGGTAGCCTAGGTAGCTTCCACCCATACTGATGTTGTTAGTCTTCCACGAGCCTCTGATTTCGGTCGTAAAATTATCATTAATCTGCATGTTCCTGAAGGCTGGAGGGATTTGTTTTTCAGAAATCATAAAAGAAGTAGGGTCTTCGGGATCTCCAAAAATGTGTTTTCCGGCCACGGAGTCTCTCAGCGCCAGTATATTTGCAGGGAAAGTCTGCTCCTCTGCGGTATAGTCTGTTTCGTAGAAAAACAGGCTTATGTCGGCTCTATTGGCTGTAGGGGTAGGTTGACGTACCCACAGAAAGTCATTTTCTGATTTTGCTACCTGGTACGATGCGGGTACATTGATCTGAATCCCCAGGTTTTTCTTGGCTTCAGATGCGGCAGCTGTATTTTTCCGAGCTAAAATTATTTTTTCTAATCTTCCTCTTTCTCTTACCTCAAAGAGATTTGCTAATCTATCACCGTTTTTCCTAAGGTTTTTAATCAATTCCTCTTCTGTATTTCCAAATAGGTAAAGGACTTCCTGACCTACAGCATACTCGTCTTCAATACGAAGCGAATACATGCTCGGGTCATTCATCGCTTTTTCTTTGGACTCCTTAGAAAATTGGGAATTAATGGCTTGGCTGGCTGAACCCTTATCATCAAAAGTAGTTACGTAAATCAAGTTGTTGGACATTTTGAGCATGCGGGTCATTGCTCTCGGGTCTACGGTCAGCACGTTGAATTTTGCTTCGGAGCGAATCATCCCCGGGATATCGGACTGAAAGATGTCTTTCAGTTCATCGCCTACCGGGCCATTCCATTTTACTGAGTCGATCACTATGATTATTTCACCTATTGATCCTCTAGCTTTTGGTTTGCTACTATTGGCAGATTCGGAGTTAGGAGCGCAAGAGTAAAAGCTCAACGCTATAGCAAATCCCGCAATTATGGAAAGGAAAGTCTTCATTTCTGGATGTTTGGTTCTATAAGTCCTTCAAATTAATTACATAAACAGAGTTATCCCTATTTAAGATTGAATATTGCCAATACTTAAAAAAAATTAACAATTAGCGGGTGTGCGGGGCAATATTTTAGCCAATGATGAGTTTCTGGCCGGGCTTGATGTTGTTCGAATTGAGGTTATTCAAACGCTTGATTTGTTCTACAGAAAGGCCGGCATGTCTTTTGGAAATGATCCAAAGGGAATCTCCCGGCTGAACAGTATAGGTAGTCTGCCCTGATGAATTTGTCTGCGTACTGGCTAGTGAGGCATTGCCTGAGTTTATTCGTAAGGTTTGGCCTACTCGGATTAGATTTGAAGAGAGATTGTTCCAGTATTTCAAATCACTGACTCTCACTCCGTATCTTCTGGCAATAGACCCTAAGACATCACCGGATCGTACCCTGTAGGTCACAGCGTTTTCTTTTATTTCATTAGCTAGCTCTTCTGCCGATTGTAATTCCAGATTGGCGGCCAATAATTTAGTAGGTGCATTGTTCAGGGAATCGCTGATCCATGCCAAATTTGTTTTCACGTATTGTGCCTTGGATTTAGGGATTCTCAGGGCCATAGATCTATGGCTTTCCGGCACCTTATTTCTTTTGATAGAGGGGTTGATGGCGCCCAAATCTGCTACGCAAAGATTGGTCAGCTCAGCCAGTTTCTCCAAGCTCAGTGCTCTGTCAAACCTGATCTTTTCATATTCTATAGCATAACTGGGATCTTCTGGGTGGAAATTGTGCTCATCCAGATGATTCAAAATGTATAGCATTGCCTGGACCTGAGGCACGTAGCTTCTAGTTTCTCTAGGGAGGTAATTGTAAATTCCCCAAAAGGTTTTCTTACCGCCAGACCTACGGATAGCTTTACGCACATTTCCAGGACCGCAGTTGTAAGCAGCCATGGCTACTTCCCAATCTCCAAACATGCGATAAAGTGATTTTAAGTATTTGGCAGCAGCCTCAGTGGATAGTTCTGGGTCCATACGATCATCTATATCGGAACTGACCTCCATACCGTACATTCTACCGGTAGCTGGCATAAACTGCCAGAGTCCCATAGCTCCTACCCGGGAGCGAATCTGCGGGTCTAGACCTGATTCTATGATAGAAAGATATTTGATTTCCAGTGGCATTTCATGCTTTGCCATGGTCTGATCAAACATGGGGAAAAACTGCTCTTTTCTGGCCAGTACCATTTTCGTGTAATCCCGGTTTCTTACCGTGAAATACTGGATAAAGGAAAAAATTCTATCATTCAGTTCAAAAGCCATTTCATGATCCATGGCTTTGATCCTCTGATCGATTTCATCATAAGTGAAATCAGGGATGTATTCGTAATGATAGTTTGGGACTACCTCATCTTCCAGGGCAGCAGCCGCAGCCACTGATTCTTCTTCCTGAGAAAAGGCATTGGACAGTGGTATCAGACATGTGAAAAACGCAAGTATGAAGGTGCTGTTCAATATTCTTTTCATTGGGATGTTGTTTTTAGGAAGTGAGTTCTGCGATGTAATTACTAAAGGCATACAGTTCCGCTTCTTTGAAAGAATTGGAAATGACCTGCAATCCTATAGGCATGCCATCTGCATCCTTGCCGTTTGGCAATGAAATCGCCGGAACTCCGGATACAGAAGCCTGTACTGTATAGAGATCTTCTAGGTACATGGCTACAGGATCGTCACTATGCTCTCCAAATTTAAACGCTGTGGATGGCGTAGTAGGCATTATAATATAATCAAAATCTTTTAAAAGATTTTCGGTGAAGTCTTTTATTAGTCTTCTGACTTTCTGCGCTTTGGTGAAGTATGCATCATAATAACTCGCACTCAGGACAAAGGTTCCCAGCATTATCCTTCTTTTGACTTCTTCCCCAAAGCCTTCGCTTCGGGTAAGCTTATACATGCTTTCCAGGTTATGTGCGTTGGGTGTTCTATAGCCGTATTTTACTCCATCAAACCTCGAAAGATTAGAACTGGCTTCTGCCGTGGTTAAGATGTAATAAGTAGGTAAAATATATTTCAATAGGGGGAAATCCACTTCTTCTACTTCATGCCCTTCGTTTTTGAGTTTTTCCAATACGGCAAGGGTATTGGTTTTGATTTCCGGCTGCAGGGATGGGGATTCCAGTGTCTCTTTGAGGTAGGCTACTTTAGCCTTTTTATCAAAATGCAGGAGTTCGCTGTAGGGGAGTACTGGTTTTCTGGAGGAGGTGCTGTCAAATTCATCATGACCTGCCATGATTTCCAATACCAAAGCATTGTCTTTCACTGTTTTGGAAAAGACACCTATGCAGTCAAATGAAGATGCGTAAGCTATTAATCCCCAGCGGGAAATGCGGGAATAGGTAGGTTTCATTCCTACGACTCCGGTAAAGGCTGCGGGTTGTCTTACTGATCCGCCCGTGTCCGTTCCGAGCGAAACGGTACAGAGATTGGCTTGTACAGCTACGGCAGATCCTCCGGATGAGCCGCCAGGGACCCTGGATTCATCTGCTGCGTTTAGCACTTTGCCATGTGCGGAGTTTTCGTTGGAACTACCCATACCAAATTCATCACAATTGATCCTTCCGATGATGATGGCATCTTCGTCGATCAATCGCTGAATCGCTGTGGTGGTGAATTGGGACTGAAATCCGTTTAGGATTTTTGAGGAAGCATTGGCTTCGTGACCGGCATAGCACAAGACATCTTTGATGCCTATGACCATACCTGCTAGTTTACCTGCATTGCCATTGGTGAGTTTCTGGTCGATTAGCTCGGCCTGTTCCAAGGCAGATTGCTCATAAACTTCGACGAAGGCGTTGAGGTGCGCCTTCGTCTGAATGTTTTGTAAGTAATATTTCACTATCGCCCTACAATCAGTTTCCTGTTTTACGAGCGATTTTTTGATTTCGTCGAATGAAATAAATTTTTCCAATTTGATTGGCTTATGCGATTACTTTTTCTTGTCGTCTTTCAGCCCTTCTTCTAGATCGTTCTGAATATCCTTGGTAGCATCTTTGAATTCTCTGATGCCACGACCTAGGCCGCGGGCCAATTCAGGTATTCTTTTAGCACCAAACAACAGAAGTACGACAAGTACGATAAGTACAATCGAGCCACCTCCCATGTTTTGAATGAAACCTAATGTAGTCATGATGGTGTGTTTTTAAAGGTAAATTTGATTGCAAAGATAGAATTGTGATCCGCTTACACAAAGATGTAAGAGAAAGCTGCCCATCTTTTTTATGAATATACGAAATTAAATACTACTTGGATGTGATCCAGCTGGATGGATTCATTACGGTCAGTCCCTTCCAAGTTTGGAAATGCACTTCAGCTTGCCCGTTTGCATCTGTAGCTACTTGGCCAATTACGTCTTTTGCACTTACAGTTTGACCAGTTTTTACAGAAATGGTTTTCAACTTACTATACATGGTATAATACTCCCCATGTTTGATAATGACTGTACCTCCAAAACCCGGCATAGTCGTGATCTTGGTGACTTCTCCGTTGAAGACTGCTCTTACGTTAGAATTGAGTTCGGTGCGGATATCGATCCCGTCACTTTCCATGGTAATGCCTTTTAGGGTAGGGTGAGGATAAGTGCCAAAGCCTTGCGATACAAACCCGGTCTCCACAGGCCAAGGAAGTTTCCCCCTGTTCTCTGCAAAGGTCCTGGAAAGCGCGGCTACCTCAGGTGTCATGGGCATGCTGCTTCCAGTAGACTTGGTAGCGGTACTATTTTCTTTTTTGGCTGCGGCCTCTGCTCTTCGGATCTCCTCTTCGATCACCTGTTTGATCATTCTGTTTAGTTGATCCTGCTGTTTTTTGGTAGCGGTGATTTGTCTCTTGATTTCTTTTTCCTTGCTGGTGAGGGTGTTGACCAAGCCTTGCTGCTCCCTTTTCATTTTATCGAGTTTGGCGCGTTCTTGCTGCTCTGTGGCCAGTACTTTTTCTTTCTCGGCTTTTTTGCTGTCCAGCTGCACTCTTTGCATTTCCAGCTCTTCAGATAGTTTCTCGATTTGTGCGGCCTGTTGTTTTCTGCTTTCGGTGTATTGCCTCAAATACATGAGGCGGGAATAGAGCTGGTTGAAGTTTGCGGAGCTAAATACAAAGGAAACGATGGATAGTCCCCGATTGAGTTTGGAGGCATTATATATCATCCGCCCATATTCGGCTTTTAATTCTACCAACTCTTTTTCCAAAGTCTCAATCCGATCCTCGGTTTCCTTGATCTCTTGGTTGATGAGGTTTACCTCTCTGTTCAGGGTGTTGACCAGCCGGGTCTGAGCCTGAAACTGACGCGTGACCGCATTCAATTCTCCAATAGTATTTTTCTTGGTGGCTGTGGTTTGCTTTAGGATTTTGTCAAATTCCAAAAGCTTAGCTTGAACCTCTGCTTTTTCCCTTTCCAGTTCTTCCCTTGTTTTCTTGGTTTGAGCAATGGAAGGAGAGACTGAGCAGACTATTAACCCAAGCAGTAGACTAAATGGGATCAGATACTTGCGGAGCATGCAATTCAAAATTTGAATGGAAAGCTTAAGGAATTGGAATAGGGCTCTACAGAAATCCATTCTACATGGATAATCGTGTTTTGCCCGCCTTCTGGGAGTTGGTAAGCTAATTTATAGAGTACTTCCGCTGGGAATGGCTGCTCGTTGACGTCTTGAAAAGTGGCATAGCTTGCCAATAATGACCCTCTGTCATCGAGGCTATTGCTGACCAGTTCGGCAACTTTTCTGTAATTCACATCTACTTTGGAGAAGTAGCGCACTTTGTCCCTGACCTGGGTAAGTTCAAACGATTTGCCCACCCGCACCAGTCTGTCTTTGTAATCTACCTGGAAAGGAGGATTTGCGAAAAGTAGGTTTTGGAATACGTCCAGGGAAAGTTTTAGACCATAGATCTGCTCAAATTCCTTAAATGTCAGGTTGATGTTTTCCTTTCCGATTCTATCTTTTATCTGGATTTTTTCCTGTGTGATCAGCCCCCGTACAGCTTCCATTCCCATGCCAGGTGATATGGTGAACCAAAGTACGGAGTCTTTTTTAGCCCGGAGGTTCATGCTCCCGCGGGTAACTTTTCCGGATTCCTCTTCGATAACGACTTTTGCTTTGGCACTCATGTAATCATAATCCGTGTAAACCGGAGAAAAGTCTTCCATTTTGCCATCTGCCTGGTACATGACCGTTTTTTTTGAGCAGGAGCTGAAGAAAGTAAGGATGATCAAAACGGCAAATCCAGCCAAAAGTCTATTCATGGTATTTTCCTTCTTTAATTTTTTGCTCTAAATATTCCGAGGCTTCGGGGCTTCCTTCAGCTTTTTTCCAATAGGTAATCGCTTCAGACTTTTTACCGAGATGGTACAAAATATCGCCGTAGTGTTCCATCATCACGGCGCTGGGCTCGGCTTCATGTTCTAATGCCAAGTCCATATATTTTTTTGCTCCCTGGTAGTCTTTCAGCTGAAATAAAACCCAAGCATGTGTATCAAGGAAAGTGCCATTATCCGGAAATCTCCGCACAACTTTGTCAGACATGCTTTTTGCCTTTTCCAAATCCTGCTTTTCTAAAGACAAAAAGTAAGAATAATTGTTTAAGACCTGCTCGTCGTTCGGGTTAAGCTTCAGTGCTTTGTCGAAATATTCAAAGGCTTTCTCCTTTTCGCCTAAGTTATAATAGGAATTGCCCAGTGAGCTATAGGCCACCTGTTCCAGCTGAGAATTGTTGGCAGAGTTGAGCTCTAGCGCTTTGTTTAAGGAGTTGACAGCGTCTTGGTCTTTTTTCAAGGCAGATTTCACTACGCCATCATAAAACCAAAATTCCGGCCTCTGCGGAAATTCATCCACTCCGAGTACGGTGAATTTTTCCAACTCTTCCAAATTTGCATTTTCTCCGAAGGAGCCCAATATCACCTGCTCTAGCATTTTGTCGTTTTTTGGAGCTAGCAATAGGGCTTTTTTATAAAATTCTATGGCTTCGGGCTGCTTGTTTTCCAACATTTTTCGCTGCCCGATTGCAGTGAAAATCTGGGCGTTCTCCGGGCTGGTATTCAGCATCAGCGTTTCCAAACTGTCTAAAACTAAATCCCGTTCTTGAGTTTTGATTTCATTAAGGGTACCGATGTAGGCTTTGGATTTGACATCCGGGTCTAGGTCTGGGCTGGCAAAAGCCTGGAATAAATAGCGGTTGGACTCATCTATTTCTCCTTTCTCTTTGAGCAGCGTATAGGCCGCCATTTGCAGTTCAGGCTGATTGGGGTATTTGCTCATTTCATTCTGAACCACCTCCATTGCCTCTTCCAAGCGATTGTTGTTAAAAAGGATTTCCACCAGATTCATTACATAATCCGGGTTTCCGGGGCGGGCCTCTATGAGGTTTTTGCCCTCCTCTATGGCTTTCTCCAGATTATTTGCATTGAGATAAATCCGTTGTTTTTGTACAGTAATGGGCTCCATTACTCCATAATATTCCTCGGCTCGGTCTAGCACCACAAGTGCCTTCTCGTAGGCTTTGGCATTGAGATAGATGGAGGCAAGATCCAGGTTGTATTGCTGATTGCTCTCCCCATCTGCCGTGAGCTGGTCTAGAATCTCTGCGGCCTTCAGCGGCTGATTGAGATTAGTATAAATCTCCGCCAGCATTAAGGAGTAATATTTATTTTGATCGTCTAGGTCAGCGGCTTTATTGGCATAGGGAAGGGCTTTTTCGGCTTGATTTGCCTTGACCAGCACTTCGGCCAACTTATAATGGATGGCTGGCTCTTCAGGAATAAACTCCAAGGCCTTCTGAAAGTAAAAATAAGCTTTCTCCATGGAGTCAAGCACAAGTTGCTTTTCCCCTTCGATAAAGTAGCGGGAACCCTGGGATTCGGCACGTAGGGCTTTACGTTCTTTTCTAGAGAGTTTTTGCTGCGCAAAACCTGGGGAGGCCCCTAGGGTAAGTGCGAGGAATATGATGAGTATTTTTCTGAAAATCACTGATAATATGGAATGAGGCTTCTGCTTACAAACATAATGCCTTTTACGAAATTAGACTTTGATCTAGCAGGATGAATTCTGAGTCAAATGAATTTGCTAATCTACCACACAACGTAACCAAAGCTAGAATTGATCCCTATAGCTTTTAAATTTTCTTATTTTTCGATAAAACTGAGTGAATCAGCTCCTTTTCTGACCCATAGATCATTGCCAAAAAGATCAAAACCAGGCTGTTTTTCACCAGGAAATTCAAAGCTGCATTTTCTGTTTCCAGATAGAAACCCAAATAGGAAAGCCCAAAAGCGAGGATCAGGTAAGTGACATCTTTGGCGGTTTTGTAAGGGATGGGGTAGTACTTCTGGCCATAGATGTAGCAGAGCACACACATAGCAAAGTAACAGGAAATGGTGCTCAGCGCTCCACCTAAATACCCTAGACTGGGTACGCAGGATACGATGACCAAAATGCTGATTACTGCTCCAATCAATGTGATCCAAAAACTGTATTTGGTCTGGTCGGTAATTTTGAACCAAATGGAAAGATTGAAATAAACCCCCAGTAATAAATAGCCCATCAATAGAATGGGTACAATAAATAGCCCTTCTGCGTAACCCGGCTTTCTCAAAAATAAGGGGCCTATCCAATACAAATTCACGGAAATTGCAATCATCAATGTGGAGCAGAACAGAACAAAAGCATGCATCACTTTGGCATACAGTACAGGGGAGTTTTTGTCCGCAGATTGCTTGAAGAAAAAGGGTTCTGCGGCATATTTAAATGCTTGGATCACCAGGTTCATCAGGATCGCTAGTTTGAAGTTAGCGCCAAAGACACCTCCTGCTTCCCGGGCAGAGAGGCCTGCATAGAAATTGGGCGGGAGTACGTATTCGAATAACAACCTGGAAAGCAATTCATTGGTAACTCCGGCTAGTCCCATGAAAAGCAAGGGAAAGGAATAGGCCCACATGGGGTTGAGGATTGTGCCTTCCAGCTGAAATCGAAAAAAACCGGCTTTCCACCATACAAAAGGGATAATCAAACCATTTGCCAGGAGATTTGAGAGTAAAATATATTCCACTCCCCAATCCGACCTATAGCCTAGAAAACCTTCTGTTATGATTCCATTTGCTATTAAATAAGGGAATCCAACGATCAGCAGTAGGTTGAAGAAAACGTTCAGCAGGATGTTGATGATCTTTGCTCCAGCGAAGATCAGCGCTTTGTTTTCCAGGCGAAGTTTTGCAAAAGGAATTGCCAGAATAGAGTCAAAGCAAAGAATCAGAGCCGTCCAGCGAAATAAATAGGCCTGACCTGGGTAATCCATGGATTCAGCCAGCCAGGGAGCCAAAAGGAATAAGCCTGTTCCCAGAATCAGGCTAGTGCTTACGAGCAGGGACTGGGTGTTATTGTAAACTCGGTTGGAGTCCAGGTTTTTACCGGTGGAATACCTGAAAAAGGTGGTTTCCATTCCGTAAGTAAAAACAATATTTAAAAAGCCGATCAGCGCATAGATGCTCGTAAACGAGCCCATAGTTTCCTTACTAAGGTATTCGGTGTAGACAATGATCATCAGGAAATTGATGGATCGTCCCAGAATACTGCTCAGTCCGTAAACTGCGGTTTGACCAGCTAGTTTTTTGAAATTACTCATTCAGTGGAGAGGAGCTTATTCTCCTTTGAAGTGCGGCTGTCTTTTTTCCAGAAATGCGGAAGTTCCTTCTTTATAATCGCCTGATTTCACGCATCTGGCAAAGCTGTTTGCTTCAGTTTGAAAGCCGTTTTCATCCGGTACAAAGGCTGAATTTACACAGTCTATAATCATTCCAATAGCTAGTGGAGCCTTGCTCAATATTTTGCCAATAATTTCTTCTGCCTTTGCCATAGCTTCGTCTTTGGTGGGCACCACGTGATTTACCAAACCCAAGCTTTTGGCCTCTTCTGCACCGATCAGGTCCCCGGTCATCATGAGTTCATTGGCTTTGCCCCGTCCGACCAGGATAGTCAGTCGCTGCGTGCCACCATATCCTGGGATGATGCCCAGATTTACTTCTGGCTGTCCGAATTTTGCATTGGCGGTAGCTATCCGGAGATGGCAGGCCATAGCCAGTTCACATCCGCCCCCAAGTGTGTAGCCGTTTGTCACCGCGATGACAGGCTTGTGGCAATTCTCAATCATGCTGAAAATTTCCTGACCATTTTCAGAAAATTTCCTCGCATTCACTTCATTGAGGGTCGCGATCTCGCTGATGTCGGCTCCTGCCACAAAGGCTTTTTCACCTGCACCTGTGATGATCACTGCTTTAATCTCCTTGGTGTCTGAGACCTCCTCAAAGATTGACCTGAGCTCTTCCAGCGTGTCAAAGTTGAGGGCGTTCATCTTATCTTCTCTGTTGACGGTAAGATAAAGCACACCATTCTTTACTTCAGTAATGATATTTTGGAAATCAGCCATAGTTCGTCGTTGAGTATAAAACAAATATACAAGTGGGGGGTTCATTCCCAAACCACATGCCTAGAAAATAAAGGGCAGTGGAAGGTTGGTCCTGAATTTAAACGAATTAACTAGGGTAGGAAATTTGGAATTTATTCTAAGTCAAAATCCTGCTTTAACATTTTTATTTACTTTTGTTGTAAATAGAACATTTTAACTAAATCCGCTATTTAATATGTCTTCAAAAAGAAAAATTACGGTTGCTTATGGTGATGGGATAGGCCCGGAAATCATGAAAGCTACTTTGGCGATCCTAGAAGCTGCTGGTGCTCAACTCGAATACGATGTAATCGAAATCGGGGAGCAGGTGTACCTCAAAGGAATCAGTTCGGGTATGGAGCCTAATGCTTTTGAATCGCTAAGAGAAACGAAGGTTTTCTTGAAGGCACCGATTACCACTCCTCAGGGGGGAGGTTTTAAGTCCCTGAATGTAACGACCAGAACTTCTTTTGGGCTTTATGCCAATGTAAGACCATGTAAGGCTTTTTCTCCTTTTATCAAAACGCATTTTCCGGAGACAGATATGGTGATCATTCGCGAAAACGAAGAGGATCTTTATGCCGGAATAGAGCATAGACAGACGCAGGAGGTTTTCCAATCATTGAAATTGATCTCTAAGCCTGGTTCTGAAAAGATTATTCGCTATGCTTTTGAATATGCCAAAAAATACGGTCGCAAGAAGGTGACTTGCATGACTAAGGATAACATCATGAAGCTTGCCGATGGACTTTTTCACAAGACTTTTGATGAGGTGGCAAAGGAATATCCGGATATCAAATCTGACCATAAGATCATTGATATAGGAACTGCGCTGATCGCAGATAGACCAGAGACTTTTGATGTAGTGGTGACCTTAAACCTGTACGGAGATATTATTTCTGATGTGGCTGCTCAGGTGACAGGTTCGGTAGGACTGGGAGGCTCTGCCAATGTGGGTGAAGAAGTGGCTATGTTTGAAGCTATCCATGGATCTGCTCCGGATATCACAGGGATGGGCATAGCTAATCCGTCTGGCCTGCTGAATGGCGCCATCATGATGCTAGTACACATAGGTCAGCCTGAGGTAGCTGAGAAAATATCGAACGCTTGGATGAAGACTTTGGAAGATGGAATACACACCGGTGATATCTACCAGGAAGGTCTTTCTTCGAAGAAAGTGGGGACTGAAGAGTTTGCAAATGCAGTAATCGAAAGAATAGGCCAGGTTCCTTCCAAAATGATACCTGCGGAATTTGACAAGGATACCACCCCGATGAATGTATTTGTATCTCCAGTGACTAAAGCTGAAAAGGAGTTGATTGGAGTGGATGTGTTCGTAGATTGGGACGAGGCAGGAAGAGATCCCCAGGTGCTGGGAGAGAAGCTTCGCCAAGCCAATGCGGATGGGTTGCAATTAACCTTGATCACCAACAGAGGGATTAAAGTATTTCCAGGAGGAATGAAAGAGTCCTTCTGCACAGATCACTGGAGGTGCAGGTTCCAAAATGCAGAGCAGTCAAAGATTTCGCATGCGCAAATCCGTGAATTGCTCAAGCAGGTGGAAGAGCTTGGATTGGACTTTGTGAAAACAGAAAACCTGTATGCTTTTGATGGAGTGAGAGGTTATTCTCTTGCCCAGGGCGAATAAAGCAATTTGAGAATTCAACCTTGAAAGTTAATATGGGAGTGGGGTGACCTGCTCCCTTTTTTTAACCTCCAAGGTCGCAGCGTGGGACACAAAGCGCACAGCCTAATGAAACTGAGGGCAGTCCAAGTCTCAAGAGTTGGACTTACAAAAGTGAAATCTTCCAACTTCTATCGATCAAATAGAGACAGCTTGAAGGTTGCAGAGAAATAGACTTGAGTCGGAAGAATTGTGCCCTTGATCGAGTGAAAACTGAGCATGCGAACTTATGTTTTTACATATTTTTAATTTTATGGCCAGCTACTTGGTACTTAAGACTTAGGACATGGTACACTTATGAAAAAACGAGTTCTGATCATCACCTACTATTGGCCTCCGAGTGGAGGCTCAGGAGTACAGCGCTGGCTGAAATTCGCCAAATACCTGCCTGAGGCAGGTTGGGAACCAGTGGTTTTTACTCCTGAAAATCCAGATTTTGACCTGAGGGATGAAAGTTTGGAGGCGGAAGTTTCGCCACAGTTGGAAGTAATGAAATTCCCGATTTGGGAGCCTTACCAATTGCTGGATAAGCTGCGGGGAAAAAAGCAATCCCATCCTGGGCGAGTGCTGGAGCAAAAAGAGCAAAACTTCATCGAGCGGGCCGCCATCTGGCTTCGGTCGAATTTAATGATTCCAGATCCCCGTGTTTTTTGGGTGAAACCTTCGGTGAAATTCCTGACAGACCTAGTGAACAAAGGTCAGTTTGACGCAGTGATCACCACGGGGCCGCCACATTCTATGCATTTGATCGGGCGGAGTCTGAAGCGAAAAACAGGCGTTTTTTGGCTGGCTGACTTCAGAGATCCCTGGTCACAATGGGAGTTTCTAGACAAGCTTCCCATGCAAAATTACGTGCGGAAAAAGCACAAGCAACTTGAGGATTCAGTGCTGAGGGAAGCCGATGTAGTGACCACTATTTCACCCACTTTCCAGCAGGATTTGAAGCAATTGGCAGGGCGGAAAATCCACTTGCTTACAAATGGTTTTGATCCGGCAGATATGCCTTCTGCATTTCAGCCCAAGGAAAAATCCAGTGGTAAGTTACATTTAGTATATACGGGGATTATTGATTCTATCCGTAATCCTATGCCACTTCTGAAAGCCATGCGGGAGGAATTTTCAGAGGAAAAAGAGGAGGTTAAATTTACTTTTGTGGGAAGAGTGAGTGATCAGGTTCGAGCGGAAATAGCTTCGGATTCCTGGCTTTCTTCCCATGTGAAATTTGCAGGGTATGTTACTCATCAGGAGGTTTTTAACTTTTACGCCCAAGCAGATGCCTTGGCTTTGATACTCACCAATACCAAAAATGCCAAAGGTAATATCCCCGGCAAACTCTTTGAATATATGGCTACCCAGTTGCCTGTTTTGGCTTTGGGAGATCCTGAAGGGGATTCTGCAAAGATTTTGGGACAAGCAGGAGCCGGGATGGTTTTGGATCACTCCGACCATGTAGCGATTCAGGTTGCTTTGAGAAAGCTGTTTGAGCAGAGTGGCAATTCAGAGGCAAACTCATCGACAGCCCAGTATTCGAGAAAAAATCTAAGTTTTCAATTGGCTAAATTACTGGATGAAGGTTTCGTTTCTTGATCTCAAAAGAATAGATGAAGGATTAAAGGATGCGTTGAAATCCAAATTTGCGACCATGCTTGATGCAGGGGTTTTTTCTGGTGGAGAAGAGCTGAGATTATTGGAGAGTCATGTCTCAAGATACCTTGCTTCTCCCTATTCCATAGCCTGCGCCAATGGGACTGACGCGCTTGAATTGGCTTTGCGCGCGCTGGATGTTGGTTCCGGTGACGAGGTCATTGTTCCGGCACTGACCTGGGTATCTACTGCGGAAGTCGTGAAAGTCGTCGGGGCAAAACCTGTTTTTTGGGATACAGATGAGGATGGTTTGCTGGCAGCAGACTGGGGAAAAGCCATTACAGAACGTACCAAGGCTGTGATCCCGGTTCATCTCTATGGGAAAATGCAGGATATGGAGTCCCTGCTGTTTCAGGCAAAAAATCACAAGCTGTATGTAATCGAAGATGCTGCCCAGAGCTTTGGTTCCTTTGCAGCTGGCAAAGCGGCAGGCACTTTCGGTGATGTGGGTTGTCTGAGTTTTTATCCTACCAAAAATCTGGGAGCCCTGGGTGAAGCGGGAATGTGTTTGACTGATTCGGACTTGCTCAATGAGCGGATTCGAAGACTGCTAAACCATGGGCAGGTGGTGCGTGATGAACACGTAGAAGTAGGTAGGAATAGCAGAATGGACAGTGTACAAGCCGGGTTTTTAAATGTTTTCCTTCAGGAATTTACCAACCTTCAGCAGCGCAGGAAACAACTTGCTGCACAGTACCTCGATGGCTTGGGGGCTATTGCGGAGCTGAAATTGCCTTCAGGTGTAATGGAGTCTTCCCACAATGGCCACCTTTTTGTGGTTCAAACCTTATTTCGAGATGAATTGAAAAGTTTTCTCGCGAAGCATGAAATAGGAACTGCCATTCATTACCCGAAAATTTTGCCTGATATGCAGTCTTACGAGTGTAAAGGAGATTTTGCGAAAGCTAGAAAACTCAGCCAGAATGGGCTTTCTCTGCCTTTGAACCCTTGGCTCAAAACGGAAGAGGTGGACTATGTAATTTCGAAAGTGAAGGAGTTTTTCAATCAAAAATCAATGGATGTAAAAAAGCAACTCTGAAAGGTATATAGCTTTTTCACATCCATCAATTCTATCCTTTTGTACATTACCAGCGCATACCGCCACCGTACATCCCAACATTGATTTGGGGAGAAAATCCATAACCACCATAGGGGCCACCATAGTAGCTCATACCTACACCGCCCGAGACATACATATTGGCACAGGCTGTAAGGAGCATGGATGTGAATATGACCAGACCGAATACTAATAATTTCTTTTTCATTGCGATGTATAATTAGGGGTTATAAACTTGGACTGCTAAAGGAGCGCCTGTAGGATCCATCAAAAGCGCGACATTACCATTTCTGATTTCAGGATTTGGCTCTATCAATACTTTTCCGCCAGCTCGTGTTGCTTTTGCGATGGTTTCGCCCAAATCAGCCACTCGTAGATAAGGAACCCAGTGAGAGCGGACGGTTGGGGCAGGGTTTTTTAGCATTCCTGCACAGTTCAAGTCTCCCATTTTGAAAATGGTATAGGGTACTTTTTGGTTGTCTGTTTCTTCTGAAGTATAGCCCACTACGTTGGAATAGAAGGATTCGGAATCGTCCGTATCATTGGACCAAAGTTCTTGGCCTAAAAAGGTGTTTATCTCGGCTAAAGTCGGTTCTGGGTCACCATTGGCTAGTTTTACCAGAGAGATATGGGCTCCTTGGGGATCCTGGATGAATGAAATGGTGCCCCGATTGTCCACTTCCATTGCCTTTTTAAGGACTTTAGCTCCTTGGTTTTTGGCCTTTTGGGTAGAGGCACTCACATCAGGGACAGAAATGGCTCCAATCCACTCTCCGGAATTATTCTCAGTTTGATAGTATGCCATTAGTGCGACTGGTTTGTCCTCTTTTTTGAAAATCCAAACCATTTTTTCGTCCTCACCATAGGGGACGGTGGTCCACCCAAAAACAGATTCATAAAATGCTGCTGAGGCCTCTGGATTTGGTGAGGCTAAATCGTGCCAAACGACTCTGCCGGGCGTGTAATTCGTTTCACCGATTTGGGAAGCGATAGGTGGGGTAGCCCCTGGCGTACAGGCATAACCCATACATGCTAATGCAATTAGTGTAAAGATTTTTTTCATCAGTAAGCTTTAAAAAGAAGTGAGGGCATAAGTTAGTCAATTTTGAAAGAGTTTTAAGCCTCAATGGGATTTAAGGAACCTGAATGTAAGGTACTATGGCAAGGGATTTTTGGCTAATTTCCCCAATGACTTGGACCCAAGCCCCTTTATATGTCAGCGGGATGCTCTGCATGTTCGTGTTTTTAGCAGTTTGGCTAGGAACAAAGAAAGGATGGAGGACTGTGGGATCGCCGATTCTAGTGATTCTGATGACTGCTGTGGCAGCTAATACCGGCCTGATTCCCACGGCTACTCAGGGTCATTCAGTTTACGCCTCTGTATTTGTGTATTTGGCTCCTATGGGGATTTTTATAGCACTACTGGAGGTAGATCTCAGAAGCCTGAAACATGCAGGTGCGCCTATTCTGCAGATGTTTTGCATAGGAGCTACAGGGACTTTGATCGGGGTTTTTGTCGCTTGGAATTTGGTGCAGCCCGCGGTTTTGATTGGTCCTCTGGCCCATGCCGTGGCAGGAATGTACACGGGTACCTACATCGGAGGAAGTATAAATTTCAATGCAATTGCCTTGAACTATCAAGTGAATGAACACGCGGATTTATTTGCTGCAACCACAGTGGTGGATAATTTGATCGGCACACCTTGGATCATTGCTACATTGATTTTGCCTAAATATCTTCAGAAAATTTACCCCAGGAAAAAAAGACTTCCAGATCCCAGCTTCGCAAAAGCTATGAAAAGTAATGAACCAATTAATATTCAGAGTTTGGTAGGGATTTTTGGATTGGCGCTGCTGGCCATGGCTTTCTCCAAACTGCTTAGTACATGGCTTCCATCCATACCTGAAATACTTACGCTGACTACCATAGCCCTGATTTTGGCGCAGATTCCTGTGGTGAAGCACTTGAAAGGAGCACATACTCTCGGGTTTTTTATCATATTGATTTTTTTAGCTACCGTGGGAACACTCTGTGATTTGAAAACCATCACTTCCCTAGGTGAAGTGGCGGGGACTTTGATCTGGTTTGTGGTGATTATGGTACTGGTGCATGGATTTGTGATTTTTGGGATTGGAGCTTTACTCCGAATGGATTGGGACATAATAGCGGTGGCTTCCCAGGCAAATGTAGGCGGCAATACCACCGCTCTGGCTGCGGCTGAAAGTTTAGAAAGGCCGGATTTATTGATCCCGGGAGTTTTGGTGGGTAGCCTAGGCAATGCCCTCGGTACTTATGCAGGATTTATGGTGGCAGGGATGCTGGGCTGATTAGCCTTGATACAGGAAAGATTTAGGAAGGATCTACATCCACCACAAAGCGCACCGAGCGAAATTCAGGTCTGGATTTGAGCTCTTCAGTGATTTTCCATAGGTGCTCTTTGAAGATAACTGGCGTATTTCCTGAGCGGTCCAATTTGATCAAACTCTCAAACTGATATTGATTTTTGATTCTGGCAATGATGCCTTTCTCCGGCCCAAGGACGATTTTCTTAATTGGAATCTCGGCCATCCCATGATGGAGATTCAGCGCAGCTTTTTCAGCTATTTTAAAGTCCGTATGCCGCGTTGTGATCTTTACCAATTTCACAAAAGGTGGATAGTAAAACTTCTTCCGGTCATGAATCTCATGATTGAAAAATTCAAAATAGTCCCCTTTAATTACCTGAGCGTACATCTGGGTTTCTGGATCTCTAGTTTGCAAAATCACCTGTCCCTGCGCTTCTCTCCGTCCTGCGCGACCTGCAACTTGAGTGATTTGCTGATAGGCTCTTTCTCCAGCACGGAAATCGGGGAAATTCAATATTCGATCTCCGTCCCAAATCCCAACTACAGTCACACGCCCAAAGTCCAGTCCTTTGGTGATCATCTGTGTACCTACCAAAATATCCAGATTTCCAGACCCAAATTCATCCAATAAGCGCTGGTATCCATGCTTGTTTCTAGTCGTGTCCAGATCCATTCTGCCAATTCTAGCTTCTGGGAAAAGCAAACTCAAAGATTCCTCGATCCGCTCTGTTCCCATTCCCATCGTGGTCAATTGGGTGCTTCCACAAGCGGGGCATGAGCTGGGTGATTTTTCCTTATAACCACAATAATGGCAGCGGAGCTCTTCGGAAAACTGATGGTAAGTGAGACTAACATCGCATTGCACGCATTGCCCAGTCCAGCCGCAATCCTCACATTGTATGTATGGGGAATATCCACGACGGTTTTGGAAAATCAAGACCTGCTCTTGCTTGGCAAGTGCATCCTGGATTTTCTCTCTGAGAATTCTGCTGGTATCAAGTTTTAGTAAGTTTTTGCGCTTGTCTGCAGCCAAATCTGCCAAATGGAATTGTGGCATGCTCGCATCTCCAAAGCGGTGGGTCAACTCCACGTAGCCGAATTTGCCTTGGCTGGCATTGAAATAGGATTCAAATGAAGGTGTGGCGGAACCCAATAATGTCCTTGCCTGATGGAAATAGGCCAGCATAATAGCCGAATCTCTTGCTTGAAACCGTGGTGCCGGATCAAACTGCTTGTAGCTAGACTCATGTTCTTCATCCACGATGATTAGCCCTAAACTATCAAAAGGCAAAAAGATGGATGATCGAACTCCAACCACGAATGAAAACCTTCCACTTAATACACCATTCCAAACTTCCACGCGCTCATTGTCAGAATACTTGGAGTGATACACACCCATTTGGCTTCCAAATACTTTCTTCAGCCTGCTTACAATCTGTGTGGTAAGGGCTATTTCAGGCAATAGTAGCAAAACCTGAGAACCTGAATCCAACACTTCCCGGATCATCTGAATGTAAATCTCAGTTTTTCCACTGCCTGTTACTCCATGAAGAAGTACCGTTTGCTTGCTTTCAAACTGATGCTTGATCTCTTCGAAAGCGGCTTGCTGACTGGTGGAAAGGACAGCCGGTTCGGACTCTGGTTCTTCCTCGGCAAGTCTGTTCACCACCACTTTGAAAGATTCGAAGATGCCGTTTTTGATCAGCGTTTTTACAGAACTTTCTGAGTCTCCTTCTTCTAAAAGCGTAGCCTTGTCCAACCCTTTTTCATTGGATTGGGGTTTTTGCAAGACTGGGACGTCACGTAGGTATTTCAGTAAGACTGATTCCTGTTTCGCTTTGCCTGCCAGGCTATCAAAAACTTCCTGCAAGGCATTTTTACTGGTAGCAATTTCAGGGGTCAGTCGAATTCTTGTTTCTACCTTTGGAGTATATTTTTCCTGTACTTTTTCAAAAATCAGAATCGCTTCTTTTTTGACCAGACTCTTCAGGATGGGGTGAATGCTTTTAATGGAAAGCACCTTTTCGCAGTCCTCGTATGAAAGCTCAGGTTGGTTATCCAATGCATCCAAAATCAAGATTTCCCGAGCATCCAAGGGGTATTTGCTCTCCTCTCTATTGAAATTCGGGTTGAGCTGCACTTTACTTTCGCTACTCAATCTTAACCCAGTTGGCAACGCTGCATGCATCACTTCCCCGATATGACAGAAGTAATACTCAGCCATCCATACCCAGAAACGGATCTGAAGTGGGTTCACGCTGGGGGAATCGTCCAAAACTTCCAGAATTGGCTTTGCTTGATAGGCCTGCGGAGGTTTATTGTGAACTTTCCCTATGATTCCCGTAAGGACTTTTTTCTTCCCAAACTGCACAATTACTCTGGAGCCTAGGTTAATCTCGGACTGCATGGAATAGGGGATGCTATAAGTAAACATCCGCGGGATAGGAACGGGCAGAATGATATCTGCGAAATTATTTCCGCTTCCAGAAGGATATAAATCTTGATCTGAAAAAAGGCTTTCCAAGGATTAAGCTAAATAGGGAAGTTGTGAAATCGCTTCTTCATAATTGCTCACAGGTTTGCGGCAGGCATGATCAAAGCAAACATAAATTAAGGCATTTCCAGCCGAATCAGGAGTCTTGTCCGAAAGAATAGCGGCATTTTCTGTCAAAGATTCTGCGAATGCCAAAATCATATTAGGAGTATAGTTTTGCTGAAATTCTTTTGCTCTTTCAGCTGCGCCTTTACCTACAATGGCAATTTCAGCAGTTGGAACCAATTTTTCCAAAAATAGGCTCGCCCAGTTGCAAAGGAAGCCGGGTTCTTTAAGGATAAGTTCTTTCATGCCTCCTAGCATTTTTGATGCTATTTCCGAGTATTTTTCTTCATAGGTGAAAAGCGATAGTCTATGGAGATTTCTTGCCATAATCGAATTGGAAGCAGGAATTACATTGTCAAAAAGCTCCTTTTTATTCGCGATTAGTTTTTCTGCTGTAGGATTGTTGAAGAAGAAAAAGCCATCGGATTCATCATGAAATTCCGCAATGCAAAAATCCGTGAGAGATCTTGCCAAATCCAGCCATCGCGCATTTCCACTTGCTTCAAAAGCCATCATGGACGCTCGGATCACTGCAGCATAATCCTCCAGAAAACCTGGAGTATAGGCACTTCCGTTTTTATAAGCTCGATGCAAAACTCCATCAATTAGAAGTTTGTCCTCCAGAAATTCCAGGTTTCGAATTGCTAAATCCAGCATGCTTTTCTGACCCGTTGCATAATAAGCCTGAATCAAACCAGCGCTCATCAATCCATTCCATCCGCTGAGAATTTTATCGTCTTTTCCAGGATAAATCTGCTGATTTCGGACTTCCAGAAGTTTAGCTTTTATTCCTTTTAATTTTAATTGAAATTCAACTGAGTCTATCCCAAACTCCTCTGCAATTGTCTGCTCGCTTTCGGTTTGGAACAAAATATTCACTCCATCTTCCCAGTTTCCACCCGGCTTGAGGTTGTAAAGTTTGCTAAACCAAGGTAGTTCCTCAGGGATCAATTCCTTCAGTTCCTCATACCTCCAAACATAGAATTTACCTTCCACTCCTTCCGAATCAGCATCTTGGGCAGCGTGGAATCCGCCTTCTCCATTGAGCATTTCTGCTTCCAACCAAGCGACCGTTTCAGTGACTTTTTCTTTGAAAAACTCATCCTTGCTCACCTGATAGGCTTTGGCATACAATTCCACTAATTGTCCATTGTCGTAAAGCATCTTTTCGAAGTGTGGTGCAAACCACTCGCCATCTACGGAATATCTTGCAAATCCACCTCTCAGCTGATCATAGATTCCGCCCATTCCGATCTTTTTCAATGTGAAAAAGACTTTTTCCAGCACTTGATCATTTTTGCTTAGCAGGGCATAATCTAGGGTGAAATGCCAGATTGCCGGCATGGGGAACTTAGGCACTCGGTTCATACCGCCCCATTCCGAGTCGAACTGGGAAATTATCTTGGTGGCGATCTCTGCAAGTTCATCTGGATCCAATTCCTGATTTCCAGCTAAGATTCCATATTTATCGGTTTCCCGTCTGTTTAGACTATTTCCAAAACCTTCCGCACTTTCCGCCAATTGATCCTCATGGTTTTCAAAAGCATCGGCAATGTTTGACAAAAGGCCTTTCCATTGCTGGTTTGGGAAATAAGTCCCTCCATAAAAGGGTTTTTGATTCGGCATCAGAAACACATTCAGCGGCCATCCGCCTTGCAATCCCATGGCCTGAACCGCGTCCATGTAAATATTGTCGATATCAGGACGCTCTTCCCGGTCGATTTTGATGCAGACGAAATGTGCGTTCATGAGCTCAGCGGTGGCTTCATCTTCGAAACTTTCCCGTTCCATCACATGGCACCAGTGGCAAGCAGAGTAGCCAATGGATACCAAAATCGGCTTGTTTTCGCTTTTCGCTTTTTCCAGTGCTTCTGGTCCCCAAGGCATCCAGTCCACCGGATTGTGGGCGTGTTGGAGGAGGTAAGGAGATTGGGAGTGGAGGAGAAGGTTTGACATTTTAGATTGGAAAATTTTAGGATTTGAAAATTGAAAAATTTTGTGAAAGTATAAGCTTTGGAAATCCTCCTAGGGTTTCAAACCCCTGGAGGATTAATCCTGCTTTAATTCAGATTCAATTTTATTGAGCTCCCAAGAAAAATCAAATTCCCCGTTCAATCGTTCCAGCTTTTTCAGAAGATTCTGCAGAAATTTCCTGTGGGCTTCACTGTTGGGGTTAAGTGGGCGATGTGCCAGTTCTTGTTTGATTTTTTGAATTTCTTCTGTTTTGGTTTGTGTCTCTTTGTTGAAATAAGCTTTGCTCCATTTCTCCCAGATATAGTCTTCGGCTTCTTCAGTTGGGTGGATCAGGTCTTTTTTATAGAAACGATAATCCCGCAATTCGTCCATCATCACCTCATAAGCTGGGAAATATGAAACAAAGGAAAACCTGCCTTCCAACTGAGTGCAAAGTACGCGCAGTAAACTTTTACTGAGTTGATTCTCCGGAATACCATCTTTGATATGACGCACAGGACTGACTGTCAAGATGATTTTTAGGTTGGGAAATACCCGTGAAATTTTTCCAAAAATGTGGATTAAATGTGAAGCCATTTCGTCGAGCGGAACGAGTTTCTTTCTGAACTGCTTTTGGGGAAGTTTGTGGCAATTGGCTACCCTCCCGAAATCCTCGGTTTCGTAAATCCATGAGGTGCCTAAGGTCAGAATTAAATGAGTACCGGTTTCTAGGTAATCTTTGACTGCAGCAAGTTGTGCAGCATATTTTTGTGCAAGCTCTTCCCTGGAATTTGCAAATAGGTCTGAATGTGCTCCCAAGTAATAAATTATCCCATCCCGCTCCAGGATTCCATTTTCCTCAATCTTGTCCTGAAGCATAGCATGATCCAGCAAGTCACCCAAAATCATCGGATGAAAGATGGTTCCGAATGGATTGACCAGGCAGTCGAACTTTGCTTCAAGCATTTTTTGACCCATAGCTTGCGCAAAGCAGGAACCCATACTCAGGATCTTGCTCTGATGAGAGATGGGGAATTGAGATTCAGGAATAGTGAATTCGGTGGACCATTGCATACCCGAAATTAAGGATTTGTGATGGATTGTTTTAACCACAGTGGACACAAAGGTTTTCACAGAGAGCTCAGAGGAATTTTTGGTTTTCTACAGAAGCAGTTGTTCTGCTTTTCAGATGTTGGGCTTTAATTCCGCCACTGTTCGTGTCTCACGAACAGTTCCTCTAATACTAATTCAGATTTTCTGAATATTTTTCACGCCGCTGTTCGAATCATCACGAACAGATTTTGCCGTTGTCCTGCTTCTCCAGAAGCAGGACATTAGGTATTGTTACGTCGTGGTTCGTGTCGCCACGAAAAGATTTTACCTACGATTTCCTTACTTTTTAAAAATTTTTCATCAAATCTGTGATTTTTTCCAAAGAGCTAAGACTAATGGAGTAAATGAAATCAAATGAGTAAAGAGGAAGAGTTCGTCCATCTAATCCATGCAAATCAGGGGCTGATCTATAAGATCGCGACGATCTATGCGAAGGAACAAGCCGAACAGGATGACTTGTATCAAGAGATCGTGTACCAGACGTGGAAGTCTTTTGCTCATTTCAAAAAAGCTTCCAAGCCAAGCACCTGGCTTTACAGAGTAGGGATGAATACTGCGATTACTCATTTGAATAAATCGAAAAAGCAGTTGAATACCCTGCCTTTTGATCAGGTAACTATTCAGTTCTCGGAGTCAAATGATTCTGAGAGAGAAGAGAAAATCCAACTACTCTATGCCCAGATCAGAAAATTGAATTTGCTGGATAGAGGTATCATCTTTCTCTTTTTGGAAGATAAATCCTACGAAGAAATCGCGGAGATATCCGGAATATCAGTGAGCAACGTGGGTACGAGAATGTCTAGAATCAGACAAAAACTTAAATCAGAAATGAATCCTAAATCAACAGAATATGGAACTCGATGAAATGAAATCCCTTTGGGCTGACCTCAGTCTGCAAGTGGAAAAACAGGATAAAATTCAAAAAGAAATACTGCTGCAGATCACGAAGCAGAAATTCAGGAGTAAAATGAATAGCATTAGAATCCCTGAGATTTTGGGTTCCTTGGTTTGTGTTGGCTACGCAATGTATTTCTTGTCCAGATTTGGAGATTTTGAATTGTGGTATAATCAAATCTTTGCTTTAGTAGCAGTCTTTTTAATGATTGCTTTGCCAGTAGCAAGTTTATCTGCTGTGAAAGGAATGCGGAATATTCGAATTGATGCAGAAGCTCCAGCAAAGCTGTTAGAAAAGTTTTCAAAAAGTAAAGTTCAATTCTGGAAAGTTCAACGCTATGGGATAATTTGTGGTGTGATTTTATTGATCTGCATTTTACCTCCTTTGACAGAGTTAAATGGCTCTGAAGAAATTGTATATAAACCATGGTTTTGGGGGATTTATATCCCTGGAGGATTGGTTTTTTTGGTTCTATTTAGTCGCTGGGTTTTGAAAAAATACAGACGCGTGATGGATTCTTCTGAAGTTATGCTGAAAGAATTAGAATAAAAAAAGGAGCTGTTTTTAGCAGCTCCTTTAAGTTATTTTTCTAACTCTTCTTTTTTCAGTTCCTCCCAAAGTCGTTTCACTTGCAGGTCTCCATAGCCATAAATGGCATACTTTACATGAAATGCTCTGAAGATTTTCCCGAAATCATCCGTTCCCAACTGAGCTGAAATTTCCTTTAATGCTTCTTTTGGCTTACCTAGATACTCCCCATGAGGAATGGACTCTACCCAGGCTACTACTGCTGGGTGCAGAAATGGCAATTCTGGGCTGGTCTGCAAGGATAGGGTGAGGGCCTCTGCGGTATTTTGCGTCTGATAGAGTTGCCACATATCAGCCAATACATGCCTTTCGTTTGACGTAAGCGGTTTTGCATTACGGTAGGCACTTCTCAGCTGGTCAATGTTCATTCCACCAAATCCCTCGATTAAGTCAGTGGTAGGGCTGACCAGGTACAGTTGTCCTTTATGAGCTTTGAGCAGATGAACGACATACCATAGGTTGACCTGGCAGAAGAGATCGTTTTCGAACCAGAGATAGACGTCTGTAGCAGAGGTAGCCGTCAGTATTTTTTTGAACTGTGGGGTGACGTATGTGTAGTAATCTTGATCTGCTGCTTCTGGATAAGTTTTTTTTAAATACTCCGACCGAACGATAGCCAGTTCATTGAAGGAGTCTGCGGCTACTGGGCCATCTACCAGGCATTCGCGCATGATAGCGATGTTTCCCGAAATGCTGGGAGGAAAAGTTTCTGCTAACGAATCTCCATTTAATACATGTAGCATTTTAAGTGTTTTTGTTGTTGATTAGATTTATTGAACTATGAATCATCTCCCGAAGGACTTTTTCATCTACATCAGCTAGCTTATTAATGTAAATACAAGCTTTGGATATTTTGTATTTACCCAGTTTTTTGAGAAAAGGTTCTAGTTTTTCCTTTTCGAGCATAATATAAATAGAAAGTGATTGTTTTCTAGGAGAAAATCCTACCGGAAACCATTCCATCTCCTTGCCAGATGGGTACTTATATTGATATCTCCCGAATCCAACTATGCTAGGCCCCCAGAGAGTCGGTGGCTCCCCGGTTTCCTCCTTGAAAATTTCTAAAAGGGTCAGGCCATCTGCCCTTCTAACTGGGTGCTCTATAGATTTTAGGAATTTTTCGACAGAGTCATTTGTGGGCTTAGTTTTTAATTCTGACATAATAGGAAATGGAAAAATGAAATTTTGAAATTTTTGAAATTTCAAACAGTCTAGAACTTTCCTACAAAAAATAATAAATTTTAGGTTAAGCAGGTGTTAAAAAACGTAAAAATGGAATATCTTAGCGACCAAAATAAGATAACTGCTCAAGTTTTAGAGGTTTTTGATCAAATAACAATAACAATTTGATAATTATCGTTCGAAACTGAACAGTTAAAAAACCCAAAGTATAGCGTATCATATTTAACCAACAATTAGAGATAATCCTATGAGGTGATCATACCTCCGCCACACACCCCCCAACCACAAAATAGAAATTATAGGCCACCCATTCAATTGCTTTGGTAAAGATAAAGATGGGCGGTAAAGAATATGCAATGTCAAGGTGATGTTGTTGATTACTAACTATTTATTAAATCTTATGAAAAGAACATTACTAAGTTTGCTCTTAGGGCTATTAGTAACTGTTTCAGCTTTTGCGCAAAGCAGGACTGTAACAGGAAGGCTGGTTTCTGAAGAGGAGCCGGCGGGACTCATTGGAGTCAGCGTCTTGGTAAAAGGAACTACCATAGGAGTAGTGACTGACCTTGATGGTTACTATAGTGTTGACGTTCCAGCTGGATCTCAAACTCTAGTATTTAGCTACATTGGCTACTCTACTGTAGAGGAAGCTATCGGTAACAGGTCTGTAGTCAACGTGACTATGGAGCCAGATGCCCAAAATTTGGATGAGGTAATCGTTACCGCGTACGGTACTGCAGACAAAGGTAACTTTACAGGTTCTGCAATTGCACTGAAAGGTGATCAAATCGCCAATAGACCGATCAACAACGTGGTGAATGCCATCGAGGGTCAGTCTCCAGGTGTAATTACTACCTCTGCGTCCGGCCAGCCGGGTTCTACTCCAGCTGTACGTATTAGAGGTATTGGTTCTGTGAACTCTTCTTCTTCTCCACTTTATGTAGTAGATGGAGTTCCTTACGATGCCAATATCTCCAACTTGAATCCTGAAGACATCGAAGATATGACTATCCTGAAGGATGCGTCTTCTGCTGCACTTTATGGATCAAGAGCTGCTAACGGTGTGATTATGATCACTACCAAAAAAGGTAAAAAGAACAAGCCAAACTTTAGTTTCAGAGTTCAGCAGGGTACTGCAAGCAGAGCTTTGCCAGAATATGAAAGAGTAAATGCTGATCAGTATTATCCTTTGGTTTGGGAATCTTTGAGAAACTCCCAGCTAGGAAATGGTGCTACAGGTGCTGAAGCTGCTGCTTATGCATCTGAAGAGTTGATCGATGGTGTATTGGGTTACAATGTTTACAATGTACCAAATGACCAAGTAGTAGGAGCAGATGGTACTTTGAATCCTTCTGCTTCAAATAACTTCCAGGATCTAGCATGGGAAGACTATGTAGCTGGTAGAGGAGGTAGATCTGAATACAACATGACTTATAGTGGTGGATCTGATAAAACAGATTTCTTTACTTCAGTAGGTTACTTGAAAGAAGATGGTTTCGTGATTAACTCTGATTTCGAGCGATTCACTGGTAGATTGAATATCAATACTCAGGCTACTGACTGGTTCAAAACAGGTGTAAACCTTTCTGCTACCATGAGTGATGGTAACAATGCCAGAACCGATGGAAACACCAGTTATGTAAACCCTATGTTCTTCTCTAGAAACATGGGACCTATTTACCCTGTGTATGCTCAGAATATGATGACAGGTGGATATTTGACCGACGAATTCGGAAACAAAATTTTCGATACTGGTGACCTTACAAATCTAGGTCTTCCATCTAGAGGTCCAGGTGGATCTCCAGGACGTCACGCTTATCAGGAGGCATTGCTCAATGTGGATCAAACAGACAGAGATGTAATCTCTGCAAGAGCCTATGCTGAGATCACTTTCTTGAAGCACTTTGCATTGAGAACTAATATCGCTACCGACATTACTTCTCTATTGAGCATTGGTTATGATAACCCAATCGTGGGTGATGGCGCTCCAGCTGGTCGTACTAACCGTACCAATGGCCGTACAAATTCTTACACTTTCAACCAGTTGTTGACTTATACCAACACTTTCAAAGAGAAGCATTTCGTAGAAGCCTTAGTAGGTCACGAGAACTATGACTACAAGTACAATTATCAGTATCTAGCTAAGCAGGATCAGATTCTAGACGGTAATATAGAGCCAGACAACTTTGTGACTATTAGTTCTGCCAATGGTAGAATCGACAGACACAGAATCGAATCTTTATTCTCTAGAGTAAATTATGTATTCGACGATAAGTACTCCCTATCTGGTTCATTCCGTACGGATGCTTCCTCTAAATTCTACAGTGAAGTAAGAAGAGGTAACTTCTTCTCTGTTGGTGCTGCTTGGAATATTGACCAGGAAAACTTCTTCAATTCTGACTTCTTTGACATGCTGAAGCTAAGAGCTTCTTATGGTGAAGTAGGTAATGATGCTATTGGTGGATATTATCCTTGGCAGGCACTTTATGACCTAGGTTATAACAATGCATCTGAGCCGGGTATACTTCAGGCAAGTTTGGCAGCTGAAGATTTGGTATGGGAATCAAACAATACCTTTGATGTAGGTTTGGACTTTGCTTTCGCAGGTAGATTCACCGGTACCTTGGAGTATTACAACAGACAGTCTGAAAACCTACTTTTCGAAGTTCCTTTGTCTTTGACTACTGGTCTAGAGGAGAAGCTTCAGAACATCGGTACGCTTGCTAACACTGGTATAGAATTCAGTATTCAAGGTGATGTAATCCGTAGCAATGATTTCACTTGGACTGCTAGCTTGAACGTTTCTACTTTCAAGAATGAGTTCAAGAAGCTTCCTTTCGAAGAGCAAATCAACGGAACCAAGAAATTGGTGGTTGGAAGATCTATCTATGATTACTGGTTGAGAGACTGGTATGGAGTGGATCCAGAAACTGGCGAGGGTCTATACAGAGCTGAAGCCTATGCAGAAGACGACGCTACTACCAAAATTGTAGGCCAGGATACAGTTACTACAAGAGCAAACAATGCTAAGTATCATTTTGCAGGTACTGCTATTCCTGATTTCTTCGGAGGTTTGACCAATACCTTTAGCTACAAAGGATTCTCCTTGAACGTTTTGGTGTCTTACTCTGTAGGAGGTCAAGTGTATGACGGATCTTATGCTAGCTTGATGAATGCTGACCCAGACGGTAATGCACTTCATGTAGATGCATTGAACAGATGGACTACTCCAGGTCAGATCACTGACGTACCTAAAATGGATGTCACCGGAGGAGCACAAACTAATGTACAATCTGACAGATGGTTAATTGATGGCTCCTATTTGAACCTGAGATCTGTTAATCTGAGCTATAGATTACCAAAAACCTTACTTGATCGCATCAGTGTAGGTGGAGCTACGGTGTACCTAGCGGGTGAAAACCTGGGCTGGTTATCTCAAAGAAAAGGAATGTATGTGTCTGGTAGCTTCAACGGAACTACTTCAAATGCTTACACTCCAGCGAGAACCTTTACGGTTGGTCTTAATGTCAACCTTTAATCTGAAAGTAACATGAAGAAAATACTTAAATCAATATTCGTAGTTGCATTGCTGATGAACTTTAGCTGTGCAGAAGATTATCTAGATACTGTGCCTACAGATGCAGTATCTTCAGAATCTGTATTTACCACGACTACCAATGCGATGACGGCATTGAACGGCATTCATCGTTCTCTACTGCTTCGTTATGATAGCCAGGGTCAAGCAGGTGAAGGAGCGGTGATGATCATGAGAGAGGTGATGTCTGATGACGTAGTGATGACCACTACCGGTAACGGTTGGTATGTATCTATATCCAGATGGCTAAACCATAATGTGCAAACCAGCGGTGACGTTCGCTTCGTATGGAGATTCTATTACAAAGTGATCGGTAATGCCAATATGATCATTGCTAATATCGATGATGCTGAAGGCCCACAGGAAGAAAAAGACGAGATCAAAGGTCAGGCTTTGGCTTACAGAGCTTGGGCGCATTTCCAATTAGTACAACATTTTGCTGAGCGTTATGCTGCTGGTGGTGGTAATAGCCAAGATGGGGTTCCAATAGTGACGGAGCCAATCACTGAAGGTGGAGCCAGAAATACGGTAGAAGAAGTTTATACTCAGGTAAATGCTGATTTGGATGCCGCTATAGCTCTTTTGGATGAAAGCCGAAATGCCAAGTCTCACTTGAATATCAACGTTGTAAATGGGATCAAAGCCCGCGTATTGCTTACTCAAGGTAGGTTTGCGGAAGCTGCACCTTTTGCAAATGCTGCTAGAGAAGGTTACGATCTGATGTCTGAGTCTGATCTATATGCTGGATTCAACAACTATGAAAATGGGGAGTGGATCTGGGGTTCACATCAGGTGGATGATCAGCAGACTTACTTTGCTTCATTCTTTGCTTACATGTCTTTGAACTTTAGCTCTACCAACATTAGAAACAATCCTAAGGCGATCAGCATGAAGCTTTATGATATGATCTCTGATACGGATTACCGTAAAGGTCTTTGGGATCCTAACGCTTCCGATCCTGAGCTGAGAGATCCTTATATCGATGAGATGACGCTTTCATCTTTCGCTAAGATTGATTACATGAACCGTAAGTTTATCGCTCAGGGTAATGCATCCTCTGTAGGTGATGTGCCTTACATGAGAGCTTCTGAAATGATTCTTTTGGAAGCTGAAGCTTTGGCTAGATCAGGCAGCGATGCTGCAGCGGCTGCCCTTTTGACTGAATTCATGGAAGCAAGAGATCCAGAATACACATTGCCGGCAACAAGCGGTGAAGGTCTAATCGAAGCAATCATGATTCAAAGAAGAATCGAACTTTGGGGTGAAGGTTTCAGATGGTTTGATCTGAAGCGTTTGAATCTTCCATTGGACAGAACAGGCTCTAATCACGTAGAATCTGTAATCAATGGTAAATTTGAAGAACCTGCTGGAACTACAAACTGGCAGTGGCAAATTCCAATTTCTGAATTGAACGCTAACGAAAATATGGTTCAGAACCCTTCTTAATTGAAGCTTCAAAGCCAAAAAAATCAAAGCCCGGGGAAATATCCTCGGGCTTTTTTTGCTAATTTATTCAATTAGAATTCGTAGAATTCTATGGGCAAATCATCCGGGTCTGCGATAAAAGTAAAGCGCTTTCCGGTAAACTCATCTATCCGAATGGGCTCAGCATTTAGCCCTTTTTCTTCAAGACTTTTTATGCATTCTTCCATATCACTCACCGCAAAAGCCAAATGCCTCAGTCCCGTAGCTTCAGGTCTGGAAATTCTGGGAGGAGGAGCGGGAAAGGAAAAAAGCTCAATAACATAGTCGCCATTAAGACTTAAATCCAACTTGTAGGAGTTACGCTCTTTGCGATAAACTTCTCGTATGATTTTTAAGCCCAGTAGTTCGGTATAAAACTTTTTGGAACGTTCATAATCACTACAAATGATTGCGATATGGTGGATGTGCTCTATGTTCAGCATAGGTTTTTTAACTTAGTCCATAAGGTGCTTTTCTAGGAAATCAGCTGTGGCCTGATCTACTCGGATCATATTTGACCACTTCATCCAATGGTGCGTATCACCTGGAATAAGTAAGGCTTCATAGCTTTTGCCCATTTCTTCAAATCTTCTGATTATAGCTGCTGTTTGGCTCACGCCCACATTTCTATCATCGTCTGAATGAATAAATAGTACAGGTGAGGTCCAGTTTTCCAAGTCGGACATAGGAGAGGACTCCCAGGCGATTTTTTTAGCTTCATCCAGGTCTGGGGCCACTTCATAGGTTTCTGGCAGTTTGTACCTTCCGTCTAGATCATGTACACCATGAATGTCTACCCCTACTTTAAATAAATCCGAATCCCGGGCCAAGGCTAAAGCGGTCAGATACCCTCCGTAACTTCCTCCATAGATCCCGATCCTTTCAGCATCCACCTGAGGTAGATTGGCTAAAAATTCACCACCGGCTTTGATGTCTTGATACTCCACAGCGCCTCGGTAATAGCCATTGGCAGGACGGTGAAATTCATACCCATAACCTATCCCAAGTCTGTAATTAACAGACAAAACCACAAAGCCCAGTTCAGCCAAATATTGGTTTAAGGCATAAGTATTAGAATAGTAATCCATATAGCTCCAGCCGAGCAACATTTGCCGTTGTGGCCCACCATGGGCGAAAATCACTCCGGGTTTCTTAGCCGGACCACCTTCCTTCTCAAATAATTGTCCATATACAGTAGTCCCATCTGGGGCTGAGAATTTTACTTGCTTCGGGATCACCAGCGCGTTTTGTGGGAAATCATCCGGTATGAGATGCTCTTGGAGGAGCATAGTTTGTTCCCCGGTATTCACTGCGATCAAATGGGATCTTTGGGCAGTCGCGCTGAAGAATGCTTTTTTATTTCCATTTCCAATCCAGACCGGATTTGCTTCTATTCCTGTTCCACTGGTTTCCCAAGTTAATTTGGAATTAAGAAGATCCACGGTGCCAATATGTCTTCGGTCTATATCCTCCGGGCTTTCCCCTGTGTTTGCGGAAAAAATGAGTTTTGATTTGGCAGGGTTGATTTTAACCTGCTCTACCATGTATTCTCCTGGGGTGAGGATTTTGGATTCCCCGGATTTGGAATCTAGCGTATATAAGTGCTGCCAACCGTCTTCGTAGGATTGGAATACTAAATTACCATCCCCTGTAAAGGAGAAGAAGGGGTAGGAATAGGAGCCAGGAAGGGTTTCAGGCGCTTTCCAGAGTTGCTTGGCAGTTTTTTCAGCTAGATTTGCAATCCAAATCTCCCAAGGGATATGCCTGGGTTCCAAAACCGGAAATGCAGCACCACTTCCGCCTCTTAACCTAATAAATGCAATTTCATTTCCGTCAGGTGACCATTGGGGCATGACATCTCTGTGGAAAGAGGGGGCGATCCATTCGATGGGTGTGTTTTCATCCTGATACACTCCGACCAAGGAATGGGAACCTCGATTGTTTACAAAAGCAAGCTTGCTTCCATCTGGTGAATAGCTCGCTGAGCGTATGCTCCCCTTTACTTCAAAAAGTTGGTTAGGCTTGGTAGTTCCTGTAAGGTTAATAGTCCAGATTTGTCCGCTTTTGAGGAAAGCTACTTTGTCGGGGAATCCTACAAAAGGATCATCTCCCTCGGTAATTGGCTCAGCCTTGCCTGAGGCTAAGCTGATTTTCCATAGTTCTACTTTTGGTAGTATTGGTAGGTTCTGTGCATTTACCGGGGAAGAAGCATTGCCTCCTCCATGGTCACCACCCCGCACAAAGATCAGCCATTTGCCGTCAGGTGTGAACTGTAGGCTGGAAATTTCCTGCCCATCATCTTCATTGAAATCGGTAAGTTTTTTGGGAGTGAACTCAGGCCCCTCCGCAAAATACACGTTTCTTTTTCCCTGCTCATTCATGGCCCAGGCTATTTTTTCACCAGTGGGAGAGGAGCTGAGCTCAGAAGGAAAGCTGAATTTTCCCACCTGCTCCATGGTGAAGGATTGAGCTTGGGCTGATGATGCAGTGATCAGCAAACACAAGAGAAGAAAGAGCGATCGTTTCATGTCTAGTATTTATCGTGAATGTTATAGAGTACCTTGGTCAACTCTGTTTTTAGTTCAGTGCCGGAGATGGGGTAATTATTAAAAATACAGGAGAAGTGTAGAATTTTGCCGCTTTTAGTCAGTAAGTATCCGCTTAGTGCGTTGGTCATGGAGAGGGTCCCGGTTTTGGCATAAATGTATGCAGGCTGTCCTTCATCTGCGGGGTACCAATTTCTGATCGTGCCGGATTCTCCTCCTGCCGGGAAATAAGCTTGGATTTTTTCCCATGGAACCTCAGCTCTTATTTTTCCCAGCAAAGCAATGATGCTTCTGGGTGTAAACATGTTTTTGGCAGAAAGTCCAGAACCATCTACCCAGATCGGTTCGTCTGGCAGATCTGCCAAAAGATTTTCCTTTGCATAAGCAATGGCGTCATAGGTACTCAACTTGTTTTCTAGCTGATCCGATACTAAAAGCAAAAGCTGCTCAGCGAGGAAATTATCCGAAATTTTCATCATCTGTGCATAGATGCTATCTGCTGGTGCAGTGAGTAATTTCTTAGGGTCTTCTGAAAAGTATGCCGGGTTTTTGATCACATGGATTTCCTTACCTGTTTCCTCAGCTAGCATTTGCGCTGCGAATTCTGCAGAGGTAATAAAGGGGATATCCGTTTCGAAGCGTCGGTCTGTAGCCTCTGAGGTGACGAAGTAGTTGAATTTGTTTTCCAGATGTTCCCTTCTGAAGCTAGAGCTGGAGTTGCCCCTTGGCTCCACGAGCTGCAAGTTTGTTTCAAAGCGAGGGGGATAAACCGTAAAAGTACTGTCGCCGGCTTCTTTGGCAAAGCGTACGATGTCGCCATACACGGGAAGTGCAGCACGCTCAGCGGCATAATAGGCATTGTACCAATCCCAGGACCAGCCCGGCCCAAATGCATTGACCTGGTCGAAATTATCCAATAAGTACAGCTTCTTGTCCTGGCTTTTCAAAAATTCAAGGGCCGTAGTGTTTTTTAGATCCGGGTGAAGCAAACTAGGATCTCCAGTTCCCCAAAAGATCAGTGAATCTCCTTTTTCTAAGTAGTTCAACCCGTTGATCAGGCTGTCTCCTAGTAGCGTGTAAGAGGTGTAGAAAGTAAATAGCTTGGTATTGGAGGCAGGGATAAAGTACTTGTCTGAATTGATATCGACCAGTACCTTGTCTGTAGTGGGGTCGGTCAGCATAAATCCAAGGTGACCTTGGTCAAAAATGTCTGACTTGGTAATGGATTTATTGATTTTCTGAACCGTGCAGGAGCTGAATAGAAAAAGGAGAATTAATAGGTAGTTTCTCATGGGAATTGGGGAAAGCTGAGTAAATCCGGATTAAGATCCGGGATAAAATAAAAAAGTCTCCAGCCATAAGGCGGGAGACTTTAATATAAGTTGAGGGATTATTGATCCCACCAGATTCTGTCTAGCAAGGTGACCTCAGGCACGTTGGCGCCATTACGGCTCTGCTCACTATCTGGATAAGCGAATCTTCTGATGTATTCTCCGCCAAGATCCGGGTTCATATTTGCCGGCTGAGTGAAGTCCTTGTACGCATAGTCAAACCTACGTGCATCATTCCAGGTCTCAGGGTGTAGGAAGTTTGCTACATATTTTTCTTTGAAGATCAGGTCTATAGTCAGGTTAGCCGCACCTACAGCTACGCTAGGATCTGTCAGGTAAGCATTTTTGCTTTCGTCGTCCACGCTGAGCATATCCATATTTGCTTCGATTCCATCCATGTAGGCAGCATAGGCTCGATCCTGATCTGTACCCAAAGCTGCTTCTGCTTCTATAAACTTGAGCTCAGAATACGTGGCAATCAGTACAGGAGATTGTCTTGAAGTCAGGTATTGTCCTTCTACCAAAGTAGACCTTGCGCCCTGCTCAGGAGCATTTCCTCTACCTGCACCGTTTACAGTTCCAACAAATTCACCCTCATCAGTAGTACCTACCAAAAGTGGCAAACGTGGATCTACAGCAGGGTAGGATGTACCATCCAAAGCCTGGATAAACTGTTCAGAAATCCAACCTCCAAGGAGTAAATTGGCGTTGTTGATAGCTACACTTGCCCAGGGATTGAAGTCCTGCTCAAAGAATTCAACCTGAGCATTTTGGTCGTTTGAGGTGAAACCCTTGGACACGGCGTCTAAAACCTCGGAAGCGCTATATGAGCCGGTTCCTTTGGTGTGTATCATATACCTGGCTTTCAAAGTATAGGCAAATTTCAACCAATTGTCCACATCACCTTCATAGATAAAGTCATCTGCTCCTATGGAGGCAGTTGTTTCACTTTCTAGATTTGCTATCCCTTGGTCTAGCAGAGAAAAGACCTGTCCATAAAGCTGCTCGTCGTTATCATAGGCCGGAGTTACGGTGGTGAAGTTAAAGCTTTCTGAAAACGGCACATCTCCAAAAAGGTCGACTGTCATGCCTAGGTTAAATGCCATGAGCACTTGGCCGGCTCCCAGGTAATGATTTGCACCAGACTCTTCTGCTTTGATTGTAAGCTCATTTAGGTCTGTCATTACATTGTAAAGATTGAACCAAAGGGAGCTGAAATTAAGTGGATCCATGGTATCCGAACCACTGCCCGGGTTGGGTGAGGCGAGGTACTGCACATAATTGGCCACCGCGCTACCTTCCCGATATACATTTAAGCTGGTTTGGTAGGTGATGTTGGTCATCAGACCTGAAATCGGCGCATCTGTAGGGTTGTTTGGATTCGTATTGACATCCAAGTATGAGTCACAGCTGGAGGCACTGAGTAAAACCGTGGTGCCCACCATTGCTAGTATTTTATTGTTGATTTTCATCGTTTCGTTCGTTTAGTGGTTTAGAGTCCAAGATTCAAGGTCACGAAATAACTTTGGACACCAGGGAATCCTAGTCCTGTAAATCCTATGGCGTTTCCGCCAGCACCTGCTGAGAAAGATTCAGGATCAAATCCATCCCAAGGAGTGGAAAGGATGATGTTATTAGCTGCTAGCGAAAGTCTCGCACTTCTGAAAGGAGTCCTTTCCAATACAGCTGGCTGTAAACTGTAGGCTAGGGTGATGTTTCTCAGTTTCAGAAAGCTTGCATCATTTACAAAGTTTTCAGATGTGGTTCTGTAGTAATTTCTCCAATACCCAGCTCCATAATCCACGCCGTCCGGGCCAACGCCTTGCCCTAGCCACACTTCTTTGGAGTTTTGAGAACCATCAGCTAGTACACCTGGGAAGATCACCGTATCGTTTCTTCTTTCTGAATCTTCTTGCTTACCAAAGGCAGAAAGGAAGTTGCCAAATTGATCATATTGCTCTATGCCAGTTCTGAAGTCAATCATAAAGGAAAGTTCCAGTCCTTTGTAGGTCAGGGTGTTTCTCAATCCCCCAAAGAATTTTGGAACTGCATTTCCTAGAATGAGCTGATTACCCGTACGGACTGGGAATCCATTGGCGCCAATTTGCTGTGTCAGGGATCTGTCTAGATGTGTAGCGCCTTCTTCCAAGCCAGGTCTTACATAGTGGGATCCATAGATGTTACCATAAGCTTCACCCTCGGTTAGGATCATGGTGACAGTACTTCCTGAATATCCGAATTGGGAACCGATTACGATCTGGTCGATACCTTCTCTGATCCCTTTGATCTCATTTTTATTGGTAGTTAGGTTTGCGGTCACATCCCATTTGAAATCAGTAGTTTCTATTGGGCTACCTCCCAATACAATCTCCCAACCACGGTTTTCGATTTCACCTGCATTGGTGATGTAGGATGAAAATCCAGTGGCATCTGAGATAGGTACGGGTATGATCTGATCTCTTGCGTTGGACTTGTAGTAAGTTACATCCAAGTTTGCTCTATTGTTGAAAAAGGCCATTTGTGTACCAAATTCGATAGAGGTGGTTAGCTCTGGTTTCAAAGCCGGATCTCCAAATTGTGAATTTTTAGAGAATCCCACCTGACCGTTCAGCGGGAATACTGAAGGGGATACGAAGGTGGCTCCGAGGATATGCGGATTGGTATCCTTACCTACTTGTGCCCATGAACCTCTCAGCTTACCAAAAGTAACCCAAGAAGGCATGCTAAAGCTCTCGCTAAATACCCACCCCAAGTTCACTGAAGGATAGAAGAAGGAGTTGTTTTCCTTTGGCAGGGTAGAAGAGATGTCATTTCTACCGGTTACATTCAGGAAGAGTAGGTTCTTGTAATCTACCATCAAGTCTCCATAGAAACCTACCAAGCGACGTATGCTAGATCCTTGGCTCGCAAAAATCTGAGTCGTATTATTCAGGTTGTAAAATCCAGGGATCACAAAGTCGGAACCTGTAGCCGTTACCCGGTCATATTTTCTTTCAAATACATCGTTACCTAATCTCAATTGGGTGTTCCAGTCCGGGTTCCACTGCTTTTTCAAAGTCACGTAGAAGTTTGAGTTCAAATCACGGCTGTTAATTCTGGTTTCTTCGATAAATCCAGTGGAACTCAAAGCCTGCTCTCCGTCTATACCCATGGGGCCGGGAGTGATTTCCTCTCTGCTGTCTGAATAAAAGTCAGTACCCAAGCGGTACGAAAGCGTGATCCAATCAGCTGGACTGTAATTTAAGTTGATGTTACCGATTACACGGTTTACATTATCTTCATAAGTGGCAAAGCGAGCATCATAGATAGGGTTGGTATTACCGTAGGTTTTCATGGTTCCATCTTCGTTGATGTAGTCGGTAACGTCTGTAGATTCTGACCAGTACATCATTCGCTCTAGGAATCTATCATGAGGAACACGGTTACCACCTGAATTGGAGTAATTCATGGAAGCTGAAAAGTTGAATTTTTCGCTGGCAGTGACCGTACCGGAAAGCTTCGCTGTAGTTCTTGCCCAGTTGGAGAATGGAATGATACCATCTTGATCCAAACGCCCAAATGATCCAAAGAAGGTGGCTTTTTCATTACCCCCGGATACACTTACATTATTATCTAGGGTTACTCCTGTATCAAATGCATTGTTCCAATTGTCCTGATACACATAGCTAGGGTCATTTTCTTCAGCGAAACTTGCACCCCATGAAGGCCAGAAACTACTGTCATCTCTTTCTCCACTGAAACCTTGACCATATTCGTCCTGCAATGCAGGCATTTTTACTAGCTTATCAAAACCTACAGAACTGTTGATATTGACCTGAACTTGTCCAGCTTTTCCTTTTTTGGTAGTGATGATCACTGCACCGTTCGCAGCACGTACCCCGTACAGTGCTGTGGCGGCTGCACCTTTCAATACGGACATGGACTCGATATCATTGGGGTTGATATCAGCCATTCTGTTTGACATACCTCTAGGCGTATTGGCGGACTCCACAGTAGAGTTATCCACGGGTACACCATCCACTACGAATAGGGGCTGGTTATCTGCAGAAGGATCCAGGGAATTGATACCTCTGATCACAATTCTTGCAGACTGACCTGGTGCACCACCTGAGTTAGTAACCTGCACACCTGCTACCTGACCTTGCAGGGCATTAACGATGTTTGGTTGCTTAGTAGCGGTGATTGCTTCAGCGTCCACACTTTGTGCGGAGTAGCCTAGAGCTTTCTTTTCTTGAGAAATACCGAAGGCTGTCACTATGAATTCATCCAGCTCGGAAGTCTCTGTAGGCATAGCTACATTAATGGTAGAGTTGTTTCCTACCGTTCTGGTGACAGTTTCAAACCCGATAAATGAATATACCAGGACCGACTCAGCATTGGGTACAGAAATCGAATAATTTCCGTCCAAATCAGTCACGGCACCTGTGGTGGTGCCCTGAATCACGATGCTCACACCTGGAAGCGGCATGCCGTCTTCCTGTGCGGTTACCTTTCCTGTGATGTTTTGCTGGGCAAAGAGCGGAATACTCCCCAGAAAACTCAACAGAAAAAGCAATGTCATTTCGTAGTTTTTCTTCATGTGTTTAGTGTTTATGGATTATTAATTGGTTTTGTTTTAATATCTGGCAAATTCTTGCAGTTACTAGCTGATTTATTCGAACTTTTCTGGCAAGAAAACGGCCTAAAATTATGGTTTTTCCTCTAGCTATTTGAAAACTAGGGAATTGGCTTTGATGGTAAGTGAAAGAGAGATATTAGACCATTTTGCAGCATAATCTCAGAATTTGGGTAGATTATCCCTGTTTCTTTTATCATCAATTCATAAATTAAGGATAATCGGGCGTTTATTTCAATTTTTTAAAAGGGATTTTTGAGATTTTGATAATAAAAAGTTTAAACTAAGAAAATATTACTAACTGCTATTTTTTGCAATATTTAATTTTGAATTCGTGCAAAGTATCGCTAATCCCCTATAAATTAGGCATAAGAAAAGGCTGCCTCTGGTTAAAGGCAGCCTTGGTGCAAAATTAATCTTAGGTTAAGACTTATTCATTCTTCTCAAGCGCTGTGATCGTTTCCGTGACTACCTTCTTGCCATTTTCATAGGTGATTTCTTTTTTCACCTCTATGTTGCTGGTCAAAGTGTCAGAGTGAGCCTTTTCGGAAATATGCGGGGCAATGATCAAGGCCACAATTGACATTAACTTGATCAGGATATTCATGGAAGGTCCGGAGGTGTCTTTGAAAGGATCTCCTACCGTGTCACCGGTTACGGATGCCTTGTGTGGTTCTGATTTTTTATAAAACATCTCCCCATCGATTTCCACTCCTTTCTCAAATGATTTCTTTGCATTGTCCCATGCTCCACCAGCGTTGGACTGGAACATTCCCATCAATACGCCAGAAACAGTGACTCCAGCGAGCAAGCCTCCCAGTACTTCCGGCCCAAAAAGAAAACCTACCAGAATGGGTGTGATCAAGGCGATCGCTCCAGGTGCGATCATTTCCCGAATAGATGCTTTGGTGGATATTTCCACGCACTTGTCGTATTCCGGCTTGGCTTTGTACTCCATGATGCCGGGAATCTCACGAAACTGTCTTCTCACTTCATTGACCATGTCCATGGCTGCACGGCCTACTGCGGCGATAGCCAGGGAGGAGAAAATAAAGGGGATCATGCCGCCTACAAATAAGCCTGCCAATACAGGAGCTTTGTAAATGTCTATGGCATCTATTCCGGCGATTCCTACAAAGGCCGCAAAAAGAGCCAGGGAAGTCAAAGCGGCTGAAGCGATGGCAAAGCCTTTGCCGGTGGCTGCAGTGGTATTGCCTACCGCATCTAAAATATCAGTTCTCCCTCTGACTTCTTCTGGTAGCTGGCTCATTTCAGCTATTCCGCCCGCATTGTCGGCGATAGGGCCAAATGCATCAATGGCCAGTTGCATAGCTGTAGTAGCCATCATGCCTGCGGCGGCGATAGCCACTCCGTAAAGACCGGCAAACTCATAGGCTCCATATATTCCACCAGCCAAAACTAAAATTGGTAGAACAGTGGATTCCATTCCCACTGATAGTCCCCCGATGATGTTGGTGGCATGGCCGGTGGCGGATTGCTTGATAATGGATTTGACAGGTCTTTTGCCCATGGCGGTGTAGTATTCTGTGATAATGCTCATCAAGGTGCCTACTACCAAGCCCAGGATGATAGCATAAAAGACCTGAATATTGGTGAATTCATAGCCTCGGATGGACATGGTCTCCGGTAGCATGTACTGCACGATGAAAAAAGAGGCAATGGCCGTAAATACAATCGATGACCAATTGCCCATATTTAGTGCTTTTTGTACGTCACCTTTTTCGTCTTTAATTGTCACAAAAAGCATCCCGAGTATGGAAAATATAATTCCCAAGCCTGCCAAAACCATAGGTAGAAGTATAGGGGCAATACCTCCGAAATTATCTGCTGAGACAATCTCTCTGCCTAATACCATGGTCGCCAAAATCGTAGCTACATAGGAGCCAAACAGATCTGCGCCCATTCCGGCCACATCACCCACATTATCTCCTACATTATCTGCAATGGTAGCCGGGTTTCTGACATCATCTTCTGGAATCCCTGCTTCCACCTTTCCCACTAGATCGGCTCCCACATCAGCAGCTTTGGTATAGATACCCCCGCCTACACGGGCAAAAAGCGCGATAGATTCAGCCCCCAGGGAAAAACCGGCCAAGACTTCCAGCGCTTTTTCCATTTCCACGCCATTCACTCCGGCACCTACACGCTGTACATAGAGTTGGTAGAATACTATAAATAATGCGCCAAGCCCGAGGACGGCTAGTCCTGCTACTCCTAGCCCCATCACAGACCCACCGGTAAATGATACCTTGAGGGCTTGCTTTAAACTAGTTCGGGCAGCTTGAGTGGTGCGGACATTGGCTTTGGTGGCGATGCGCATACCTATAAACCCTGCAAATGCTGAGAATACTGCGCCTATTAAAAATGAGATGGCAATTACCGGACTGGAGGTTTCCACCATATTGCCAGACCAGGCCAGCAGGATCATGGCGATCACCGCAAAATAGCCGAGTACTTTCCATTCGGCTTTTAGAAAAGCCATGGCTCCATCTGCAATGTAGCCGGCCAGTTCCATCATGGTTTTGTCGCCTGTTTCTTGCTTGGTCACCCAGGCAGACTTAATGGCCATCACGATCAGGCCTATGATCCCCAGAAGGGGTACTAGATAAATTAGAGCTTGTTCCATATGATTGATTAAAAACTTGGTTGGGTTAATGTTAATTTATCAAAGATATAATTTCTTATGAACCAGCCAATAGCAAATATTATTAGGTAGAGAGTTGGTATTGCTGCGTTTTATTAAATATTCTTCAATAAAAATGAGCTTTGTTTAAGCCATTTCTTTCTTTTATGCTGATTCTGCTTAATTCTCGTAATTCCGGTAAAATTTCGGGACAAGGATCATTTTTGAGCATTTTATCCAGATCAACCATACCTATACCGGACATTTATCTCCGTTTTGGAAGGGAATGGATTAAATATCAAAGCTTTATGCCACAGGATTCAATATTAATAGTAAATTAGTTTTTCAGCATCATTTTAATGTTCAATAAACAAGTGGATAAACTTCTTTTAGAGATAGAGTACAAGACCAGAGAATTGTTTGACACAGCGTTGAATCCTGAAGTTTGTTATCACAATCTTGATCATACCTTATCTATTGTAAATCAAGTGGGGATTATTGGTGGTTTTTACGATTTGCCGCAAGAGCAGCAGGAAGATTTGACCATAGCGGGCTGGTTGCATGACATAGGATATCTACAAGGTGTGGCCCAGGAGCATGAAAAGCGTGGAGCAGCCTTTGCAGGCAAATTATTAGCGTCAATGTCTGTTGAACCTTGCAGAATCAATAGAGTGCAAGGGGCTATTTTGGCTACTAAGGTGCCACAGCAGCCGCAAAATCTGCTGGAATGTATTATTTGCGATGCTGACCTTTATCACCTGAGTTCGGATCAGTTTTATGAACAAACGCTAATTCTCAAAAAAGAAAATGAACAACTGAACCGGAAAAAATGGAAACTGGCCGAATGGCTACGGAACAGCGAGCAGTTCATGAAGCAACACCGGTACCACAGCGAGTATGCCAAGGAGCATTTTTTACCGGGCAAACTGGCCAATCTTGAGTTTCTACAAGCTAAAATTAAAGAGCTGGAGTTCTGAGGTATCAGTAGGCTAGGCCTTCTTGATACTGTTTCATTTGTACTGGAGCCTGGTATGGGTGATTGGGGTTTAGCTGATTCCAGAATAGGCTAGAAATAGCTCGTGTAAGCTCCCAGGCCTCATTGTTATATTCCCAGCTTTGGTCTTTATTGTTTTTAGTGAAAATGGCACACACATAATCCCCTTCTGGCGCATTGACCAGAAAAACCTCAGACCTGGAAGCATTCACCATGCCTTGTTTGCTGGCTACATTGACTCCGGGCGGTATGCTGGAAATCGCATAGTCTGTATAAAAGGTGTTTGATAGCAGTCGGTACATTTGTTCTGATGCAGGGATGCTGATCATTTCTTTCTTGAAGATTTGCTTGAACATGCCTGCCATCTCTTTGGGCGTGCTTTGGCCCCAGCCATATTTCTCCCAGATTTTTTCCCTTCCTGCCGTGCGGCTATTCACTCTGGTGTGTTGGTAGCCGAGCTTTTCCATCAGTAGATTGATCTCTGAGCCTCCTCCAGCTAGTGCTTGGTTCCAAAGCGAAGTAGTATTGTCCGAGTAGCTCAGCATCAAAGCAATCAAAGTGCTCAGATCCGTCTGGGTGGAATCTCTGAAAAACTGCATCAGTCCAGAACCTCCGTACTTGATAGAGTCCCGGTACATTAGGGGCTGATGGTATTGTAGTTCCCCATTTTCGATTTTGTCAAAAATCCCCAGAAGTATAGGGACTTTGACTAGACTAGCTGTGGGGAAAATAGTGTCAGCATTGATTTCAATGGTGTTTCCACTGGGAATGTGCTCCATGTAAATTCCTATATCTCCCTTGAAGTCTTTGATCAGACTCTTGATTTGGCCAGATAGCTTATCTTGATTTTGTGCAGTGACTTTGCTGGTAAGGATGATGAGAAAGAGCGAGAGTAGCAGGTGACAGTATTTCATAGGACTCAAGTTGGGAATAGATATGGTAAGTGCAAAATTATAAATATCCACAATGTCGCCGGTGAGGCTATGCACTTGGTGTACAGGGATAGTGGGATAAAGACCTAGGCTGTCCCTCGAATCTCTTGTTTTCCGATCCCCTTCAGCCCTGGGCGTTTTACAATAGGGAGGGAGCATTGGCGTATTTCAGAACCTCAACAATGTAATAAGCCTCGGAATTGAATTAAGAAAAGCAGACAATCAGCGTTTGGACTTTCTTTAGCCTATTTCAACCTGTCATCTGATTTATTTCTTTGATCACATCAGGTTTCCAAATCCTGTAATCCTTTTGTTACTTTACTCCCATGAATTTTAAAAAAAATGAGATGAATAGACCCAGTGAAGCCAGTGATCAATAATTCTTGGCATATCGGGTCAGAAGAACTATGCATTGGCTTCGCTCAGCACCTGTTCCGGCTGACTCCTGCAGTAGGGGAAAGGCTGAAGCAGCCTAAAAGCTAGTTGTAAGCAAACCCTATGAGCCTTTAGGTTTAATTATTGGGCTACTGGTAAGAAACCGGTTTCACTAAATAGATAATTCCATTCGATAAAATAAGATTAGTTATGTCAACTCAACATTCCCAATACACCTCTTTTTTAGCAGATAAAGCAGGGCTTGCAGATCTAAGTCCCGTACTAAAGGCGCTCTGGTATGACGGCAATGGTGATTGGAAAAAAGCCCATGATCAAGTTGATTCATTAGGGGGTAAGGATGCTGCTCGGATCCACGCCTATTTGCATAGAAAAGAAGGAGACCTGTGGAATGCAGATTATTGGTATGGAAGATCAGGAGAAAGCAGGCCTGAGCAAACTCTGGATGAGGAGTGGGCTATGCTGATGGAGCGGTATTACCGATAAGGATTTTTGATTTTGCGCAGATAATGAGTGATTAGGGGAGTTTCAGAGCCAAAAAATACCCTGTACAGGGTATTTTTTTGTGTTTAGGGCTGTTGTAATTTTGGAATAGTCAAATCTATTAAGCCATAAACCTGTCCGCTGCCGTAAGTCGGACGCAGGTGTGATATTGAAAAATCAGGAAAACACATGAAATTCTTTTATCTCTCTTCCAAGCCCAATTCGGAGGGCGCTTTTGAAATCCATGATAGGGAATGTGAGCATATCCCTGATCTCTACGAGCGGGATTACCTAGGTCCTTATAATTCGAGTAAGGAAGCCTTGCGTAAGGCCGCTTCCATCCGGCCAAAGGCCAAAGCCTGTGATCATTGTTGCGGTAAGGTTCAGGATTATGTGATCAAGACCTCCTTGTACAAGGATAAGGATTGATTGGCCTTAAGTTTTTTTGAGGGAGCTGTGTTTTGCGCAAAAAAGCTTCCGGTATCAGAAAACTACTACGAAACATAATTTCTGGGTGCTATTCTGAAAATTAGCCAAGATGATTAAATTCGTGACAAATTCGGGGTGTGGCGCAGTCCGGTTAGCGTGCACGTCTGGGGGGCGTGAGGTCGCAGGTTCAAATCCTGTCACCCCGACGGGTTGGAAAATCATGTTTTATAAAAGCCTGTAAATCAATAGTTTTACGGGCTTTTGTTTTTTTATTGACACCAAAATGAGAACAACAAGGTGACCACCTTTAGCTCAAGTCCCCACACCCTATCCTCACTTCGATTCCATCAATTTAAACAATAGCTCAGGCTCATCAGTGGTAATGAAATCAGGGTTCTGCTCCAAAAACCATTTCAAATCCTCTTCTTTGTTTACCGTCCAGGCATTTACCGTCAATCCCAATTCCTGCGCCTCCTTGATCCATTGTGGATTTTTCCTTAGAAGATTGATATTGTAATCAAATCCAAAATACCCGGCTTCTTTCAATTCTGCAGGAGTTTTGTCTCCTGTGAGGTAAGCTACATTGGCTTCCGGATCCGTTTCTATGGCTTTCAACCCACCCTCGTAGCTGAAGGTGATGTAGTCCACCCATTTTTCGGCTTTCATTTTCTTCACCATCATCACAGACTTTTCGGCTATTTCTATGCTTCTTTCTACAGAAATCCTGGATGGTTTGATTTCGAATATTAATTTGGTGCCTTTTTGTTTCTTGCCAGCTTTGAGGTAAGCTTTTACAGTAGGAAGTTGCTCGCCGTTAGGGAGTTTCTTTGCTGTAAGCTCCTGGTAAGTGGAAGTTTCTATGTCCATTCCTTCGAAATCGGCATCGTGATTGACCACCAAAACCCCGTCTGCAGTCATCCATACATCAAACTCAGACCCTTCGCAGCCTAGCTCCACCGCCTGTTTCAATGAGGCAATGGAATTTTGGGGAAGGCCTTCAGCTTTCCAGGCACCACGGTGAGCGATGACCTTGTTTTGGTGGAAAGACTTCTGAGCAAAGGAAATAGTGCAGGCTGACAAGGCAGTAAGCAGGGTGAATAGGAGGAGTCGCATGTGACTGAGTTTTGGTAATTCTCTTAAAAGTAAAAAATGGGGAGGAATGAACTATCCCGTTTGGAATAATTCATGAAAAGTTAATTATGGCTTTATGCCGAATTATCATAATTAGATGTGCAGGAATGTACTGCCGCCGTAACTAAAAACAGCCCCGAATCTCAATCCGGGGCTGTTTTAGAGTTGGCTCTATTTCCCAAAGCAGCAAAAGCGTGTAACAGGAATACTATTTTTGAGCTTCTAGGTAACTTACCAGTGAGGCCAGTTCTTCATAAGAAAGAGCATTGGCCAAGCCCGGAGGCATCATGGAGTTTTCCAGTTCTTCCCTGGATTTAATATCACTCTTGTTTAGTTTGGTAGCATTACCGCCTATGTCCTGCAATACCAGTTCATTGGCATTTTCTCCAGTCACAAAGCCCATATACACCTTTTCGTCTTTGGTCTCAACTTTTACAGTGCCAAAGCCCTGGGAAATGGAAGCATTGGGTTTTAGGATGGACTCGGTGATCTGAGATCTATTCATAATGGACCCGATTTGTCCCATGAAAGGCCCTTTTAGCGGCTGACCTTTTTCTACACTATGACAGGCGATACAACCTTGGCTGGTAAATAGGGCTTTCCCCTTTACAGGGTCTCCTTTGATATCACTTACAGCCAGAATTACATCCTCAATGGATGCTTGTCCCACTTGTCCTTTTTTGTTTTTGATCTCTTCCAGATCTACCTCGGTTTCATTGATGACCAGGTTGGAGCCCTCATTGCCAAACTCTGGGATATCCATTCGGTTTCTTTCATTTAGCTCCGCGAAAAATTGCTTTTTCATTGGGTCCTCATAAGATTGCCATTCCTGTACCAGAAATGATTTGATCTTTTCAGACTCTTCCCAATCAATGGCCTTGTAGTATGGACCATGCGTATCTGGACGCGTTCCCCACCACCATGAACCATCATAAGGAGCTTCTTTTTTATACAATCTGGAAAGCGTGGATAGAATCTCTGCTTTCAGTTCTAGCTCATCAGTGCTTTCATACGCCCCGATGAGTCCGTCTACAGCTTTGGGGTCATGCTTGTAGCGAAGTGTCCAAAGTGCGAGCTTGGAGTTCTCACCTCCTATGGCCTCTACTGCTGCTTCTACTGCATTTAGTTTGACTAGAGACTGCATCGCAATATGCGGAAGGATAATATCTGAATTTGGGGTGGCATGAGGCCCTTCAGTGTCTTTTTCGGGTTGCTTGAATGATTCCGGTACTTTTACTTTCAGCAGTTCTTCGGCAGCGTCCGCATTTCCTATTCTGCCTAGCGCTACGATAGCTGCTGCCTTCACCCGGTCATTAGGGTCAGTCACGCCTTCGATGAAGGGTTCCAGTGGAGCCCCTTGAAGGCAGGTTTTACGGTCTGCCATTGCACGTAGTGCAAATTCTCTGATCGCTTCTTCCTCACTTAGTTTTAACAATTCCTCATTTCCTGCCTGGCAGGTGGCCTGAGCATAGGTGTAAATACCGGCTACTCTAGCCTCCAGAGGCAAGGCCTTGTCAGAGGCAATGGAAAGTGCTGCTGCACCGGCATCTTCCGGGAAACGAGCTAACAATTCCTGCTGGGCATGAAATCTGGCCACAGAGTTAGTGGCTTTCAATAAAGCGGTCAACTCCTCCAAAGAAGCATTTTTAAGATCTGGAAAGGCTTCATATTCCCAGCCTTCCGGTACCACTCGGACTACATATCCCTTTTCTGGGCTTCCTCTATACCCTGCGCCATCCCAAGCGGAAAGGAACATTCTGCCGGAGGCATCCAGATCCACATCAGTGATCTGTGAAAGCTTGATAAATTCCTCATCAGCCTGGGTAAAACCAGGCCCGTCCATGCTTACTCGGTGAATATACAGTTGGCTTCTGCCCCAGTCAGCCATCATAGGCACATGGTTATATTTGGCTGGCCAGCGGTCATCATCCATGAAGTAGCTTCCTGTGCCGGATCCTCCTCCCAGGTCAGCTAAAGCAGGGATGATTTCATCCGTGAAGTTTTTAAACAGATTGGGGTAGCCATATTCTCCAGACTGGGTGTAGTGGATAAACCGGATATTCCAACCACCCCCGTCATTGGTATTGCCCCGGGTGTAAATATTCATGAAGGGATCAATGGCCACATCATAGATGTTTCTGGTCCCGTGCGTGTAAACTTCCATTTCTGTACCATCAGGTCGTACCCGCACTATGCCTCCGCCAAGCATAGTCAGTTTAGTGCCTTCTCTATCTTCTGCATCATGAAAACCGAAATCACCCACAGCAATATAAATCCATCCATCTATACCCATCCGAATACCGTTGGTGGAGTGATCTGTTCCTCTTGATCTCAGGTGTTCTGGGGAAGAAATCCCTTCTATCAAAAGCTGGGAATGTCCATCTGCCACGCCATCTCCGTTTGCATCTGTAAATACGACCAGGTTCATACCTTCAGCTTGTCCGGTTTCCTCCGAAAACTGGGTGTGCAGCACATATACCTTATCTCTCAAGGCAATGATTCCCCTTGGGTTGTCAACTTTAGTGAATTCGGTATGCGAATCCATTTCTCCATCGTTGTCAGAATCGATCAGCTTTACTATACTTCCTTTTCCAGGCTCTTTGCCCAGAGATCCCATCATATCTACTCCTACAAACACCTCTCCATAGGGAGAAACGGACAGGGCGGACGGACTGGGGACCACATCAGGCCCGGCAAAATTGCTAAAAACCAGATCTGTGCTGTCAGACTGCAGCGAGGCGGAATCAAGACCACTTGGGGTGTAAAACTCGGTGAGTTCTCTGAGATCAGCCTTTCGGTTATCTGGACTGGAGCACCCAAAGGCAAATAGGGCGCCGGCTAGGGTTGCTAAGGGCAACGAAATTTTAGACATGCTAAAAGGGGAATTAGAGGTTTACTATTTTGCGATCCTGTTTCGCAACCTCAAATATATCAGCTTCAATTTTAAAAGGCTTGATATTATCAATAGAAACTCAGTTCCCGTGAAATTTGGCGTATTTCTATGGTGAAGGGTATATTTTAAGCTTGGCAAGCTGCGGCTATTCTGAAATTATAAAGTTTGCCTTATGCATGCATGTCATTTTGGGTTCAATTGATTTTCGAAGTAAAACACCCCGTTCTTATTGGCGATTATTATGTCTGGTTTGCCATCATCGTTCATGTCTTCTACGGTGATATTCAGTCCGGCTCCGGAGTCATTGTCTATGATATGCTCTCGGAAAAAAGGTCCAATCCAAGGCGTGAATTCTATGTAAAACAAAAATGGCGTGTCATCATCTCCCGCGTCATTTCCGTTATGCGCTAAATACCGTTTCCCGGTAATCATTTCCATTTTTCCATTTCCGTTAAGATCAGCCATTTGAGTGGCATGAGTCTGGGCGGTCAGGTTGGAGATCAGGTGGGTCTTGAAAGTGCTGTCATTCACATACTCCTGCCACCACACGCCCAGGGAATGTGCAGAAGCCGAGACGACATCGTTTTTGAAATCCCCATTTACATCTAAAATTTGCATATGCGAGGCTGGGTCAGAGATTTTGACAGGGTGAAAAATCCAATCTCCGGACTTGAGATTTGTTTTGCCTTCAAACCAACCTTCCGAAATCACCACATCCTTGATATTGTCACCATTTATATCTCCATAGCCCAACCCATGCGAAAAGCGGTCTGTACCCGGGACATTTTCTTCAGAAAGGGCGTGTCGCTTCCAAACTGTGTCTCCAGGTGAAGTGGGAGCCTGAAGCCAGATGATCTGTCGTTTTTCATAGTCCCCACATAGAATATCCAGACGTCCATCTCCATCCATATCGATGAATCCCGGAGATTCTATAGAAATACCCACGGAATCGGCTATGATATGCTTCTTCCAGTTGTCACTTTCAGTTTTTGGATTTTCAAACCAATAGGCCGGGGTGCCGGGATAATCTATGATTACCACATCGTCCCAACCGTCCAGATTGACATCCATGCCCAGGTTCAGGAAGGAATTGCTATACTCTTCCCTAGGGTTAAATGCCCGCGAAGCTGAGATTTGATGCTTTTTCCAGCTGGGAGCTTCAAACCAATAATATCCGGCTACAATGTCCGTTTGGCCGTCTCTATTGATATCTGCGACCGCCACTCCTTCAGATAGAAAATCCCGGGTGATTACTGTTTTCTTGAAGTCGGACTGATGTTCTTGGGCAATTGCAGCATTTGAGATAATAGACAGGGCCAAAATGGAAATCCATCTACTGCCCATGTTGTGAAGAAAAGTGAGGTGCATCATGAGATTGTTTTTGGGTGACTGCTAATTGCGTTTGCTAAAGAATAGTACTTTGGCGAGGAGCTGGATTTAAGGTTATAGATTTTATACTGGTAATGAATATACGGAATCTTAGTAGTTACTTAATTCCCTTTGGTCGAGAAGATGGCTGAGCGAAGACCAAAGAGCCCTACATTTTTTAATTCTGCGAAATCCTAAATCGCTTTGGTCGCTTAAGGTTAGAAAAGCGGATAGTAACATAGAGATTACTAATTCTAAGAATTTTTCGTAAAGGTAATAGTTGTGATTAAGGACTTTTATGTGAGTACAAAAGGGTGAAAGAAGTATTCAAAATCCACTTTGGGGGCTAGACGTGCGGATGGCTTTTTGATATATCTCAAAAAAGTTCGGGGTTTGCTCAATCCAGTTGAAGTATGGGCTTCGTAACTGATGGCAAGATGCGAGATCAAAGATTTCTGAGATCAGCAGACAAGCCTTTTTATGAAAACCATAAACCGGATTATTAACCTTAAACACTCACAACATGAAAAATGACTTGATCAAACCAAAGGCTTTAGTGAAAAAAGCCAATCGCCGAGATTTTCTTAAGTACAGTTCACTTTCTGTAGCCGGCGCGGGATTACTTCTGATGGGATGTGACGATGAAGAGCAGATCCCAATAAATCCAGCAGTCAGTCTGGGTTCGGGAGATGTAGGGATTTTGAATTATGCCTATGCTCTTGAGCAATTAGAAGCTGCCTTCTATGCTACGGTGATGACAGGTGGGTACTTTGCCAATGCCAGCGCAGAGGAGAAGCAGATTATGGGCGACTTGGAAAAGCACGAAAGAGCGCATAGAGATTTTTTCAAAGCAGCACTGGGAGACGCCGCCATAGAAGACCTATCGGTTGACTTCAGCAGTATAGATTTCAATAGCAGATCATCCGTATTAATGGCTGCCAAGACCTTTGAGGACCTGGGAGTGGCCGCTTACAATGGAGCAGGTCAATTCATTGAAAATGTGGATTACTTGCTGATTGCCGGTAAGATCGTCTCCGTAGAGGCCAGGCATGCCGCGGCGATTAGAGATCTGATCAATCCGGGTACGGCAGACTTTGCCGGAGATGATATCATCGATGCCAATGGACTGGAGCGTACACTTTCGTTTTCGGAAGTATTGACAGCAGCCAGTACTTATGTGACCACGCCACTTGATGGCAGTATGTTGCCTTCTTCTTAATTCACCACCTTAAACAACTATAGATATGAACTTATTAAAATTGCTTGATACCATGTGCCCGGATACCAATAGTCCGGAAGAAAAAGATAGATTTTACTCCAGAAGAGAGGCCTTTCGCCAGTTTGGAGATATGAGTAAAAAAGTAGCCATGGCTGCTGTGCCCTTGGGCTTAATGACCGCGCTGCCAAAAGTAGCCAAAGCTGATACAGAAAGCCTGATCGGCGTATTGAACTACGCTTTGACACTGGAACACCTGGAGTATAGATACTACCAAATGGGGATTGAGTCCGGAGTTATTGATGGAGCGGATGCTGCGATTTTTGCTAAAATCCGTGACCATGAAAAAGCCCATGTGGATTTCTTGACCGAGGTGATAGGTAATGTACTGATGGGTACTCCGGTAGCAGAGCCTGAGTTTGACTTTACCGCAGGGGGCAATTTTATGCCTTTCTCCGATTATCCTACTTTTTTGGCTTTGTCCCAAGCATTCGAAGACACCGGAGTGAGAGCTTATAAAGGCCAGGCTGGAAATGCCATGGAAAATGATGTCGTGCTCACTGCGGCGCTTTCTATACACTCCGTGGAGGCCAGACACGCCTCTATGGTCAGGAGACTTAGGACAAAAAAAGGACAGGACACTGTCAAAGGGTGGATCACCAATGCATCCATAGGATCATTACCATCTGCGACTCAGCCGATCTATGCTGGTGAAGATAATGTCACGCACGGGGGTGTAAATGTGGTAAATCTGACCGGTATTGATGCTGGGGCTGTTTCCGAAGGATGGGATGAGCCGCTCAGCAAGGATCAAGTCTTGGGGATAGCCTCGCTATTCCTGGCTTAAGAGAATGGTTTATTAGTTGGGGTTGAGTGGTTAGATGTCACTTCCGGATGGAGGTGGCATCTTTTTTTTGGTGTTCCAATGGCTCACTTCATTGGCTTAAGCTCTGCTTGAGCAGGTCAAAATAGGTATGCTGTTTTTAAGGTAAATAGTGTTTTGAAACAGTATTTGCAGTGGTGAATTCTGGATTATTGGCAATAAATATCACAAGACAGCGCAGGTATTGAGTTTTTTTATGATTACTGAGAATTTGATTTTTAGAGCAATTGATTACTGCTGATCATTGATTTTGAATTGTTGATGGAAAGTAGATAAAAATCTAACTTGTAGTGAGTTAGGATTTTCCTAAGTCAATTAACTATCAGTTCATCTAAACTTTTTTCAATATGTCTACCAAAATAATTGATTATCTACTGAATGATCTGGATGTGAAAAATCCAGATGGAAGTAAGCGGGCAAGCGTCAGGAATTGCTCAGTGGTGACCGGGCCTGGGAATGTGTCAGGTTGGGGGAATTTCCCTCAGGCAATCCAGTTTAATGGTACTAGCGTCATCAGGGCATCTGTACAGAAGGCGGAGTACAACTTCAAGCAGTTTGCGGTGAGAACCATCTTCAGGGTAACCAGCAGGGTAAGCAGTAGGGTTAACCTGTTTGAGACCAACTCACTGCCGATTGCAATCTTCCTATTACCAGGGTCCAATTCCAATAGTTTTTACCTGAATGTATCGGTGAATTCTCCACATTACGGCTGGACAGGTCCCAATACCAAGTATGACAAGGAGATCTTGTTGAACACTTGGAGTAGACTGGAAGTAGCCTATGACCTGGACACCTTGGCGGTATTTGTAGATGGGAGATTGCTGATGAGTTATGCTTTGCCAGAGGGTACGCTGAAGGCCGGGACTGGATCCTCGCTTTTCATAGGAGCCTGGGTGGATGGTGCCCGTCATCCATTTACCGGAGAAATGGCAATTTTAGAAGTTCATGACGGCATCCCGAATTATCTTGAAGATACCTTGGATGCCAATCGGGAGTCTGCTCAATGGCATATTTCTTACAAATTTGAGGAGTTCCGAAAGGATAGGTATCTAGGTACTCCCACAGGGAAGTTGAGCCGGGAAACCAATGGAGGTTCTATCCAAACTTACACTGGGGGTGCGATTTTGTACAATAGGTACTTTGGGGCTTTCGCCATGTATGGGGCAATTTATGCCTACTACCAAAGCTTATCCACTGTGATGAAAAGGGAGCTTGGAGAGTTGATTTCAGATGAGCAAGCCGGAAATTCTCCAAGTGTTCGCAAAAGTGTTTTCCGTAAGGGAGCCATCTATTGGTCCTCAGCTACCGGAGCAAAGGCTGTGACCGGGCAGATTTATGTGGATTATTGTGAGTTGGGCGAAGATTCATCTGTTATGAGATTACCTACAGGTGTGGCCGGGAGAGTTTCCTCAGGGAAACAGCAGGTGTTTCAAGGCGGTAGAATGTACTATAAAAATGGAGCTGCCAGAGCCTTTGAGGTACATGGATCCATCTTAGCCCGGTATTTGGCTTTAGGTGGACCTGCCAAATTTGGCTTTCCGCTCACGGATGAAAAAGATGTGAAAAGTGGCACTAGAACGGTAGGGAAGCTGAGTGAGTTTGAGTCATGCTCTATCTATTGGTCTGGAGCTACAGGGGCTTTTGAGGTCCATGGAGCCATTCGAGCCAAATACCATAGCATTGGTGGTGCTATTGGCAGTTTGGGATTTCCTACTTCCAACGAAAGTGATGTGCCCGGTTCCTCCGGTTCCAAAATGAACAGTTTCCAAAATGGAGCCATAGTATGGTTCGGATCAGCCGGCACCTACGTGTGTTATCCTTTCGAAATCCATATCACCAGAATAAGAGTGAGGGATGCCGATTCTGATATTTTCTTTAAAGATGATAGTGATATCTATGCTAAAATCATCGCTAAGGAAAATGGTCATCAGGTCTTTAGCTCAGTGATTCCACAAAACGGAACCTACTCCAATACTACCGAAAAAACGGTCAATTATACGTTGAGGAGAACTTTTGTGCCAAACAATATTCATAAGAAAGTGCTCTTCGACTTTCAAGCTTGGGACAGTGATAATGGAAGGCCATTTGGTGGAGGCGATGATAACTTGGGGCATTTTAGTTTGGAACTGAATGCCGCCAATGCCTGGGGAATGAAAACGAATAATGGGATTTTCAATAGTTCAACTGGAACCCATAGTTTGAGGTTAGACTGGTCTGTTCGCCCCAAAATTAAACAGGGAACCATGTCAGACCGAGATTATTACTTCTGGGGTGTGCCCAATCAAGGTACTAATATCATCAGTTGGAATACTTACGCGGCGGCATTTAGAGATGTGACTACAGGAGCAAATTTCTTTGATCATGTCTCCTTGAAATCTACTTTTTATGAATTGGCAGTCAAAGAACTAGCAGCCGGAGGCAATTGCTTCGGGATGTCACTGGAAGGGATTTATGCCAGAAAGTGCCTGAGTAGATTTGGTAAACAGCTCAATAGATTTAACTGGAATCAGACAGAGCGTGAATTTAACATCAAGCACCAGTACCAGGTAGGAGCTGCCGCTATATGGTGGTTTGTGGGGCAGTTTATCTCTGGCAATACGCATGATCCGGTGGGAGTTTTCGAGGAATCCCTTCACCATTATAACTGTGGAAATAATCCGGTTCTCTGCATCTCTCAAAATTACGATTTCAGTGGAGCACCCCATTGTATTTTGCCACATCAGTGGAAAAAGAACGGGGACAATTGGGAGATTGTGTGCTTTGACCCTAACATTACTTCCGGCACTCGTTCCATTTTTATCAATCGACGTACCAATACCTACAGTTACAATAACGGTAGGGCATACAGTGGAGGGGCTTGGTCTGGGGGTAGACTGCAATATATGCCCTGGAATGTACTGAACAGGGAGCCTAGAACCCCGGTCTGGGATATAATTCTGCTGATTTTGGCAGGGACGGTTTTGATTTTTGCAGACAGCGGAGAGACAGAATCCATCACAGACTCAAAGGGTAAAAACCTGGATGGAGGCAAGCTAGCGCAAAGTCAGGCCTCTTTGAGACGGAATATGTTTGTACCGGTCCATGGACTGGATTCAAGATCTAATGGGCATGCTTACTATCAAAAGGGTCAGGCATTTTCAAATGATTTCATCCATAAAATCAAAGGAACTAAAAATGCAAAGTTTGATTATGCAGTAAAAAATCTGACTGGAGAGTTTAAAATCCATAGTCCGATTCTGAGAGGAGAATCTGAAACTTATGATGTGAAAGGTTTGGGAGAGGCTAGCAATTCGGTGACGATTTTGAGTAAGAACCACAAAACATACGATTTGGAGTTTAGCCAAAAAATCGGAAAGGAAACCATCCAATATCGCATGGAGAAGGTGCCTGCTGATACCAATAAGGATCTGAAAATCCAGTTTAAGCCCGGCAATGAAGGGATAGATCTGATTTCTTCTGGTGGAGCTACTGATGCGAGGTTTACTACCAAAGTTTTTGACGAAAATCAGAAGCTGAAGCAAGACAAGCAGTTTATTTTGCCTTTGGATGGAGGTCTTCGACTGCGCCCTACTACGGTTTTGTCCACTGGAGATCTGCTGACTTCTAAGATCGAGGTGATAGGAGGAAGTATTTTAGGTTCTTCTATTATCAAGCCGAAATAAGATCAAAACCTGCTTTGATATAAATGCCATTTCCAAGTTGGAGGTGGTATTTTTTTATTTAACCGCAGAGGCCACAGAGGGGAACGCAGAGAACGCGGCTATTTGATTCTGATATACTGGACTTTTTGAACCTGGACATTCCAGGACTTGCTTGAAAATCTCCCGCAGATTTGCGGAGATAGAAAGACGCAGATTTCCGCAGATCTTTGTCCTACTGTTTGTCGCCTTGAACCTTTGATTCTTTCAACTTTTCCACTGATCACCACCCACCTGTCAATAGCTAAAAGGCAATCTTATACAAACTACAAGGTTGCAATCTCGGATGTTCTACTAAATCAAGATGCTCGAAGTCGTACGCGTAATTCATTCCTATTTTTTGCATCACACGGAGCGATGCTAAGTTTTTTGCGGAGGCAAGCGAAAACACTTCTTTGATACCTAATTCCTTGGCGTATTCAAGACATCGGGTAGCTCCCTCAGTAGTATATCCTTTATTCCAAAAATTCTTGCTGATTCTCCACCCAATGTCCACACAGGGCGTGAATGTGGCCTCAAAAGTCTTCCAACCTAAACCAATCATGCCCAAAAACTCACTTGTCTCCAAGATTTCCACGGCAAAATAGCAATACCCCCGATCCTGGTAGAGTTTATTCATGCGATCCATCATTGCTTGCGATTCAGTTTGGTTTAATGCTTTCTGAAAGAACTGCATGGTTTCTCGATCTGCATTCATTTCTGCAAAAAGCTCTAGGTCTGTGGGATGCCAGGTGCGGAAGCCAAGTCTTTGGCTGGTAAATAGGTAGGGTTGATCCATAGGCTGAATTTAAGAGTTTGATGAAAATCTTTCTAGAAAAGTTTGATTTTCAAAATTAGTCAGTACTTTAGTGTCATAATACACTATGACAGTATAACACTATGGTAATTTCAGTCAAAGATTTAGATTTTTCATACCGCAAAAGGCCTATGCTTTTTGAAGGGCTTCAGTGGTCTATTCCAGAAGGATCCGTGGTAGGCTTACTTGGTAAAAATGGAGCGGGTAAATCCACTTTACTTCATTTGCTTGCTGGTTTGCTATTTCCTAAAAGTGGCGCAATAGCACTTGGTCAGCACATTCCAAAAGACAGGAAGCCAGCTTTTTTAGAAGATATTTTCTTTCTCGCCGATGATGTAGCTTATCCTGGAAATATGAGCATTGGAGAATATGAAAGGGTCATGGGGGCTTTTTATCTAGGGTTTGACGCTTCCCAGTTTGATCAGATTTTAGCTGATTTTGGTCTGGAAAAGAAAGTCAAACTCAAAGAACTTTCTCTGGGAGAGCGAAAGAAGGTTTTTCTTTCCTTTGCCTTGAGCACCAATTGTAGGTTTTTGCTTTTCGATGAGCCTACGAATGGGTTGGATATTCCCTCCAAAAGTGTCTTTAGAAAAGTGGTAGCTGGTAATATCAAAGATGAACAAACGGTGATTATCTCCACGCACCTAGTGGCTGATGTGGAGAAATTGATTGATCGGGTTGCGATTTTAAATGCCGGGAAGGTTCAGTTGGATGCTGATTTGTTGGAGTTGTCTGATCGCTTGCTTTTTAATACTTCTCCAAATTTGCCTGAGGACAGCATACATGTAGAAAAGTATGGAACGGGCTATCAATTTATTCGGGAAAGAAATGGGAGTGAGGCTCAAACGCCAGTAAATCTTGAATTGCTTTTTAACGCAGTTCTGAATAAAAGTCTAAGCAATGAATCAATTTTTCAAACTCAAAACCCCGAAGTCCTATGAATGCTAACTCAATTAGTACACGTCGTCTAATCAATCTATTTCGTTTTGAGTTTTTAATGCACCGTAAGTTCTACCAGATGGGTGTACTCGGTGTTTTTTTCATAATTACAGGTTTATTTCTCCTTATTTTTTTCGCGAACAGATATACTACAACCTTTGGCCAGTCAGAGTTTAGTTATTTATTTTATTCGGAATTTTTATTCTTAGTGATTTTTGGAATTGGATTTAGCTTTGTTGATCTCCGAACTAAAAGATCCTCGCTAGTTTATCTGTCGATCCCAGGCTTAGCCATAGAGAAGTATTTTGTGCAGTTCTTTACAAGAGTCTTAATGTTTCCGGTTCTTTTTACTGTTATGTATATTCTTGCAATATCTGTTTCTAAAAGCTTGTTTCAGATGTCATATATCACTACCACCTACGTTGGTACTTCCTCTATTCCGGTAGTGGTTGATAACTTGGATATATGGCAGATGATTTTTCCATTTTATTATTATTGGGATAAGCCTCTGATGTCGTATTTTTTCTTATTCGGGATTGCTGCACTATTTATTTCATTGATGTTTTCCGGTGGCATTATTTTCGGAAAATGGAATTCATTGCTGATGCCATTGGCTTTTATAAGTTTCTGCGCGCTGATTGCTTGTACACCGATAGTTTTATCATGGATATTAGTAGGAATACCTGAAGACCCTTCAAAGATTTTTACTTCACAAATACATTTTCGACAACCGCAATTTTTAGGAAATACCCCGTTGTTGATGTTTGTTTTTACTGTTTTGGCTTGGGTAGCAATGGTCTTTTTCTATTGGATTGCTTATCTCAAACTTAAAGAACAGGAGGTTTAAGATGGAGTTTAACGAAACAAAAAACATCTTTCTCCAGATCCGGGATTGGGTAGCCGACCAGATTTTGCAAGGTAAAATTGTAGCAGGCGAGAAGATCCCTTCAGTAAGGGAATTGGCTGTGGATATGGAGGTAAACCGCAATACGGTGATGAGAAGCTATACGCTGATGGAGGAAGAGGGGATTATCGAGAACAAACGAGGCATCGGTTTTTTCGTAGCTGCTGACGCAAAACAAAATTTACTCCAAATGCAAAAGCAGTCCTTCTTAAATGATGAATTACCGGGCATTCTTCACCAGATAGAAGTGCTCAAACTCAATTCGAAGGATTTACAAATCCTGATTCAAACCATTCAATCCAACGACCATGAAAACCAGCAATAAATATATCTTTTCTTTTTTGTCATTTTCATGGCTGAGTATTATTTCAACCATGCTGATTTCGTATGAATTTATGGATGATGAGCCAAAAATCGTGAAAACTGAGAATGCTTTAGCAGATTTTTCTGCAATCAATATAGACGAGGTATCGACCCTTCAAATCGTTCCTGGAGATAGCAATCGCTTGGAATATAATGAGTTAATTGGAGATGGGATTGAGCAGCCTAAGACTAAGCCAACCCACGATTTGACAGTGAAAAATGATACACTTTACATCAGAAATATCCGCAATGCACGTAATGGTAATTACACTTTACTAGTTGGTAATTTGAAACATCTGATCGTTAGTAATACGGGTAATGTTAATTTGTTAGGGTTTTCTCAGGATTCTCTTTTGATCAATTCTGAAAACAGTACTGTAAATATTTCCGAAAGCTCTGAATTTTCATTTCTGCAACTCAAATCAGAGCCAAAATTTGATTTAACTTTAAAATCCGTGAAAGACTTAAGCATGTTATTGACGGATGATAAATGTAATGTTTTGGGTGAAGTTGAGGAGATTTCTGGGACGATAGGAAATTATGCTGAGCTTAGTATTTCAAGAAAAACAGAGAAAGTGGATATCGATACTTCGAATAACGGAAAGATATTTTATGTAGAAAAATAAACGCAACCCATAAAACTGGTGGATTTAAGTTAAAGTTTGAGTGATCTTCTGTTCATAATTAACCTTTTTCTCTTCAATACTTTTAAAGTTCTCTTGAACGGCCGATGCGATGGGTATTTCCGCTGTGAGGTGATGTTGTTAAAAACTAAAGCGACTACCAGCAGAATCAAGGAACCGGTCAGCACAGGGGAAATTACATACATATATCCGAGTGCTTTTACTTTTTCTGAACCGATCACTGCGATGAGCGCCGTAGCTCCACCCGGTGGATGCAGCGTAAGCGTTATTTGCATCAACACTATGGACAAAGCTACCGCCAAAGGTGCAGCAACCCATAGTGTATTTGGGAAAATCAAGTTTACAGTCACACCCACTATCGCTGAAACTACATGTCCGCCGACCAGATTTCTGGGCTGCGCCAAAGGGCTTCCAATTAAGCCATATACTAAAACACTGGACGCACCAAAAGATCCTATGAGGAAGAGGTTTTCATAACCATTTAGGCTTTTGGAATGGAAAAATGTGATCAATCCTATCCCTACAAACGCTCCTATAAAAGACCAGAGGTGTTCTTTGGTATCTATGAGTGTTTCCTTGTAAAAAACGTATCGTGAAACGCGTATTCCACGCTGAATTTGCTTCTTCATTTAACCTTGATTCTAAAAATTCAATTTTGCAAAAATGGGCAATAATCACTTCTGAAGTCAAGAATTCTGGGAAATTCAGGGGTTTTTTGGTTTGAAATAGAAAAAAATGACCTGAATATTGTGGAAACTGTGTAAAAAATCTAAAATCCTTGAATTCTAAACGATTAGGTTTTGAGGCAGCGGTATCCTTATTTATTGCTCATTTTATTATTTTATCTCCGTCTGAGTTTGTGCGTTTTGGAGTAATCTGCCTAAATTTAATGACACCAAAATTTTTAGAATTATGAGAACCATTAGAGTTTTTATCCTTTTAGTTACTGTGTTCACGTTCTTGAGCATTTCTTACGCCGAAGCACAGCGAGTATCCACGCCTAGAGCCGGAAGAGTAGGTTCCTGGAAGGTACTGGGGACAGTAACAGCTTCTCATTCTGCAGACCATGACGTGATCGTAGTGAAGGGGCCGTACGATTTCTTTCGCCGACTGAAATTTAAGGTCACAGATTCCCCGCTGAACATGAGAAAGATTATCGTTCGATATGATGATGGAGGCAGACCAGAAGAGCTGAATACCCGCTTTGAAATCCCAAAGGGAGGGGAAAGCAGAATAATAGATCTAAAGGGGGGTAGGAGAAAGCTGAAGTCGGTGGAGTTTTGGTATGATACCAAAGGGATATTGAACGGAAAGGCGCATGTGACGCTTTTCGGAATCAAGTAGCCAAATAAAAAAGCCAAGTTGGCGGGAGAGCTAAATTTCTTTCCCGCCTTTATTTTATGCCTTCTATTGTTCGAGTTCCACGATCACCTCTATCTCCACGGCCATATTATTTGGTAAGGCAGCAACACCGACTGCTGAGCGGGCATGTTTTCCTTTTTCTCCAAAGATCTCTACCATCAAGTCTGAAAAGCCATTGATCACTGCTGGCTGCTTGGTAAATGCTGGATCTGAGTTGACCATTCCCAGTACTTTTACAAATTGCTTTACCCGGCTCAGATTTCCGCCTGTGGCTTGCTTTAATACAGCAATGATCTCCAGCCCGGTTTCTCTAGCTGCTTGATAGCCTTCATCTATACTCAGCTCTGCACCTACCTTTCCGAATACTGCAGGACCATTTCCAGACAAGTACAAAATGTTGTCAACTTGACGCCACTTTACATAATTGGCTATAGGTGAGCTGATCTCCGGGAGAGTGAGGCCTAGTTCTTTCAGTTTTTCTTCCGGGCTTTGGGCATAAGATAAGAGCGGGGATAGACAGACTAGGCTTAGCGTCAATAATAGGTTTTTAAATTTCATGGGGATGTGGTTTTGCTTTTTCTAAGCTAGCCGTTTCTTTTTACTTTTGAAATCAACTTTTAAAAAGCATTCTGATGGAGCATATCGAGATAATACCTTATTCACCTGAATTAAGCCCTTTTTTCAAATCCATAAATCAAGCTTGGGTGGAGGAATTATTCTCCATTGAGCCTTTTGACCGGGCTCAATTGGAAGCTCCAGAGGAGACCATCATCAAGCCAGGAGGAACCATTATCTACGCCAAATTAGGGGATGAAATAGTGGGGACGGTTGGCTTGCACAAGATTTCGGATGGGGAATTTGAGTTGGTCAAAATGGGCGTGTCACCGAGCGTTCAGGGAAAAGGTATAGGAATGGCTCTAGCCAAGGCAATTCTGGATAAAGCCAAAGAACTGGGAGGAAAAAAGGTAGTGTTATATACCCACTCCAAGCTTGGCCCAGCCTTGAGGATTTATGAGAAATTGGGTTTCAAAGAAGCTGAAATGGAAGCGGGCAAATATTGTCGCTGTGATATAAAGATGAAAGTAGAAATTTGAGATTTCAAATTTGAGATTACCAGAATCGGAAAGCTTTCTCGTTCACACGATTTCTAAAGAAGAAGTTATCCCAGATATCCGGAGCCAGGTAAATTTCCACGCCAAGGTTTACTGTCATGTATCCATCATAGCGGTGCGTAAGACCGGATCCACGGCGGATTCTTCCACCGTTTCTCAAAATTTTGTCCACATCCGGAAGCCCATTGTCATCTAGGAAATTTGGGTTTCGGACGGCAAGCCTCAGACGGTTTGGATTGTCACCAGATACATAGTCATCTACAAGGTCTAGGTAAAATTCACTGATATTATAGGCGGAAATATCATCCATGTAGTCTGTAAGCGTGAATCTATAGTTCCCTTCCAGGAAGAGATCCATATACACATTGATTTTATACTTCAGGCCCAAACCCATGGGAAAGGTAATGATATATCGCTCGTAAGGGTTGTTTTCCAACTGAAGTGGCCTCAGGTCTATCCATTCACCATCTAGCTGGGTCTCCGGATTGTTAGTGGACATTCCTAAACCTGCAAAAATATAGGGATTCCAAAGTGGGCGGTGGATATTGGGAACCTTTACCGGAAACCAGTAATATTCTACCATTGCGGTAGCTTCCCAGTTTTGAGCCCTGAAATTCAAATTTCTGGGCGTTCGATAAGCCCTAGGATCTGACGGAGGATCGGATCCGGACATTTTGATATAGGAAAAATCCAGTCGGGCTCTGAGATTGGTTCCAAAGGTGTAATGTCCGGCGATATTGACATTCCAGTCGGGTTGAATGCCCTCGTTATATTTCCAAAAGGAGTAAAGCTCGCCAAAATATTGAGTGGGGCCGGCACTTGCAGAAAATGACCATGGTTCCTCAAATCTAAAGCGGTAGAAACTTTGGGAATAGGCTACCGTTGAGGTCAGAAAAACAATTACAAATAGAAGTTTTTTCATAAACGGCCTTCACATAAGCGCAATAGAATCGGGGATTCTGTGCGGAAAATTACCCTATTTTTCCAACTTATCAAACCCTGATTTGAGGTGCAGGTCTCTTTGCGGGAATGGAATTTCTATTCCGTTTGCATTGAATTTTTCGAAGATCACATAATATAATTGGCTTTTCAAAACTTTTGGTCGGTTGCTGTATTCAGATGACCAGACTCTCAGGGTGAAGTTGATGCTATTGTCTCCATAGCTGTCAAATAGTACGTCAGGTTCTGGTGTGTTCAATACTCCTTTATTGGCTTTGGCTACCTCTACCAAAATGTTTTTGACCTTCTCAGGATCTTCTTTGTAGGAAACGCCCACCGGAAAGTTGAACCTGATATTTCGATCATTGTGTGACCAGTTGATCACCTGACTATCAATGAACTGGCTGTTGGGTACGATGATGGTGATGTTGTCATTGGTGACGATCATGGTGGATCTGGCGGAGATTTTGATCACATCTCCGGATACATCGCCCACTTCTATGCGATCGCCTACTTTGATCGGCTGCTCAAAGAGAATGATCAGGCCAGATATGAAGTTGTTGGTGATGTTTTGCAAACCAAAACCTATACCTACACCCAAGGCACCGGCCAGAATCCCAAATGCACTCAGGTCTACGCCATTAGTCTGTAAGATGGAAAAAAGCCCTGCCAATATCAGAATATACTTGACTATGGTACCTATTGATTGTCGGGTGCCCGCCTCAATTTTGTACCTGGAAAGTATTTTATTGACCAGTAGTCGGCGTATCCATTCGGAAATAATAAGTAGAGCCACGAAGGAGCCGATCAGCGTCAGGATAAGGCCAATGGTTAATTTTGACTCTCCTACGTTTACCAGGCTGTAGCTTAATATTTGCTCCACCCATTCTATAAAGCCTGTCGCTTTTTCCTTGGCTACCTCCTGAATTCCTTCTTGCATGCTTTCTATAGTGCTACTTTTCTTTTGCTTAGTTATTTGGCATTTAATCTACTACAATTCTCCCAAAACTTACAAAAGCAAATCCGTTCTTGTCCCCGAATCTGGTAATTGTACCGATGATAATAATTGTTTGAATTTGGCTAATTTTGAGCCATGAGTAAGCAAAAAGAAGAACTGGAGCACCGGCTGAAGCTGCGAAATATAAAACTCTCGGACTATGAAGATATCCGGGAGATCATGATTTCAATCTATAAAAACAAAGGTGGTGCTTGGACTAAGGAAGAGCTGAGAAATCAGTTGAGAGCCTTTCCAGAGGGCCAAATTGGGATTGAGGATAATGGGAAGGTAGTGGCGGCTGCCCTTAGTATTGTGGTGGATTATAATCGTTTCGGTGACAATCATACGTACGATCAGATTACTGGCTATGGGAAGTTTGATACGCACGATATGGAAGGGGACACCCTTTACGGTACCGATGTCTTTGTCTCCTTGGAATACAGGGGGATGCGACTGGGGCGAAGGCTATATGACGCGAGAAAAGAACTGTGCGAAAATCTGAATCTACGCTCCATCATCGCAGGAGGTAGAATACCTGGCTATGCCAACTATGCAGAGGAGATGACTCCCCGCAAGTACATAGATCTGGTGAAAAACAAGGAGATTTACGATCCGGTTTTGTCCTTTCAGATTGCGAATGAATTTCACGTAAGAAAGGTGATTACCAAATACTTGCCGGAAGATACGGACTCCAGAGCCTATGCCACTTTGCTGGAGTGGATCAACATCTATTATGAGAAAGATGAAAAACTGATCGGTAATAAGAAGTCCATTGTACGTCTGGGTTTGGTGCAGTGGAAAATGCGTAGATTTTCCAATGTGGATGATCTGATGCAGCAAGTGGAGTTTTTTGTGGACACTGTTTCCGGTTATAAATCCGACTTCTGCCTACTTCCTGAGTTTTTCAATGCCCCATTATTGGCAGAATTCAACGATATGGATGCTTCGGAAGCCATACGGAATTTGGCAGAATACACGGATGAAATCGTAAGCCGAATGAGTGATCTGGCTGTTTCTTATAATGTGAACATCATAGGGGGCTCCATGCCGGAATACGATGGCAAGAAGCTTAGAAATGTGAGTTACCTCTGTAGGAGAGACGGTACGCAGGATAAGCAATACAAACTGCATATCACTCCGGATGAAGCGGCCTATTGGGGACTTCAAGGAGGGAATGGCATCAATGTATTCGATACAGATGCAGGTAGAATCGGGATTTTGATTTGTTATGATGTAGAATTTCCTGAACTGGGTAGGATTTTGGCAGAGCAGGAAATGGATATTCTCTTTGTGCCATTTTGGACAGATACTAAGAATGCCTTTCTTCGTGTGAATACCTGTGCGAAATCCAGAGCGATAGAAAACGAGTGTTATGTGGCCATCACCGGTTCCGTCGGCAATCTGCCTAAGGTAGAAAACATGGATATTCAGTATTCTCAGGCAGCGATCTACTCCCCTTCGGATTTCTCATTTCCCCATGATGCTGTGGTAGCCATGGCTTCGGAAAATGAAGAAACAATCATCGTGGCAGATGTAGATTTGGATCTCCTCACCAAGCAAAGAAAAGCAGGAAGTGTTAGAAACCTAGAGCAGAGAAGGCTCGATCTTTATTCAATTCAATGGAAGCAGAAAAAATAGTAAACGCATACTTTTCCCATATTTCGGAAGATATCTGGGAAAGAGCGGCCAAAATAAAATTGGTCATTACCGATATAGACGGAGTGATGACGGATGGGGGGATCATCTACGACAACAATAAGCTGGAATTTAAGAAATTCAGTGTGAAAGATGGTCTCATCGTGTATCACCTCCGTAAAAGCGGTTTGATGGTGGGGGCGATCACCGGTAGGGAGTCTTATGTGGTTCAAAACCGCTGTGAGGAACTCAAATTTGACTTTCATTACCACGGTGTGAAAAACAAAGGCAAAAAATTTGACGAGGTATTGGAAACCCTGGTTTTACAGGCTGATGAAGTAGCTTACATCGGTGATGATTTGATTGATTTGCCTATTTTGAGCCGCGTAGGCTTGGCGGTAGTTTCGGCAGATGCCTTGGAATATGTAAAGCCAATAGCCCACTATGTGTCCAGATTTAAAGGAGGAGAGGGCGTTTTCAGAGAAGTGGGAGACTTACTTTTACATGCCAAAAACAATTTAGTCCCAATTATAGAAACCTTATCCCAGCAAGAAAATGCAAAGAAATAAGCAAGTCATGAAGATCACCGATTCTGTGGTATTGGGTGAAGAAAAACCAGTTTTATTCGCAGGTCCATGTGCTGTGGAGAGTTTTGACATTTGCATGGAGATCGGCAGTAAGACCAAAGCATGGGCTGAGCAGCACGGATTTTCTTATGTGTTTAAGGCTTCTTTTGATAAAGCTAACCGTACATCTTCTGCTTCCTTCAGAAGCATAGGGATGGATAAATCTTTAGCGGTTTTGCAGAGAGTGGGCAAGGAACTTCAGGTGCCGCTGGTGACAGATATCCATGAGAGTTACCAGGCCAAAGAGGTGGCTGAAGTAGTAGATGTTTTGCAGATCCCGGCATTTTTATGCAGACAAACAGACTTGCTTTTGGCAGCTGCAGAAACAGGAAAAGCAGTCAAAATCAAGCGGGGACAGTTTATGGCCCCTGAAGATATGCAATATGCAGTCAGCAAGGTCAGAGCTGCCGGAAATGACAACGTGTGCTTGACAGAACGAGGATTTTCTTTGGGATATCACAATCTGGTAGTGGATATGAGAGGCTTGCCTATTATGCGTCAATTTGCTCCTGTGGTTTTTGATATTACCCATTCTGTACAGCAGCCGGGGGGACAGGGCGGTAGTAGTGGAGGACAGCGGGAGTTTGCACCCATCCTGGCCAGAGCCGCTGCGGCTACAGGAATCGACGGCTTTTTCATCGAGACCCATCCGGAGCCCTCCAAAGCACTGAGCGATGGGCCGAATTTGATCCCTCTTCATAAAATGGGAGCATTCCTCGAAATGCTGAAGGAAGCTTGGGTACTGGGTAGAAAGTATCAGGATTTCGAAGTGAACTCTTAAAATAACTCCATGTACAAGTTATTTTTAGTAGTAGGCTTCTTTTTCATTTTTCACGCTTTAGATGCAGTTCCTCTAGACTCATCCCAAATAGCTGAAATAATCAGGTTTAGAATTGAAACTGATCCACCTGGAGAAAAACTCAAAATCAGGAATACCACACTTTTGACTACTGATGATGTAATCAATTTCTACACGGATCGGTATTTTGAGGAGGTTTGGTCTGTGGAAGGGATACTTTCTGAACTGGCTTACGCACTGCGGTTTGAAATCAAACAGTCCCAGTTTGATGGGTTAAATCCAAGGGATTACAATCTGGAAGCAATAGACGGGTTTTTCTCGAAATTCGAAACCAATATGGCGATGGGCAAATCCAATGATCCAGGTGATCTGGCTGATTTGGATATGCTACTCAGTGATGCTTTTTTCCATTTGGCTAGTCATCTGGAGATAGGTAAGGTAGATCCATCCCTAATAGATGAGGAATGGGAGATACAGCGTAAAGAGCAATTGGTTTATTATCCGGATTTGTTGGACGAGGCCATTGCCAGCGGGCAAATTCGACAGACTCTGGAGACGCTTTATCCTAAATTTCCTGTTTACAAAAGAGGTCGTGAAGTGCTGAGAGCACTGGTGGAAGAAGAAAAGGAAGATTCACTGAATTGGAAAAAAGTGAAGGTCTCCAAAGCCCTGAAGGTAGGGGATACCAATAATGATATTCCGATCTTAAGAGAAAGGCTTCAATACTGGGGACTTTTGGATCAATACGAGGTAAAAGAACCGAAACTTTATGACTCAGTGATGATGGCCGGTATCAAGGATTTTCAGGGATATCACGGAATGGTCATTGACGGTGTCATAGGAAAAGTGACAGCTGCAGCGCTAAATGATTCCCCTCAAGCCAAAATCGATAAAGCCAGAGTGAACTTAGAGCGCTTACGCTGGCTTCCGGATACGGTAGAAAATGCTGAATTTATCCTGGTAAATATTGCCAATTTTCAGCTGGATTATTTTAAAAATCTAGATACACTGCTCACAGAACGGGTTATAGTGGGTCGTAAATACCATGAAACACCGATTTTCATGGAGGAAATGAGCTACATCGTTTTTAGTCCTTATTGGAATATTCCCTATTCTATTACTCGTGGGGAAATCATCCCAAGTGCCAGAAAAAACCCAAACTATATCAACTCCAAGAATATGGAGGTAGTTACTCCTGCTGGACAGGTGGTAGATCCAAATTCAATCGACTGGCATTCCAAATCTTTTCCTTATTTGGTCAGGCAAAAGCCCGGTCCGGGAAATTCTTTGGGTTTGGTGAAATTCATGTTTCCTAATAAACATAACGTTTACATTCATGATACCAACGCAAGGTCATTGTTTGCCAATGATGACAGGTCCAGAAGTCACGGTTGTATCCGCATTCAAAATCCCGCTGATTTTGCAAAGATGCTGCTACGTGATGAGCCGGAATGGACCATGGAAAGGATCAATGAGGCGATGAGCCAAACCCATGAACAGGTAGTAAAATTGAAAAAGCCCATTCCAGTGGTGTTGGTCTATTTGACTTTTTGGGCAGATTCCAAAGGAGAAGCACATTTCCGGGATGATATTTATGAGAGAGATCAGGCAGTTTTGATGGCCTTGAATGAAAAGTCATCTTAAGAATGTGAAATGCAATACCCCGTTTTGGGCAAATAGCATCTCAGCATCCATGTTATTCTCTGTTACTCAGTTTTTTTATGTATTGGGTTAAGCGCTTGGTTTAGAGTGGTGTAATGAGTCTTTTTTCGGGTTCTGTCGCAAAATTAATATCGCGTACGAACTTTGGATAATAAAAGGATAAACACCAAAGCCTTTTATGAACAAAAAGATAATTGCCGGCATAGCCACAGTACTAATTGTTGGGATTGGACTTTTTTGGTATTCAAACCATAGAAGATCAGACCTGAAAGACGAATTAAGGGAAAGTCTGACTGGTGAAAAGTCAGGGGTTTTGTCCCAGTCTAAATTTAGTGCTCAAATCCAGGCCTTTTATGCAAATCGGGAATACCTGGAGGTTTGGCTGTTTAATGGCTCGCTTTCTAATTCAGGCGAGGAGCTATTGGAACAGATTGAAAACTCCAAATATGACGGGCTTCAGCCTGTTGATTATTCTTTAGAGGAAATTAACGCACTTTCATCAGACCCGGAAAAAGAAAACAAGAAATTCCGAAATCTCTCAACTGATGAAATGCTCAGCCTGGAGCTGATGTTGAGTGATGCTTTCTTGACTTTGGCGCATGACTTGGAAAATGGTAAGGTAAACCCAGCCAGTCTGGATCCCAATTGGAAATTTGAAAAGAAGGAATCTAAAATCGATTATTTGCATCTGCTCACGGAGATTGGAGCAGGAAGGTCTGTAGAGCATACTTTGCAGGAGCTCTATCCCCACTCCGAACTATATGCCAGAGGTAGAGAGGCTATAGAAGAACTGTATCAAATTCAAGCAAATGATACGCTCGCATGGGAGTTTGCACAGGTAGAAGGTGCTATTGAGGTGGGAGAGATGCATGCCGCCATTCCAGCTTTGCGAAAGCGACTGATGTTTTGGGGCTTTCTGGAACCTTACGAAATCAAGGAAGCTACACTTTTTGATTCTATTATGTTTGCCGGATTGCAGGATTATCAAAAATCCAATGGAATGAAACCGGATGGAATTATCGGGACCTTGGCGGCGGAGTCACTGAATAAGTCACCCCAGGATCTGATCGACATTGCTGCTGTGAATATGGAGCGACTGAGATGGATGCCAAAAATGGACTGGGACCAGGAGATGGTACTGGTTAATATTGCCAACTATCAGTTGGATTACATGCACCACCTGGATACGGCCTTCACGGCAAAAGTGATCGTGGGAAAGGAATACAATGAATCTCCGACTTTCACTGCCCCCATGAGTTATATCGTCTTTAGTCCGTACTGGAATATCCCTGAATCCATTACCAACGATGAGATCATACCCTCAATCAATAAGAATCCAGATTACCTTTCACAAAAAAATATGGAGGTAGTCAGCGGCAGCGGTGAGGTGGTGAAAGCCTCCAAGGTAAACTTATCCAAAGATCAGGGGTATCGTGTTCGCCAGAAACCCGGAGGAGACAATTCCCTTGGTTTAGTGAAATTTATGTTTCCTAATGACTATAATATCTATATCCATGATACTCCGGCCAGAAGTCTCTTTGCCAAGGAGACCAGAGCACTGAGCCATGGATGTATCCGAATTCAAAACCCGGATCAGTTTGCTAAAATCCTACTGGATGATAAGGAATGGGATGATGAAAAAATCCAGAAAGCCATGCACCAGGAAAATGAAGAAGTGGTGGAATTGGACCGAAAAATCCCGGTTGTCCTGCTTTATATGACCTTTTGGGCAGATAAAGATGGCAAAGCTAATTTCAGGTCTGATGTTTATGATCGGGATTCAGCACTTCTGAAAGCTTTGCGAAGCCAAAAATCAAGCCTGGATCAAGCTTGATTTATTGAGGTAATTTTCGTCTTGTCCATAGATAAAAAGTAAAGACCCCTCCTTGATTAAATCTATGGCTTGGTCAGAAAGCTCGCTTGGAAGAGCTGGACAGCCTAGGCTTCTTCCTAGTCTTCCCACGGATTTTGCGAATTCTTCCCGGGCGTAATCCGCCCCGTGAATGACAATCGCTCGATTTCTGGCCTGGTCGTTGAAGCCTTTTTCCAAACCATCCAGTCGCAGAGAGTACCCATGTTTTCCGGAGTAGGTTTCTGCAGTTTTATAGAATCCCAGACTGCTTTTGTAAGATTCAGGTTGGTTGGAAAAAGATATTGCCATCAATTCTCCGGAATTTCTGCCATGAGATACCACGGAGTTCAATAGGATTTCACCCTTTTCTGGGTCTATGATCCACATTCTTTTAGCCGTAGAAGGCAGGCTGAAATCTATGACCGTCAATACTTTTGATTTCAGATCTTCTTTCATTTTGGTCCAGCCTTGAAAGGCTAGGGTAAACACCTCTTTAGAAGGTAACACCCCTGTGCTGCTTTGCAGGCCGTTATAAATGGTGCTGATGGGGTCTATGGAGGTGATAATGGCAGGTTTTTCTGCTTTGATATTTGGCTGTGGGAAACTTCCTATGAAAAGGAGGAAGGTAATCGCAAGGGTTTGGTAAAGCATAAGCATCTGGGTGATTGTGCAAATTTAGGGACTAAGGCCCGTAGTACAAACGAGCTTAACCTCAGTCTCTTATGGTTAATGTCATAAAAGATGTGAAAACTCTTCGGAACCATCTCGGTACTTTTCAGGGTTCTAGCCTTAATGGCTGGAGAAGGTAGGTTTTGGTACCAATTAATATTCTGTATTTTTGCGTTCCGAAAATTATTCCACTGTCTGTCAGGATGCTCTATGCAGTCTAACAGTCTTTATCAAAAATAATTCAAACAAAAGCAGAATAGCGGCTGTTTCAGCAATTCATGAAAGTATCAGTTTACAGAAAAGAGCATTTCAATGCGGCACACAGATTACACAACCCTGACTGGTCAGACGAGCAAAACCAAGCTGTTTTCGGGAAGTGCAATAATCCTCATTTTCATGGACACAATTATGAATTGGTCGTAAAACTAAGGGGGGAGATAGACCCTCGGACGGGGTATGTATATGATATGAAAGTGCTCAGTGATTTGATCAAGGAGCATGTATTGAGAAAATTAGATCACAAAAATTTGAACCTGGATACCGATGAATTCAAAGAACTTAACCCTACCGCTGAAAACATTGCAGTGGTTGTTTGGAATATTTTAAGGGAAAAAATTGATCGAAAATTCGAGTTAACGATTCGACTTTATGAAACAGAAAGAAACTTTGTTGAATACGATGGGAATTAATATCGCCAGAGCTACAGCCGAAGATATAGGTGATGAGCATGTGGGTACCTCCCTTGAAACTCCCCTGAGAGAGGATGCATTTGAAATGGATGATGAGCTGAAGATCGAACTGATCGAAAAGCACTTCCGTGAAATTATGCACATCATGGGGCTGGATCTCACCGATGATAGTCTGAAGGGCACTCCGCATCGTGTTGCAAAGATGTATATAAAGGAAGTCTTTAGCGGTCTAAACCCGCTGAATAAGCCGGTAGCTAAGCTTTTTGACAATAAATACAAATACAATGAGATGCTGGTGGAGAAGAATATTACTTTCTTTTCACACTGCGAGCACCATTTTGTACCTATTCATGGCAAAGCTCATGTGGCCTACATTTCCAATGGTAGCGTGATAGGATTGTCTAAAATCAATAGAATAGTTCAGTATTTTTCGCAGCGACCTCAGGTGCAGGAACGCCTGACTATGCAGATCGGAAATGAGCTGGTGGAGGCTCTGGGCACTGAAGATGTGGCCGTGATCATGGATGCAGATCATATGTGTGTAAGCTCCAGAGGTGTCAAAGACACAACAAGTTCTACACTTACCTCGTTCTATTCAGGAAAGTTTGAACAAGATGAGCAGACTCGCAATGAGTTTTTGAAGTATATCAGCTTAGAGAGATAACTTTTGAAATACTAAACCAACATTATAGACCGGGCAAGCAGCTCGGTCTTTTTTTTTCATTGCAGAATCCTACCGATATTTAAACTTCTATTTAAGGTTTTCGCCCCATTTGTCCCCATGACCAAAAAATCCCAAAAAGAAAGCAAGATTCTGGATGTAGCCTATCAGCTTTTTCTGGAAAAAGGCTATCGTCAAACCACCATGGATGAGATTGCTCAGGTACTGGGGATGAGCAAAAAGACGCTTTATAAATATTATCCGGGTAAAATAGAGCTGCTCTCTGCTACTTTTGAAGTACTGAAAACCAAATTGACAGCCAAAGTGGAAGGGATTTTGGATAATAAATACCTGCCTTTTCCACTGAAACTCAAATCCACACTCACTGTCATGGCATCCCATCTGGCTCCGATCAACCCAGAGCTTTTTGAAGATTTAAGGGAATATGCCCCCGAGGTTTGGGAGGATTTGCAAAGCTACATCAACGAGTCAGCCTACATTCGCTTTCAGCAGCTAATCACCCAGGGAGTATCTTTGGGATTGATGAATCCAAGCACCAACATAAATCTGGTAGTGATGATGTATGCAGCTGCAGTTCAGTCTCTTTTGGATCCCAGGTTTACCGGCCAGTTTCCGGAGGAGATGCAAAAAGGCCTGAAAATTCCCGCTTCGGATATCTATGATCAGGTGACCACCATTATTTATAATGGGATTTTGACCGATGAAGCCCGAGAGGAATTTGCGAATGCGTAAGCCCAGCTTGCTTTGATTTTCCTATCTTTGCAGCCAATAAAAAGGAGGTTTCCGGAAGTAAATCCCACAATCACAGCAATACGAACTTTATCCTCATCATGAGTCATAAGAATTTTAAAAGATACACCATCACCTCAGCTTTACCCTATGCCAACGGCCCCTTGCATATTGGGCATTTGGCAGGCTGCTACATTCCATCAGATATTTATGTTCGATATTTGCGAAGCCAAGGCAAAGATGTGGCCTATATCTGCGGGTCTGATGAGCATGGAGTAGCCATTACCATCAAGGCAAAGAAGGAGGGGAAAACACCACAGGAAGTGGTGGACCATTACCATCAAATCATGAAAGGCAGCTTTCAGGAATTTGGAATCAGTTTCGATCATTATTCCAGAACTTCGGCTCCTATCCATCATGAAACTGCTCAGGGATTTTTTAAGGACCTCTACGAAAAAGGAGAGTTTATCGAGCAAAGCACCGAGCAGTATTATGATGAAGAAGCAGGGCAGTTTTTGGCCGACCGCTACATAGAGGGCACCTGTCCCAAATGTGGAAATGAGCGTGCCTATGGAGACCAATGCGAGAAATGTGGAAGTTCCCTGAGTCCAACTGAGCTGATCAATCCTAAGTCAAAACTAAGTGGGAGAACACCAGTTTTGAAAGAAACCAAGCATTGGTTTTTGGATCTGGCGAGGTACCAGAGTTTTCTGAAAAAATGGGTGCTGGAAGAGCATGCAGAGGATTGGAAAAACAATGTATTGGGCCAATGTAGGTCTTGGTTGGAAGCGGGAGACGGTTTGCAGGCAAGATCCATGACGCGTGATTTGGACTGGGGGATCAAAGTTCCGCTGCAAGACGCAGAAGGCAAAGTGCTCTATGTGTGGTTTGATGCGCCTATAGGATATATTTCTTCTACCAAAGAATGGGCAGCAGAAAAAGGAATAGATTGGGAGCCATACTGGAAAGATGAAGATACCAAGTTGGTGCATTTTATAGGAAAGGATAACATCGTTTTTCACTGCATTATCTTCCCGGCCATCTTGAAAACCCATGGTGGCTATGTGCTTCCTGATAACGTACCGGCGAATGAGTTTCTGAATCTAGAAGGAGAGAAGATCTCTACCTCTAGAAACTGGGCCGTTTGGCTTCATGAATATTTGCAGGAATTTCCGGGTAAGCAGGATGTGCTTCGCTACGTGCTGACAGCAAATGCTCCTGAGACTAAGGACAATGACTTCACCTGGAAGGATTTTCAGGCAAGGAATAATTCTGAGTTGGTAGCCATTTACGGTAATTTTGTGAACAGGGCCGTAGTTTTGACCCATAAATATTATCAAGGCACGGTGCCTGCCCCAGGAGAGCTGACCGGGTATGACGAGGAAGTGATAGCTACTTTGAAAGACTTCCCCGAAAAGATAGCCTCTTCCATTGAGCGATATAGGTTCCGTGAAGCGCTGGCTTTGGTGATGGATTTAGCTCGACTGGGCAATAAATACCTGGCAGACACAGAGCCTTGGAAAGTAGTCAAAACGGATGAGGGTAGAACAGCGACTATTCTGAATATCGCGCTTAATATTGCTGCAAATCTGGCGATAGTTTCCGAACCATTTTTGCCATTTACGGCTGGAAAGCTCTTCGAACTTTTTGGTTTGGAAAAGCCAGAATGGTCGCAGTCAGGCCAGTCCCAATTGTTGAAGGTAGGAAGTACGCTGGGCAAAATGGGGCTGCTTTTTGAAAAAATAGAAGACAGTGTAGTAGAAAATCAAGTACAAAAACTTATGGATGCCAAAAAGGAAAATGAAGCAGCAAATGCACCTGTACCGGTGATGAAAGAGATCATTACGTATGATGACTTTGCCAAACTGGATATGCGGGTAGTGACCATCCTCCAAGCGGAGAAAATGCCTAAATCAAAGAAATTGCTCAAGCTAAAGGTAGATACAGGATTGGGTGAACGCACAGTGCTCAGCGGTGTGGCAGAGCATTTTGAGCCGGAATTTTTGGTGGGTAAACAAGTGACTATGCTTATTAATTTGGCACCAAGGAAAATGATGGGAATTGATAGTGAAGGTATGATCCTGATGGCCGAAGACAAGGACGGTAAACTCAAGCTAATGGTGCCACATGAAGGGACGGCGAGTGGATCGACAATCTCATAAATTCATCGCTCCGAACGAAGCGAAGCAAGTCTGAGCCTTAGTATCAAGAGCCCTGAGTCTAGAGTCAAAAATCACGAACCTAGAATTTAGAACGAAGAGCCAAGATGACCCTGTAGAACCGGGACATCTTGGCTCTTTTTAGTTTGGAGCATAATTCCATAAACTTCCTGTTTTCCTACTATCATTTCTCTGAAATCTAGCACCTTGATACAGGCCTCTCATATCTTGATACTAACGTCAAGCTACTGCATGCTCAATGCAACGGTCTCTTTTTAATCATGCCTCCTTTGGTATCCTTGATAGGATATTGGATCACGAAGGCTTTGGGGTCTATTTTTTCGATTTCTACCAGCATTTTGGTCACCTCCAGACGTGTGATCACGCAGAATAACACCTTTCGGTCCGGTAGTTGATTGGCTTTGTCCCCGTAGCCACCATCTGATTTCAGTACAGTAACACCTCTGCCTAGGTCGTAAGAAATCATCTGCTTGATGTCCTCATTTTGTGGAGACATGATCATTACACCTAAGTATTCTTCTACCCCGTTGATGATGAAATCCACTGTTTTGGATGCTGAAAAATAGGTGAGCATGGAGTACATGGCCGTTTCTAAATCCACAAAAATAGCAGCAACAATAAACAAGCAGACGTTGAATACGGTGATAAAATCACCCACCGTGAGACTGGACTTTCTGCTCACAGAAATGGCCAACACCTCGGTGCCATCGATCACCGCACCGCCTCGGATCGCAAAGCCGATTCCAGAACCCAAGAAAAAACCGCCAAAGACCGCAATCAGTAATTTATCGGCGGTGATTGCAGGAACTTCTATGTAATGAACTAGTAAGGCTAGGCCAAAGATGGCCAGGGTGCTTTTGATGGCAAAAGGTACGGAAACCTGCTTTGCCCCAAGTAAAATAAAGGGCAAGTTGACCAGGATAATCAGAATTGAAAGGTTCACCGGAGTGAGCATTTCGAGCAAAAGTGACATCCCCATCGCGCCTCCGTCGAAAAAGCCATTTGGCAAAAGAAATCCTTTCAGTCCAATACTCGCCATCACTACACCAATAGCTATAAACATGGCGTCTTTAAACTGTCGGTACAGTGTAATTCGCTTAATCAATGCATTGTCTTGGATGTTCAATATTCTCTTAACCATGATTCGAAAATAGACTATTTGTTGAAGACTTGATTCGTATTGGCCTCAAAAAATGCTTATCTTAAGACAGAAGTTTACTTGGATTCAAACTGTAGATAGATTTTATTGTATTGACATTGAAATAGCTTGATTTTTAAATATTGTATATTATTTGAATGTTATTGGTAATAAAATGATCCTATTTCAGATATATTTTTGAAAATATCTCGAATTGAGCTATCTTTTTACACTACGAAACTCCAATTCTTAATTTTATGAATATCGATCATTATAAAACAGGAGGACACTTTGACGAAATGGTGTCACCTGAGGGGGAGATTAGAAGCCATTATGAGGAGTTTTACAAGCATTTGAAGAAAACCAGCAGCAGGAAAATGAATCACCTGCAGTTTTCGGCCAATCAGACGCAACGCTCCATGGGCATGACCTTCAATGTGTACCATGACAACCAAGGCCTAGAGAAAATCCTACATTTGGATATTATACCTAGAATTATCCCCAATTCTGAATGGGAAATATTGGAGTCCGGGTTGAAGCAGCGGACCAAGGCCATCAATTATTTTTTACAGGATATCTACAATGAGCAGCAGGTGCTCAAAGACGGTATAGTCCCCTCAGATTTGATTGTGAAAAGCAGGGATTTTCTTGAGCCCTGTATAGGATTGACCCCTCCCAAAGGGATCTGGTGCCATATCACAGGTACAGATCTGGTCAAAAATGTAGATGGGCAATATTACGTGCTGGAAGATAATCTGCGCTGCCCTTCCGGAGTGTCTTATATGCTGGAAAGCAGGGAGATCATTAAGCGGGTGTATCCTGATATTTTTAACCAAAAAGGTGTGAAGCCTGTCTCTGATTATCCGGCTAAGCTTCTAAGCATGCTTCAGAATCTCTCCGACAAGCCCAAGCCGGTAGTGGGTGTGCTCACTCCCGGGATTTACAATTCTGCCTATTATGAACATTCTTATTTGGCTCTGCAGATGGGAGTTGAGCTGGTGAATGGAGTGGATCTTATCGTGGAGAACAATAAAGTTTACATGCAGACAACTAAAGGTCTAGAGCAGATTGACGTGCTCTACCGTAGGATAGATGATACCTTTTTGGATCCGCTTACTTTCAATCCTGAATCCATGCTAGGAGTACCGGGGATTTTTGAGGCTTATAAAGCAGGCAATATAGCCTTAGCAAATGCTCCTGGTACTGGTGTGGCAGATGATAAGGCTGTGTATGCGTACGTGCCGAAAATCATAGAATATTATCTGAACGAGCAACCTATTTTGAACAATGTGCCCACATATCTCTGTAGGGAAGAAGAGGATAGAGCCTATGTGTTGGAGCATATTTCCGAGCTAGTGGTGAAGGAGACCAATGCCGCCGGGGGCTATGGGATGCTTATCGGCCCAAAATCCACTGCCGAAGAACATGAGAAATTCAGAAACCTGATTAGAAATAACCCCAAAAATTACATTGCGCAGCCTACACTCTCACTCTCCACGGTACCTACTCTGGCGGATAACACCATCTCAGGTAGGCATGTAGATCTTCGTCCGTACATCCTTTATGGCAAAGATATAGAAGTGATACCTGGCGCGCTTACCAGGGTAGCTTTGAAGGAAGGGTCCTTGGTGGTGAACAGCTCTCAGGGAGGCGGAAGTAAAGATACTTGGGTATTGTATTAATTAATGTATAAAGACCATGCTTAGTAGAGTTGCGAATAGTATTTATTGGTTGGGGAGATATCTGGAAAGAGCGGAAAACTATGCCCGTTTTATCGATGTGAACTTTAACCTCATGCAGGATTTGCCAGGTGATCTAAAGGAACAATGGCTACCGCTCATTGCCACCACCGGAGATTTGGAACTTTACAAGTCAAAGTACCAAGGGTTTGAAAGGCAAAATGTGCTTTTTTTCTTGGTGTTTGATGCCGAAAATCCCAATTCAATGATTTCTTCTATCAAGTTTGCCAGGGAAAATGCCAGGATTATCCGTGAAAATCTAAGTAAAGAAACCTGGGAAAAATCCAATGAACTCCATTATATGATGCAGCATGGACTGGAGAAAAAAGTGTGGAAAAAAGAAGATCCCAGGCCATTTTTTGAGAAGGTCAAAAATCAGATTTTATTAATCTATGGAATAGCAGATAGCAGTGTGGCTAGAGTGGAAGGCTGGTATTTCAGGCAGCTTGGGCAGTATCTAGAGCGGGCAGATAAAACCTCTAGAGTCTTGGATGTGAAGTATCATATTTTGTTGCCTTCTGATCAGGAGGTAGGTACACCTCTGGATTTCTTGCACTGGATGGCACTTCTTAAATCTGTGACTGCATTCAATACCTACAGGAGAGTGTACGGAAATATCGATCCTGCTTGTGTGGTGGAGTTTTTGGTGCTGAATAAATATTTCCCCAGGTCAATTTATTTCTGTATCAAGAAAGCAGAACACTGTCTTCACAACATCTCTGGTAACTTGGGTGGCGGCTACATGAATTCTGCTGAAAAGGCCATAGGAGAATTGCGTTCCAGGCTGGAATTTTCCGAAGTGGGGGAATTGATAGGATATGGGCTACATGAGTACTTGGACAATCTTCAGGTCAAGATCAATCAGATCTCTGATTTGGTAGATACCACCTTTTTCACCATTCGGGACAATCAGGTGCAGCAATCTCAGTCTCAATCTTAGTCACCATACACTCCAGTCTCTGGCTTTTCGAAAATCTCCTCATCAAACTCCTCTTCCAATAGTAAGGCGTCTGCAAAAGTGACTTGGTATTTGATGTTTTTCAAAGAATCATTCTCATACGCATACCCGGTAAGAATGCGCGGAAAATACACGCCGTCAGCGTTTCTGTAGTCCTCATATTTCAAGGCGCTAAAAGGAGGGTTTTCAGCCCCGAAAAAGGTGACGGTGTATAGTAAGTACTCCAGTCTGTTTGTCTCAGGGTTGATCAATAGGAAGTATTGATCATCCGGACTAGCTCCTTTTTCCTTATCAAAACTCACGCTGAAGGTGGGGTATTCCTTGCCATTGATTGTTTTTGGGTCGGATTTTGAAACAGTCACCCCTGGATCTGTAAAGATGTAGGGGATATTAAAAAAATAGAAATACAGATTGTGGTAGAAGCGCAGTGATCTTCCTTTATAGGCTTCCCTGTTTGGGCTGATCCAAGTTTGCTCACCATCAAATCCCATTTCAAACTCTGTGTTTGATAACCTGATTTTACGGCTGTCCAGGTTGATAAATGCATCTTCCTCCGTCATAACTCCCTCATGGATCATGGCATAGCTTTCTGCTTTGGCCCGATACCATTTTTCCCACTCACCATGTGCATCCAGCACTGCTTCAAACTCTGGAGAGAGCTCAGGAAGTGGTTTTTCCGAGTTTTGCTGACAGGAAAATACAAGTGAAACCAGGCAAAGGGTAATAAGTAAAGCGTAGATTTTAGGCATATTGGGGTTTTTAAAGGACAATTTAAGGGTAAATATGGAAGATCTGCAAACCTCTTCTTTTTTCAAAAAGCAAAAAAACCCGGGCAATACCCGGGCATTTCCAAAGTTAAACCTATTGTATAACTAACCCTTAGCTATTGTTCTACCGAACTGTCTTTAAGTTCTTTTCCTCTCAGGTTTTCCCAGCTGAAATCTGCGCTTTTCACCAATGCGATTGCCTTTGGCAATACGGCTGCTCCGATCATAATACTGCCTATGGAAATTACGTGAACGGGATTTAAGAAATAGGATCCAGAGGTGAATACCCCTAAAATGAGCAGGGTGCTGAATGGCATGGATACTGCCAGCACATTGACCCCAAGTTCCAGATCGAATGTGGGATTGCTTTTCTGGTCTTCGTTTTCATGCTCCAGCTTGCGTACTGCCGACATGTGTGCAAACGGCCAGAAGCTGACTGCACTCTGTGGAAAAACCACTGCGAGTAGGATAGCCGCCTCTGAAGGCATGGGAACCAGCCAGATAAACAATCCGGAAATCAGAAAAGTGATCCCTGCTCTGAAAGTGAGCAAAGAAGCAATCATCCTTAGCTGATCCCACTTGAATATGACTGCGATTCCTATGAAAATCAAGACCAAGGGAGTCATCATGTCCTTCATCATCAGTACCGAGGCACTGAGAAAACCCGGTAAATTATCCATGTTGATACCCAAACTGAGCAAGCCAATAGCTACTAGGATCACCATGTTGATGGGTTCGCTGACCATGGCCAGAAGCAGCTGTTTGATTTTCTGAGTATTGGATTTGGATTTCAGGCTTTGATTCTTGTAATACCAGGACATAGCCAGCATATAAGCTAGAATGAGCACAAAAATCTTATTTCCAATATCAGAAAGCGCTGCCCAGGCCAGCACGTCATCACCGAGATATTCCACTATAAAGGGGAAGCAGGTGAGCCCAGGAGCCAAAGAGGGGAGAAGCAGCATCAGCGTACGCATGGCTGGGGTATCTCCCTTCACTCCAAAAAGCGGTAGTGCATAACGCGTGACCAGAATCATCACTATGTTGAAAATCAAAGCCAAAACCGGTAGTATCATTAAATCCGGATTGATTTCGATCTTCAGCAAAGCGACGAAAATCATGGCTGGCAGTGCGATGTTGAGTATGATTGTTTTTAAACCCTTTTTCTGATCTTCACTTTGGAGTTTTTTTTGAAGAAATAGTCCAATAACTATTAGAAGAATCAGCGATAAGGTTTTTTGAAGTGCAATACTCATATTGTAATTAGTTCTATGCTGTTACTTTCTTGAAGGCATCGACGAAGATTTCCATCTCCTCTTTGGTGCCCATACTTACCCGGCACCAAGGTTTGTTGTCGATATTGAATACCCGTATGCCTACTCCGCTATCATACATTCCCTTCATAAATGGCTGTCCCTCCATTCTCAATGGGAAGATCATAAAGCTGGTATGGGATGGGATGATATCGTATCCCATGGCTGCGATTTCTCCTTTGGTATATTCTCTGCAAGCGGTGTTCATATCGCGACAGCTGCTCAGAAAGGATTCTTCTTTTAAGCTGGCAATAGCTCCATTGAGAGAAGTCACGCATAGCCCCATGGTACTTCGTACTTTGGAAGTGATGCTTTCGATCCGTTCAGGCTGGGCCACCATATAGCCGATTCTCAGGCCGGCCATTCCGTGGATTTTAGAGAATGTTCTGGCTATGATGACATCCTTGCCTTCCGCTACTAGGCCTACCATTGAACTTTTCTCAGGATTGTCCAGAAATTCCAAATAGGCTTCGTCAATAAAAACCGGGGTTTTCTCGGAGACTTTGGAACAGAATGCACGAAGTTTGGTAGCATCAGTGATCGATCCGGTTGGGTTGTTTGGATTACAGATATAGACCAGATTAGTCTCGGAATCTACAGCAGCTTCCATAGCATCCAGATCGTGCTGAAAGTCCTTTGTCAGTAAGGTGGGTTTCCAGGTAGCCCCCAGTTTTTGTGCGGTGTTCATCAGTGACATGTAGGATGGATCTGCAGAGACTACGTTTCCTCCATTCATAAACTGGACAAATGCCACTTTCTCCAAAATATCCGAAGAACCAGGAGAGAGCATGATGTGATCAGGGCTTACGCCTTCTTTTTCTGCGATCATGGTCAGCAGCTCTCTTGCTTCTCCATGACCGTATCTGTTGCCTAAGGAAATTGAGTCGGAGATTGCCTTGATGACTTTGGGTGAGGGGCCGTAAGGATTTTCGTTAGCGTTTAATTTGGCTACCAGTCTAGCCTCATCAAAATTAAATGCCGGGATATGCTCATTCAGGATGGATTCTGGCTGATAGACAGCCATTGATTTATTTTTTGCGGAAGCAAATGCAGGTGCCAAAGCCATTGAGCCCATGGCCATCAGGCTGGATTTGATCCAAGTTCTTCTGTTAAATGTGTGATTCATGATCTTGTGTTTAGGTTAGAGTCAAATAGTTTTAATGTATAAATGCGCTTAGTTTACTCTGACGGTGTGGTATTTCCGAAAAGGGATGTCCTTGTATTCGCCCACAAACTCCAGTCGTACCTGGCTTCCTGAGGTAGGTTCAGATAGCCCTAGCTCGGACCAGGAAACCACCAGTTCGGCAGCACCGGCTGCATCCGTGAGCAGACTGGCAACCGCAGTGGTATTGTTGATAAATACCGCTATATCGAGATTAGATACCGGGATGGAATCTATCCCCTGGGTGTGGTCCAGAATGTTTGTTTTGTCCAGTTCCAAAAACTTGGAAGCCACAGTTACCGGAGATTCCGGTGAGAAGGAATTGCCTTCAAATAAAATCAGAACCGGGGCGGCCACATTGGGAGTGACCAATTCCTCAGTTTCCACGCAGGACTGAGTGAATATCATGGAGACTACTGCTCCAATTGCCAATAATCTATTAATAGAGTTTTTCATAGGAATGTCTGTTGAGTTTTGGAGATTGATTGGATTATTCTACCCACCATAGAGGTGTTCTCATATTGTCTGACCCGCCCAGTTTGCTGATGCCTTCGTCTAGGTTCGTCTTGTTCAGAGAGTATTCAGAACTTGGGTATTCAATTCTGGTAGGTAAAACCCCTTCATTTGAGAAAACTGCATTAGGATTTGGGGGTGGCATCACCGGATAGCCAGTTCTACGGTATTCGTTCCAGGCTTCTACCCCTTGTCCGAATAGGGCTATCCATTTTTGCGTCATGATGCTTTCTTTAGTCACTCCGCCTATTCTGCTCATATAGTCATCCGGCATGATCAAACCTTGCTGTCTAAATGAGGCTTTGATGGCGCTCTCCAGATATTCAGCAGCATCACCTTCGATGTCTCCATCTAGCGCAGCTTCCGCTTTGATAAACTCCAGTTCCGCATAGGTCATTAGTACGCTCGGAGCGGTAGGGTCTAGGTATTTCAATCCGATTCTGGAAGCGTTATAAGTTCCTGCTGCAGCATCAGTGAGTCCATTAGGCAGGCCTGCATAGGAACCGTCTTCCAAAGGCTGGGCATACACGGTAATCCGCTCATCATCCAGCTCCAGTAATTTGTCTATCAAGGTACTGCTGATGTTCCAGTCAGACCGGGTAGAGAAAACATCAAACATTTTGTTTCTACTGCCTATCACATCAAAGTGATGTAGTTCTGCTGCCTGTTCTACATTTTCGAAAACGGGATACTTGCTCGGGTCACCTAGAATCTGAGCCATTATAGCTCGGGATTCGGCCGGCTTTTGGCTGGCTTGTCTATTGGCAATTCGAAGAGTCAGAGAATTGGCAAAGCGCTTCCATTTCATGATGTCTCCGTTGAAGAGAATGTCACCTTCCACGGTAGGTCCATCCGTAGACAGCAAGTCATTTGCTTCCATCAGTTCATTGAGGATTCCGGCATAGATTTCCTCCTGCGAGTCATATTTAGGAGAGTTGATAGGTTCTTCGCCTGTACCTTGTAGCGCTTCAGTGTAGGGGATGGGGCCAAAAACATCTGTCAGATAAGCAAAGGCAAAAGACTGCATGGTCATGGCAATGCCTTGATAATTGGCGTTTTCAAAAGAAGATCCCGGTGCCGAGAGCGTTTTTACCCGTTCAAAATTGATCAGGGATTCGTTGTAAATACTGTTCCAGGTCCCAGATGAAATGGTCAGTGGGATTTCGTAGCTGTCTCCCTCAGCATTGATGTAGATGTTTCTTGACAAGTGCTGTATCCAGCACATTGCCGCATCTATGTTCAATCGCTGATAGCGAGTGCTATGACCCCAATATCGGTCTACTACCGTTTGAATTGCGTTTGGCAAAAGCAGAGAAGGTGAGATGGATACGGGGTTGTTTGGGTCAGTATTGATCTCTTCAAAATCTTTGGTACAGGAAGTCATCGTACCAAAAGTCAGAAGGAGAATAGCGGTCGTATATTGATATATTCTTTTCATCTGTTTATAATTTGTTTTTAAAAGGTCAGATGAAATCTCGCATTGCGCGCTAGTATGGCAGAATGTCGCTTTTTAGTCATGCTCGATTTCATGTGATTAGTTCTTTACAGGTAGATGGTTGGATTAAAAAGTCACGTTTAAGTTGAATCCTAAACTTCTGGTAGTTGGCATCTGGCCATAGGCAAAGCCTTGGGCATTGCCGCCTTTCATATCCACTTCAGGATCCATGTGAGGGTGGTTCTTGTATAGGATAGCTAGGTTTCGGCCTACAAATGACAATTTCATGGACTGGATGAAGCTGTTTCCTAGGAAGTTTTTTGGGAATACATAGCCTAGAGATAGTTCGCGAAGCTTGACATAGGTGCCATCAAAAATCCCTGATTCATGATAGGTTCTCGGGTTTTGCGAGTTCCAAAAGGTGGTTGCGTTGGCTATCACATCATTTGGGACATACACTGGATCTTCTGCAGTACCTATGTTCATGACTCCATTTCCTATTACGCCTTCCTCTCGACCGGCTTCGGTTTCTATATACTGACCTGTTTTTCTGGCCAGTCCAGTTCCCACGTCGAAAATATCCCCGCCCATTTTCACATCGATCAGCGTGTTGAGCTCTATGCCTTTGTAGGCAAAGGAGTTAGTCCAGCCTCCAAGCCAATCCGGCTGAATGTTACCGACTATGAATGTCCCTTCTTCCAGGACTGGTAGTCCATTATTATAAATCAACTCGCCCTCTGGGCTACGCAGGTATCTTCTGCCGTAAAGCGAACCGTATGGCTGCCCTACTCTGGCTTCTGAAGTCAGTGAGTTTTGTGAGCCTAAAATGTAGTTTTCAAGGCCCTCAGCCAGTTCTACTACCTGGTTTCTGTTTCTGGAGAAATTCAGGGCGGTATACCAACTAAATCCTGAAGCGGTATTGAATGGAGTGGCATTTATCGTCAATTCTACTCCTTGGTTGGTTATTTCTCCGGCATTCAGGATTTGGCTGCTGTAGCCGGATGCTGTGGAGATTGATACTGCAAGGATTTGATTTACAGTAGACTGGTGGTAATAAGTGAAGTCTACGCCTACTCTTCCTTCGAAGAATCTAAGATCTACGCCTACCTCTTTTCCGGTGGTGATTTCTGGCTTCAGGTTTCGGTTTGCAATTTCATTGGACTCGGAATAGGTAGGAGTAGTGCCCGCCCAAAGTCCCTCTGAAGAGTAAACCTGATTCAACAAATAGGGGTCTGCATCATTTCCTACTTGCGCCAAACTTGCTCTTACTTTTGCAAAAGACAACCAGCCTGACTGCACATCGAAAATATCTGTTAAAACGGCACTCAGTGCTGCGGAAGGGTAAAAGAATGAATTGTCCGAAGTGGGTAAAGTACTGGACCAGTCGTTTCTTCCGGTCACATCCAGGAACAGGTAGTTATTAAATCCAAATTGTGCTGAGCCAAAAACACTATTGACTACTTGTTCTCTAATGGTGCTGGATGGTGTGACCGGACTGGCGTAGTTGCCAAGGTTATACAACCCATCTATGGTCAGTTCTCCTACACTTACTGAGGTGCTTTTGTAATTATTTACCCGGTTAATAGCCCCTCCCTGTACTTTCAATGATAGCCTTGGTGTGATGTCCTTGTCAAAAGTGATGATGATGTCACTATTGGTTTCCTGGCTGGAGTACACATTTTCAGAATAGGCGCCAAATCTCTTGACGTTGTTTTTCGTGCTTTCTGCTCTGTTGATGTTAATGCGGGTGTCAGTCCAGTAATCTGTCCCTGTTCTGGCCATGATATTGAAGTTTTCGCCCAGGTCATAGGATAAGGCTACACTACCTACCAGTCTGTCCTTCTCATTGGAGTTTGGAAGGTATTTCTGGTTGTAGAAAGGATTGGAGAAGTACTCGTGTTGCCAGTTGGCATAAGGATAATCATCACCATCCCGGAAGGTGAGCCTTTGGATTTCGTAATAGTCTTCCCAGTTTTTTAGTTTATCGTATTCGGTGTGTCTATGTGCCCAGATGAAATCCTGACTGCCTGTAAAGCCTCTGTTGTCAGAGCCAGATTTGATGTATTCGGCATTTACACTCATCTGAAGTTCAGGGATGAACTTATATGAGGTGTTGAGTTTGAAATTGTTTCGGAAGTAGTCATTGTCAGCCATGATGCTGGTCTGGTCTAATCTCCCTATTGCTACACGAAAGCTTCCTTGCTCATTTCCTCCGGAAAGTGCCACTGAGTTTGAGATGCTCTGACCGGTTTCCCAGAATTCCTCCCAGTTATTTGGCTGGGGTAATAAGGCAACTCGCTCCGGAGCAGAATACCATAAGGGCACCATTCTGCCATCCATAGGTGCTCCCCAGCTTTCGTCTACGCCCGCAGTCCCCCGGATTCCATCCGCGTCAAATCCATTTCTACCATCCACATACCAGGTGCGATAGCCTGCACCGCCTCCATAGGTGTTTTGAAAATCAGGTTTCACCAGCGGGTTGTCAAAAGTCATGTTGCTGTTGAATTCTATGCCCAGTCCCTTGGTGTCAGACCCATTTTTAGTAGTGATCATGATGACGCCATTGGCAGCTCTGGACCCGTAAAGAGCAGCAGCTGTGGCTCCCTTCAGGATGTTCATTTCCTTGATGTTGTCTGGGCTGATTTCAGAAAGTCCATTGCCGTATTGACGGCTGGAAGTTTGCTCTAAGGGAACTCCATCCACTACGACCAGGGGTTGGTTGTTACCGGCTACTGAGGAGGATCCTCTTATGACGATCTGGGCCCCACTTCCTGGCATGGAATTACCGGTGACCTGTACACCCGCTACTCGGCCTGAGAGGCTGTTTGCCACGTTTGTGGGGCGAGCTTCTGTTAAGGATTTTCCATCTACACTCTGGGTGGCATAACCCAACGCTTTCTTGTCCCGCTCCAATCCAAATGCAGTCACCACTACTTCGTTCAGGGCTAGGTCTGATGAAGCTAGCTTGATGGTGAAATTCGAGGTGGTGCCAATGGGGATTTCCTGGGTGGTGAAGCCAATAAATGAAACAGCCAACACCGCCTCTGAGTTTTCATCTGGGATAGTCAGGGTGAATTTGCCATCCACATCGGTGACTACGCCTATCATGGTCCCTTTGATCAATACACTGGCTCCAGGGATGGGAGTATCCGTATCGTCCAAGACCAGTCCTTCAATCGTCCGCTCAACAGCTTCGATTTTAGGTTTTACTCTAGCTGTGGTGCTAGGAGCAAGGCTTGTGGCGTTTGATTTTTCTAGCATATAAAAGTTGCCAGCACCTTTTTTGTAATTGATCTGACTGCCCTTTAGGATTCTGGCTAGGTTTTCTTCAGCAGACAGCTTGGTGTTGATGGCTGCTGGTATTTTCGCTTCCAGCTCTGCTAGGGGAGCAGGGTAAGCGATAGAAATGGCGTAGAGGTCCTCCAGCTCTTTGATGGCTGATTCCAGCTTTTTAGGGCCTACCTGCGCTGTGGCAGTTGGAGGGTCTTTATCGAGTTTGGCGAATGTTTGGCCTTGGGCTGATGGTGGTAGCACCAGCACACCGGATACCCCGGCAACCAACAGTAAACGGGTAAATTTGATGAGCATAGATTAATAGGTTAGTGGTTAGAATGTTTATTCGCGATTATTTTGGGGCTACTGCGCGTCATTCTTTCATCTTCAGGGGGTATGTCCTGAGGATTATTTCCTTGTAATTTTAGCTCCCGCGTATCGGTAGCATTTTGCTCGAACAATTTTTATTGGTTACTAATAGTTGGTTTTTTGCCTGCTGTCCGGCCGAACATCAGGCGGTTATTTATAATACTCGTATTAAATTTTCTTCTACATCCAGCTTCGTATTGAAGAGTATGGCAATGTTTTCAATGACTTCGTCAGCACTATCAGTCAGGGGTATACTGCCTGACACCAGTTGGTCTTTTTGGTCTAGGCTTTCACTCTCAAGTCTCAGGTCATACACTTCCTTCACTATCGCAAGCACCTCTTCCAGACTTTCATTCTTTAGTTTCAATTTTCTGTCTTTCCAGGCCAGCAACCTTTCAGGGTTGGTGATTATTTTCGAATGCAATTCATGTTTGCCAGGATCCAGCCTCACCATTTCTCCCGGTACCATGCTGTGCTTGGCAGAACCGGACTTTCCTTGATAGCCTAAAGCCACGCTTCCTTCTATTAAGGTCACTTTATGGACAGGGTGCTGGTTTTTGAAATTGAATTCTGTCCCCAATACCTCTACTTCCATGAGGGTACCCTCATTGATGGTAAAGCGCTTCTCCTTCTTATCTTTTGCAATCTCAAAGTACCCCTCTCCCGCTAAGGTCACTTTCCGGTCAAATCCCCAGATTTCACTTTTAGCATAGCTAAGCTTGGAGTTGGAGTTTAGGATCACTTTTGACCCATCCGGAAGATTTACTTCCATAGTTTCATTAGAGGCAGTTTGAAAACTTACCTCATCAGGTTTGGCTAGGATCCAGAATGAGCTAGCAAAGGCAAGGATCAATGCAACTGATGCGGCAATTCTAAAATAAGTCCGTCTTTTGCTTTTCCTTTTTTCTATTTCACGGATGCGGGAGCTGATTCCTGTAAGCATTCTATCTTTTAGCGCTTGTTGGGATTCTTCCGGCATTTGTCCTACAAAGTCATCTTCGTTCCCCTCATCAAACCTCTCTAGGTTTACAGTATTTTCAATATGTCCTGAATTTCCTGTTTCCATTATTTAGCTTTATACCCTATTAGTCAGTTTAGAATAAAAAATCCGCTATTCGTCTATCAAAAAAAACCAAAAAATAAACATTTTACGTTTTTTGTATTAAAAACAATAATTATTTAACCCTGTGTGTAGAAAATTTGCAATAAATCGAATCTAGGTGTTTTGGTTTTTGAGTCTGGTTCAGATACTGCTGAGCAAAGCCATGATGGATATGGAAAAGGTAAACTCTCTTAGTCCTGTTCGGATGTCCTTCATTGCCTTAATCATGTGTTTTTCTACCGTACTTACTGAGATTTGTAAGGTTTGAGCAATTTCAATGTTGCTTAAGCCTTGGTTATGCCTGAGTTGATAGACTTGTCTTCGCTGAGCGGGAAGTCTATTAATGACTCTTTTGAGATTGGCTTTCAAGTCGTCAAATAATACCTTGTCGTCGGTAGAGGAGTCGTTTTGTTCCCCCTTTTTGCGCTCTTTCTGGGCAAAATTCTCCCTCACTACCTGAGATTTGTACTGGTTGATTATTTTGTAATTGACAGCTGTGAATAGGTAGGAAGTCAGGGAGGAATGAATGTCCAATGTTTGGCGTTTGGTCCAGAAATCAATAAATACCTCCTGCACTATCCCTTCTACAATTTCTTTTTTTGCGAGCTTCTTGTATCCGAAATTGAAAAGCCTTTTCCAGTAAAGGTGGTATACTTCCACAAAAGCTGATTCATCACCCTTTTGGATTTTTGAGATCAATTCCTGCTCTTTTTTAATGTGCTCTGACATAGAAGTAGGCTTAATTGGTAGGTTGAGTGGTTTGCTTTGGTGATCAAATCAGGTTAAAAAATTAACTTGATTTATCTTATTTTCTGTGAATCTATTAAAATCAGGGTTTAAAAAGAATATAAAATGTTTAAAAAAGTGACAAAAAGTAAAAAATAGGGTGGTTGTCGATTTTAGGGTGTTTGGCCTGGTCCGGGTAGCTTTTGGGATCAGGCTAAAGTTTTTACAAGCGTATTGACCTTGCCATAGCTACCGGGTTTTATTCTTTCGGAGACCATAGTTCAATAGAATTTCCCAGAATTTCACACACAGGTTCGTACAACCAGACCTGATGCATTACGAACTATTCATTCGCTGGAAGGAAAGAAAATATTCGCGCTAAGTTTTTATTAGATTAAATCTAAATAATAAAAAACTTCATTATTTTTGCCTCATCTTTTCATCAAATAGCCTCAACCTGAACACGCTATGAAGCCAACCAAATCAAACACTTGGAAGACCATCAGAAATATTTTTGATCAGATACACTTGTATGCCGGGCTCATTTCCGGCCTGGTGGTAATAGCTGTGTGCTTTAGCGGGACCATTTATGTGTACAATACAGAAATCCGGGAATTCATGGATTCTGAGCGGTATTTTGTGGAGGAGCAGGGAGAGCGGCTTTCTGCTGATCGGTTAAAAGCTGAACTGGAGAGCCAAACCGGAGCGGATGTAGTGGGGTTGATGTGGAATGAAGAAGCTGACCGTACGGTACAGTTTACCTTAAAAGAAGAAGGAGAAAAAGGCAGAGGAACTACCTATTATGTGAACCCCTATACGGCGGAGATTGTCTCCAACAGTTCGGACAAAACTGCTACAGCGGAGTTTATGGGCTACATGTTCAGTCTGCACAGATGGTTGCTTTTAGATAGAGTGGAGACCCCCATTCTGGAAAGTATGGGCAATAGGGACCTGGGCAGGTTGATCAATGGCATCGCTACACTTTTGTTTCTACTGGGTGTGATCACCGGAATAGTGATTTGGTTTCCAAATAAAGTCAAAAACTACAAGCAGGGACTGAAGATTAAATGGTCAGGAAACTGGAAGCGTGTCAATCATGACCTGCATAATACCCTTGCTTTTTATTCCTTGATTTTCCTCTTTATCATGGGAGCTACCGGGCCATTTTGGTCTTTTACTTGGTACAGAGAGGGGTATCAAAAAATGTTTGATACCTATCAGGCTCCTACCCAAAGAGGTGAAGCTTCAGCCAAGGGAGAACGTCAAAAGCCGGAACCAGCCCAAGAGGAACCAGCCGGGGAACTAGCTGCTTTTTCACTGGAAGATGTTTTTGCAAGTACCAATAAGGAACTGCCCTATGAGGGGAATATCAGGGTTTCCTTGCCTTCCAAATCAGGAGACCCAGTGCAGGTGAGTAAGTATCGTACAGGGTTTTTCGCTAGAGCAGGAGCGGATCAGTTGACACTTTCTGCATCTGATATGTCAGTGACTGAAGCGAAGCTGTTTTCGGATATGTCTGTCCGCCAGCAGATCGGTAGATCCATCAAGTCACTTCATGTGGGTGATATTTTTAGCCAATTCAGCAAATTACTGTGGTTTATCGCTTGTTTAGTAGCGACCAGTTTACCTATCACCGGTACCTTGATCTGGTGGAACAAACGTAAAAAGAAGCCCGCTAAGAAAAAGCAAAACCAGCCACGTGTCGCAGAAATGGCTTAGTGTCGCAGATTATATGCCGGGAAAATCAAAACATTAAGGAAATCTTAAGCCTTTTAATCAGGTGCTTTGCATTGAATTAGTAACTTTTGCGTAGCAAAAGAAAAAGTAGCTATGCGAATTCTAGTCGTAGAGGATGAGCCTGGGATTTCGGGTTTTCTCAAGCAAGGTTTGGAAGAGGAATCTTACGAGGTGACTGTGGCCGAAACAGGCCCTTCCGGCTTGGATTTGGCTCAGGAGGGCGATTTTGACCTGCTTCTTTTGGATTGGTTGCTGCCGGGGATGAGCGGACTGGAACTTTGCTCGGCATTTAGGGAAAAAAATAAGCGGACCCCAGTTATTTTTCTTACGGCCAAAGATACAGTGGACGAAACCATAGCAGGATTGCAGTCCGGCGCCAACGATTACATCAAAAAGCCCTTTCACTTTGAAGAATTACTGGAACGGATACGGGTGCAGCTGCGCCAAAAGCAAATAGAACCGGAAGTGCATGCGCTAGGATCTGTCCGTTTATATCCGGCAAAACATCAGGTTTACAAAGGCAATGAAGAGGTGGTTCTCACGCAGAAGGAATTCGCTCTTTTGGAATTTCTGATGAAAAACAAAGGTGAAGTATGCCGGCGCACCAGCATTATCGAGCAAGTTTGGGATATTCATTTTGAATATAACACCGGAGTGATCGATGTTTTTATCAATTCGCTGCGCAAAAAGCTGGGTTTTCATCAAGAGGATAATCTGATTCATACTGTGCGGGGAGTGGGTTATATAGCCAAAGAACAATGAGTGTATCCTATCAAGAGCGCATCGCCCGAAGGCTTACATTAGTAACCGCACTGTTGGTCTTACTGGTGTTTGCCATCATCTACGTAGTGGTGGACTATACCGTGGTGCAGAGTATAGATCGTGAACTAAAACTGGAGACGGATAAGCATCTGGGCCAGATTTTTTTGGTGGAAGGGGAGATCAAATTTGCCCACAAAGATGAATGGCAGGAGCAGGAGCATAGTCAGATCCAGCTCAATCCGATTTTCATAGAAATAGTAGACACACAAGGCTTATCCATGGACCGCTCCCCGAATCTGGGAGAAAACCACCTGAGCTTTTACCCCGATCGTGCGCACCAAGATGAGGCCTGGACTTTGAAAACTGGAAGTCGGGAGGTGAGACAGATGCAGATTCCCTTGAAGCATGAGGGCCGAGATGAAGGCTATATGCTGGTAGCCAAGTCCTTTGAAGATGCCCGGGATCTGTTGACCAATCTGAGGAATATACTGTTGATTTTGTATCCGGGGATATTGATTTCCTTGTTTCTTTCCATGCGCTTTCTGGCTGGGAAAAGCATTCAGCCCATCAAAAACATCATAGCTAAGACCAACCAGATCTCCCAAAGTAACCTCAATGAGCGCGTACCTGAGGTGGAACCCGACGATGAAATTGCGCAGCTGACCAGGTCCATCAATGGCCTTTTGGCCAGGTTGGAGCAGGCTTTGATCCGTGAAAAGCAATTTACCTCAGATGCCTCACATGAACTTAGAACCCCGCTGGCGGTCATGAAAGGTACTTTGGAGGTGCTCATCCGAAAGCCCAGAACCGGACAAGAGTATGAAGAAAAAATCCGGATGACGTTGGGTAGCATAGATAGAATGTCAGCTATGATCGATCAGTTGCTTTCCCTCGCACGGGTCGGTAATAACGGACGAGCATCTATTGACGAGGTGGAACTCCTCTCCTTTACTAGGGATATAGTAGCGCGACACAAAGGAGAGAGTGGGCGAGAGGTGAGCTTGCAGACTAATTTGAGCAAACCACTTTTTGTAAGGGTCAATGAAGGCTCTTTGCAGATGATCTTCAATAACCTTTTGCAGAATGCCCTGAAATACTCAGCTGGAGATTCTCCCATCAATTTGAAATTAGGGATTCATGATGCTCTTCCTTTTGTACAGGTAGAAGATCAGGGGAGCGGAATTTCCGATGAGGCTTTAGAAAAGATCTTTGACCCTTTTTATAGGGATGTGGCCGCAAACCCAGGGGTGTCCGGAACTGGATTGGGACTGGCTATTGTCAGGAAACTCGCCAACGAATCACATATTCAGGTGGAAGTAGAAAGTGAAACAGGGAAGGGGAGTGTTTTCCGATTGATTTTTGAAAAGAAAATTTAAGGTAATCTTAAGGAAGATTTTAAGGCTTTATAGCTGGCGAGGGGCAATTTTGTAATTCAAATTTAGCCGCTCGCATGTTAGATCGTATCATTCAATGGAGCCTTGCCAACAAGCTCATTGTATTCATTTTTGTCGCTGCCTGGATAGGTTTTGGAGTCTTTGCGCTCAGTAATCTTCCCATAGGCGCAGTACCGGATATCACCACGAATCAGGTGCAGGTCATCACCACCTCCAGAAATCTCGCTACCGAAGATGTGGAGAAATATCTGACCTACCCTGTAGAACTGGAAATGGCAAATTTGCCAGGCGTACTGGAAATTCGCTCTGTTTCTAAATTTGGGCTATCAGTAGTTACCATTGTTTTTGAGGACAAAATGGGCACCTACTTGCCTCGGCAGCTGATAGCAGAGCGGATCAAAGTGGCCGAGGAGAGCATACCAGAGGGGTTTGGGTCGCCTGAAATGGGGCCGATCAGTACCGGGTTGGGCGAGATTTTTCAGTATGTGATCGACGTGGAACCAGGCTATGAGCAGGAATATGATATCACGGAGCTCCGTACTATTCAGGATTGGATCGTGCGCCGACAATTATCCGGGATAGAAGGTGTGGTAGAGGTGAATACCTGGGGAGGTTACCTTAAGCAGTATGAGGTAGCCATCAATCCGGAGCGTCTCAAAGCCATGCAGCTAGACCTGGTGGAAGTGTATGAGGCACTGGCGCAAAACAACTCTATCGCCGGTGGAGGCTATATAGAAAAGACCAATGAGAGTTTTTTTATCCGTGGTGAGGGACTGGTGTCCTCACTAGAGGATATTGGAAATATAATAGTGGAAAGCAGAAACGGTTCTCCGGTTTATATTCGTGATGTCGCAGAAGTGGGCTTTGGGCATGCCAATAGATTCGGGGCCATTACAGCCAATGGAGAAGGGGAAAAGGTACTGGGACAGGTGATGATGCTGAAGGGGGCAGATTCCAAAGGAACCATAGACCGGGTCAATGAAAGACTGGAAAGTATCAAGAGCACACTTCCTGAAGGGATAGTAATCAATGGGTTTCTGGATAGGTCCGAATTAATAGGCAAGACTACATTTACCATTGCAGAAAATCTCATTTTGGGTTGTTTGATCGTGGTTTTCGTGGTGGTGATTTTGCTGGGGAATCTACGCTCTGGGTTGGTAGTGGCTTCAGTGATTCCGCTTAGCTTACTCTTTGCCTTATCCCTCATGTATATTTTTGGTGTGGATGCCAATTTGATGAGTTTGGGAGCCATTGATTTTGGTATTATCATAGACGGAGCGGTGATTATTGTAGAG